>CALZMR010000317.1 GCA_945788575.1 uncultured Woeseiaceae bacterium
AGGCGGGTTTGTATAGTCTCGCCCACACTTTGGAGTTCCTTATGAGCAATGTCACAGCGAAAGCGATGAGCTGGACCGAGAGCGGTCTCGTACCGGACAGCGTCATTCGCGCCGGAATTCGTCGGCTGCACGATCGCCGTCGCCGCGAGATCAAAGCGGGAGATGTGCAGGTCGCTTCCGACACGCTGAACCAGTTCGTCGACATGATGAACGCCTCACCGGTCGCGCTGGTCCCCGAACTCGCGAATGAGCAGCACTATGAGGTTCCGGCCGAGTTCTTCAACCTGGTCATGGGCGCGCACCGCAAATACAGCTGCTGCCACTGGTCGGAGAACGTTTCGACGCTCACCGAAGCCGAAGCCGAGGCGCTCAGCATCACCGCGGACCGCGCCGGCATCGTCGACGGCATGAAGGTCCTCGACATGGGTTGTGGTTGGGGCTCATTCTCGCTGTGGGCCGCCGCGCGGTTTCCGAACGGCTCGTTCACGGCCGTTTCGAACTCGAACTCGCAGCGCGAATACATCATGGGCGAAGCCGAACGACGCTCGATTCGAAATCTCGAGGTCATCACCTGCGACATGAACGATTTCGCGACCGACGATCGTTTCGATCGCATCGTCTCGATCGAGATGTTCGAGCACATGCGCAACTGGGGTGAGTTGTTCCGCCGAGTGAGCAGCTGGCTCAAGGACGACGGCCGGTTCTTCATGCACGTGTTCTGCCATCGAACGACGCCATACCAATACATCGACCGCGGGCCGAGCGACTGGATGAGCCGTCACTTCTTCTCCGGCGGCATCATGCCGAGCGCCGACCTTGCACTGCGGTTCCCGGAGCATCTGGCGATCGATCGCCGCTGGCACTGGAACGGAGTGCATTACGCGAAAACCTGCAACGCATGGCTGGAGATCATGGACTCGAACAAAACAGAGATCATGCCCTTGCTGCGCGCAACCTACGGCGACGACGACGCGTCGCTGTGGTGGCAGCGCTGGCGGATGTTTTTCATGGCCTGTGCGGAGCTGTTTGACTTCAACAAGGGAAATGAGTGGTACGTCGGCCACTATCTGTTCAAGAGGAACACACGCTAATGGGAATGCTAATCAACATTGCAGCCTTCAAGATCGGCTGGCTTTCGTCCGTCATCGGCGGCGCGCAGCAGATGCCGTGGTTGGGCCCGCTCGTCGCGCTGGCGGTGTTGTCCATTCACTTCTATGTGGCGCACCGGCCGGCTCGCGAATTCGTGCTGATTCTCTGCGCCGCAATTCTGGGTGCGCTCTTCGACAGCTTCTTGCTTTCGGCGGGCTGGGTGCAGTATTCGTCGGGCCTGTTCTCGGACTTCATAGCACCGTACTGGATCATCACGATGTGGATGCTGTTTGCGACAACGCTCAACGTCTCCCTGCGCTGGATGCGTGAGCGCCCGCTCCTTGCATCTGCATTCGGGTTGATCGGCGGCCCGCTTGCTTATATCGCGGGACAGAAGCTCGGTGGCATTACCCTGGTCAACGAAACGGCCGCACTCGCCGCACTCGCGATTGGCTGGGCGGTGATGATGCCGGCGCTCCTCTGGCTGTCGAGGGTCTTTGACGGAATCGAACAGCAGCCAGTCAAACTGCAGGAAGCGTCACCGCCGAGGAGAACGGATCGCAGGTCGACCGCTGGGAGTTCGAGGTGTACGTCGATGACAAGCGCATCGGCAACCACGTTTTCGAAGTCGTGGACAACGGCGAGTATCAACAGTCGGTCAATGTCGCGGAGTTCAGATACCGGGTTCTTCTCATCCCGGCCTGGCGCTTCGACCACAGCAACACCGAACAATGGGCGGATGACTGTCTGCAGCGCTTCGAGGCGAGTACGCGTGTAAACGGACGCCAAATCGATGTGTCGGGAACGAGAAACGGTGAAAGCTTTGTGATCGACACCGGCGATTCGACGTCCGAACTACCGCCGTGTGTCATGTCGTTCGCCTATTGGAATCCCCGGTTTCTCCAGCAGGCGCGCCTGCTGAATCCGCAATCCGGCGACTACCTCGACGTCACCGTGGAGCGCCTCCCGACCGAATCGCTGGAGGTGCGTGGCCAGACGGTCTCCGCACAAGCCTTCAGACTCCGGGCCGAACAGCTCGAACTCAAGCTCTGGTATTCCGAACAGTACGAGTGGTTGGCACTCGAATCGACCGCAAAGGGCGGTCGCATCATCCGCTACGAGTTGTCCTGATATGCACAATTTACGATTAATTCTGATAGCCGCACTCGCGTCCCTACTCGGCGCATGTGCCGCCGAGAGGCCCGAAATGGAAACTGTCGACTACGTCGATCTGGAAAGATTCATGGGTGACTGGTACGTCATCGCGAACATACCCACGTTCATCGAGAAAGGCGCGCACAACGCCGTCGAGACATACGCGATGAATCCGGACGGTACCATCGATACGACCTTCAGATTCCGCGCCGGCAGCTTTGACGGCAAGCTCAAGGAGTACAACCCGCGCGGTTTCATTCGCGATACCGAAACCAACGCCTTGTGGGGCATGCGATTCATCTGGCCGATCAAAGCCGATTACCGAATCATCTTCCTCAATGAGGACTACACACAGACCATCATCGGCAGGCAGAAGCGCGACTTCGTCTGGATAATGGCTCGTGAGCCGGAGATCTCGGAAGAGGACTACCAGGAGATGATCCGGTACATCGAATCGATCGGCTACGACATCAACGACGTCCAGCGCGTACCTCAGCAGTGGTAACGGAACGCAACCGGTCATGAAGATAGCGATAGTCGGCACTGGAATCGCGAGCAACGTCGCTGCCTACAAGCTTGCGCCGGAGCACGACATCACCGTGTTCGAAGCGGCTGGCTACGTCGGAGGCCACACCAACACCGTCTCGGTCGACGAAGACGGCCGGACGATTCCGGTCGACACTGGCTTTATCGTATTCAACGATCGAACCTATCCGAACTTCATTGCGCTGCTCGACGAACTCGGTCAGGACTCCCAGCCGAGCGAGATGAGCTTCAGCGTGCATGCGGAGAACAGTGGACTCGAATACAAGGGTGCAACGCTGAATTCGCTGTTCGCACAGCGGCGCAATCTGCTTCGTCCCCGCTTCTACCGCATGATCAGGGATATCCTGCGCTTCAACGAACAGGCACCGCACTTCTCGGATCACGCGGACGAATACATGCCGCTGGGTGAGTACCTCGATCAACACGGTTACTCGCAGCAGTTTCGGGATCACTATCTCATCCCCATGGCCGCCGCTATCTGGTCGGCCGAGCCCGTCGCAGTGCCGGACATGCCGATTGGCTTCCTCGTGCGCTTCTTCGCCAATCACGGACTGCTGCAGCTCAAGGACCGTCCGGTCTGGCGAGTCATCAAGGGTGGCTCTCGCGAATACGTGGGGAAGCTGGTTAGTGGACACCGCGATCGAATACGCCTGAATACGCCGGTGAAGTCGATACGCAGGCAGGATACCGGTGTCGAGATTCGGACGGCCAACGGTGACCGGGAGCAGTTCGACTATGTGTTTCTCGGCTGTCACAGCGACCAGGCGCTCGGCATGCTGGACGACGCGACGGAGATCGAGCGCGAGGTCCTCGGAGCCATTCCCTACCAGCAGAACGAGGCAATCCTGCACACGGACGCATCACTGATGCCCCGACGTCGACGCGCCTGGGCGGCATGGAATTATCATTTGCCGAAAGATCCGCAGAGCCAGGTCGCGGTGACGTACAACATGAACATCCTGCAGAGCATCGATTCGTCGACTCAGTACTGCGTCACGCTCAATGACGATCGTCGTATCGACCCGTCTCGAGTTATTCGGCGCGTGCAGTACGAACACCCGATTATCAATAGCGAAACGGTCGCGGCTCAGGCGCGGCAGGCCGAGATCAACTCGGACCGGACGTTCTATTGCGGTGCATACTGGCGCAACGGGTTTCACGAGGACGGCGTCGTTAGCGCGCTGGCGGCGCTGGGGCACTTTGAGGAGAGGCTGGAAAATGCACAGCTGCATCTACGAAGGGCGAGTTAGCCACACGCGCAAAACGCCAGTGCTGCACCGGTTTCAATACCGGATATTCATGATGCTGCTGGATCTCGAAGAGTTGCCGAACCTCTTCGACAAGCGCTGGTTCTGGTCCACATCCCGCCCGGCATTGGCACGATTCAAGCGCGACAAGCACCTCGGCCCGGCGGACGTTCCCCTCGACCAGGCGGTCCGCGACCACGTCGAAGCCGAGTCGGGTGAGCGGCCATCGGGCCCGATTCGCTTGCTGACCAACCTCTCCTACTTCAGCTACTGGTTCAATCCGGTAAGCTTCTACTACTGCTATTCCGATGACGGCGAGCGCGTCGATTACATCGTCACCGAGGTCAATAACACGCCGTGGGGCGAGCAGGATACCTATGTCCTGAAATGCCATGGCGATGTCCGCAACGCCTGGCGGTTCTCGCCCACGAAGAAGATGCACGTCTCGCCATTCATGCCGATGGAGATCGACTACGACTGGGTGCTGTCCGCACCCAATGACCGGCTATCGGTATTCATGGCCAATTCCAAGGATGGCAAGCGCTTCTTCGACGCTACGATGAATCTCTATCGGCGCGAGATCAACGGCAGATCGCTGGCTGGCTGCCTTACGCGATTTCCCTTCCACACCCTGAAGGTAATCGGCGCAATTCATTGGCAGGCCCTAAAACTTTGGATCAAGCGCTGCCCCTTGTACCCTCATCCATCCAAGAAAAACGACGTAATGGTAAGTGAACGATGAACACAGAACTCGTCCGTCCGGCGAAACTCAGCCGCGAAGAACCACGGCTTATCGATCGGCTTGCGCGCCGGATCATCTTCTCCCGCCTCGAAAGCCTGGAGGAGGGACAGATCGTCATCAGCGAAGGCGGCAGCCAATACAGTTTCGGCAACGCGGACGGCGAACTGCCGCTCACCGCACACATTCTCGTTCTGAGCCCACGGCTGTACAGCGAAGTGGCATTCGGCGGCACGATCGGCTCCGGCGAGGCCTATATTCAG
>CALZMR010000318.1 GCA_945788575.1 uncultured Woeseiaceae bacterium
CGCTCCAGGCTGTGGGTCAGCAACAGCAGCACGCCGAATACATGTTCGACGACCGACTCCGTGCAGTAGTCGCGAATGTTGGCGACGGCAACGCCATGCTTCTTCGCGGTCTCGAGATCGACGTTATCGGACCCGGTAGCCGTCAGTCCGACGAAACGGAGATTCGGCAACTCGACGAGGATCTCGGGCGTCAGCCGGTTCTTATTGGTGAAGATGATCTCTGCGTCGCCGACACGCTCGACGACTTCGCTCTTGCTCGTATTCTCGTAAACCGTCAGCTCGTCAACGGCGCCACGCAGGCCGTCCAGGCTCAGGCCCGGGCCCATCGTCGCATAGTCGAGGAAAACAGCTTTCACACAGCGCTCCGTCGAAGAGCGCGTGACGATGACGCAATATCAGGGAGAACGCAACGCGTCAGGCGTGCTGCTTGCCGCTCCGGTGCTGGTACATCTTCTCGTCGGCATCGGCGAGCATGCGTTCGATGGTCGTGTGGCGGTCGGGATCGAAGGCGATCGTGCCGACGCTCCAGTCGAGCCGACCCACAATCGGATCCTTCTCATTCTCCGCCAATGCTTCGAGTCGCTCGAGCGCGTACTTGGAGCCGCCCTTCGAGCCGGCAAAGAACACGCAGAACTCGTCGCCACCGATGCGCGCGATGATGTCGGCCGAACGGAAGCAGCGACACAAGAGGAGCGCGAATGCCTGCAGCATGCGATCGCCGGCCTCGGATCCGTGTGTGTCATTGAGCTCACGGAAGCCGTCGAGATCGAACAATGCCAGCTCCGCGGGCGTGCCGATGCGGCGGCAGAGGGCAAGCACGTGCCGGGCGACATTGTGGAAGCCGCGGCGGTTGGAGATTTGAGTGAGATCGTCGATCGTCGCCTGGGTGATGAGCGTGATCTCGTCCTCGACCATCATGGCGAGGTCCGCAAGCATCGCACGGCCGTCGTCCGAGAGCGTCTGCGGCGTCTTGTGCATCACGCAGATCGTGCCGATGCGATGGCCGCTGGGGCTCTGGATGGGGCAGCCGGCGTAGAACTGAATGTGCGGCTCGCCGACGACCAGCGGGTTGTCGTAGAAACGCGGATCGGACGACGCATCCTCGACAACGAAGATGTCATCGTCGAGTATGGCGTGCCCGCAGAAGGAGAGTTCCCGGGTTGTCTGGCAGACTTCCAGGCCCTGCTTCGATTTGAACCACTGTCGTCGCGAGTCGACCAGGCTGATGAGACAGATGTCCGCATCGAAGAAACGCCGCGCGAGCCTGGTGATCCGGTCGAAGCGTTCTTCGGGCGCGGTATCCAGAATCTGCAGCGACTTCAGGGTCAGCGCCCGCATCGCCTCATCCAGCGGATAAGGAGGATTAATCATCAAGCATCCCTGCAGGAGTTCATATGGGCTTTATCGGCCGCCCGAGGGGCGACTTGAGGCATGAGCAGACCGTTCTGGAAAAACAAGACGCTTGCTCAAATGTCGGCCGGGGAGTGGGAATCGCTGTGCGACGGCTGCGCGCTCTGCTGCATGAACAAGGCCGAGGACGAGGACACCGGGGAGCTCTACTACACGAACCTGGCCTGCATGCTGCTCGACACCGAGGCCTGCCGCTGCACCGACTACCCGAACCGCTCGGAACGGGTGCCGGACTGCGTGACGCTCACGCCAGGCGACGCCGAGACCTTCGCGTGGCTGCCGCCGACCTGCGCCTACCGTCTGGTCGCCAATGGCCGCGATCTGCCGGACTGGCATCCGCTGATCTCGGGAAACCCGGAGTCCGTTCATGAGGCCGGCATGCGATACCGAGGACTGGACCGAGCTCTGGACGTTCGAAGAATCCGAGTGACGTACAATCGCGGCCGGAGGTGAACGTGACGACTGAGCCCGACTACCCGACGATTCCGCTCGAGAACTACCACGAGTATCCAATCGAGGAGATGCGCGAACGCTTGCGCAGCTTCTATGAGGACATGAGCCGGCGTCGCACGGTGCGCGAGTTCTCCGACCGGCCGGTACCACGCGACATCATCGAGACGGCGCTCATGGTCGCCAACACGGCGCCGAGCGGCGCCAACCTGCAGCCGTGGCACTTCGTCGTCGTCTCCGGCGCAGAGACCAAGAAAAAGATCCGCGAAGCGGCCGAAGTCGAGGAACGTGAGTTCTACGAGCATCGGGCACCCGAGGAGTGGCTCGCCGCGCTCGCCCCGCTTGGCACCGACTCCGACAAACCGTTTCTGGAAACGGCGCCGTACCTGATCGCCGTCTTCCTGCAGAAGTTCGGTTACCTGGACGACGGCCGCAAGGTGAAGCACTACTACCCGACCGAGTCGACCGGACTCGCCACGGGGATGCTGATCACGGCGCTGCATCAGGCAGGGCTCGCGACATTGACGCATACGCCCAGCCCGATGAAATTTCTGAATGAGATACTCGGCCGGCCCACCAGTGAGCGGCCGTTCCTGCTGCTCGTTGTCGGCTATCCGGCGGAGGACGCTCGGGTGCCCGACATCAAGAGGAAGACGCTCGATTCATTGAGGACTAGCGCAGTTATCGTGCTTGCCGTCGGCGGCATCGCAGTTTCGGGGTTCGCTGCCGAACTGTTGCCCGATCCGCTTGCCGCAGGCTGGGAGGGCGAGGCCGTTTGTGAACGCCTGCATGAAGACGAAGACACGCGGGTGCTTCGCTGCACGTTCCCGCCAGGCGTCGGTCATGAACGCCATTTCCATGCGCCACACTTTGGCTACGTCATCGTCGGCGGGCGCATGCAGATCACTGACGCGGAAGGCATGCGTACAGTCGATTTGGCCGACGATCTGAGCTGGCATAGCGACGGCATCGAGTGGCACGAAGTCCTGAATGTCGGTGACAGCACAGCTACCTATTTGATCGTCGAACCCAGGTAGAAAGGGATAGGCCGCTGCCCACCGGTGCTGTGTCGACGTGCCCGTAGGAGCCCGATTTACGGGCAAATTGGTGAAGAGAAACCGCCATCGCCGTCCGGTAGCTCCTGCCCGGAATGGCTCACTCGCTTTGCTCGCTGCGCTTTATTTCCGGCCAGGAGCTACCGGACGGCGACCCATGATCGGCGCCGTCCCGTCAACGCAGCGTCTGGGGTCGTCACAAGAAGAGAAAGAAGTGACCTTACACTCGACGCGGCTGGCGGCCGCGCGAGTGAACTGAAATACTTTAGTCAGTCCGGCCCTTGGTCAGCGACGTGTCACCACCAGCAGGCGCCGTCGAAGTTGTAGTAGAAGTGCTGAATGACCTGCGACTCGTCCAACTGAACGCTAAGAACAATGTCGATGAATTTGCAGCGAAGAGACTCGGGATACACCCTCTCGACGGTTATGACCCAGACGCCATTAACGACGTCGCTGTCGCTAAAGGCGTAAACAGCTCCACGTTCGCGGAGCCAGGTATGTAACTCGTCCAGCGTGACGCGGCCACGGATGAAATCCGCGGTTTCCAGCTGCCAATAATCCGCGCGCGCTTCGACATCGCTCATGCGGCCGCAGCCAGCCACTGTCAGCATCAGGATGAGGATGGCCAATCGACGCACGGTTCTGGATATCCTCAGCGACATACCCGGGATCATCCGGTGTTCTGCAGGCCCTGCGCGATTCCATTGACGCTCGCGAGCAGCGCTTCGAGCAAGTCCTCATCCTGACGGTCGGTCTTGCGCCAGCGTGACAGCAGGTCGACCTGCATCAGGCTCATCGGGTCCACGTACGGGTTGCGCAGCATGATCGCGCGTTGCAGTGTCGTGTCACCCTCGAGGAGTTCCTGATGGTGCGAGTATTCCAGGATCAGGTCGCGAGTGAGTTCGAACTCGGTTCGGATGATCGGGAAGAACTTGTCGTGCAGATCGCCCGCTAGTTCCGAATAGAGTTCGGCAATGCCGAGGTCCGCCTTCGCCAGCACCATCTCGGCATCGGCAGTCAGCCCACGCATGAAATACCACTCGGCGAACATGTCGCGGAATGCCGTGTCGTCCATTTGCTCGGCGGCACGCGCCAGTCCGGTGCCGAAGCCGTACCAGCCCGGCAGCACGAAGCGCGCCTGAGTCCACGAGAAGACCCACGGGATCGCGCGCAGGTTTTCTATGCCGGACTTCGAGCGGCGCGCAGACGGTCGCGAGCCGATGCGCATACGCTCGATGAGGTCGATCGGAGTGGCGGCGCGGAAGTAGTCGATGAAATCCGGCGTCTCGTAAACGAGCTTGCGATATTCCCGGCGACTCTCCTCGGCAATGACCTCCATCATCGACGGCCACTCCGGATGGTCGTTGCCGCGGTGGTGCGGCATGGCGGTCGCAAGCGCTACCGAGCCGGTAACCTGCTCGAGCGTCCGCAGCGCGATGCCGCGCAGACCATACTTCTCGTTGATGATCTCGCCCTGCTCGGTAACGCGGAGCCTGCCGTTCACCGTGCCCGGCGGTGCGCCGAGAACGGCGACGTGCGTCTTGCTTCCACCGCGGCTGACAGTGCCGCCGCGTCCATGGAACAGCGTCAGCTCGACGTCGCGAGTTTCCACCGCCCGCACCAGCGCGACCTGTGCCTTCTGCAACGCCCAACGTGCCGACGCGAGCCCGCCGTCTTTGTTGCTGTCCGAGTAGCCGATCATCACCGTCTGGCGGTTCTTGCGGATACGGAGGTGCTCGCGATACAGCTTCGAGTCGAGCAAATCGTTCAGTATCTCCGGACCGCGGTGCAGATCGTCGACAGTCTCGAGCAGCGGTGCAATATCGAGCGGCACCTCGCCGCGCCGGTTGTGCAGCTTGGCCCATTCCGCGAGAAGAATCACAGAGAGAATATCGTCTGCTCCCTGAGTCATGCTGACGATGAACGGGCCTATCGATCGACCACCGTACTTGCGCCGGCAGAAACTGATCGCCTCGAAGACAGCGATCGCCTTACGGGCTTTTGTCGACAGATGGGCCGGCGGGATCTCTTTGTTGAGGATCGCCTGAGTCACCCGCTTGGCGCGATTTGCCGGTGTCTGTTCGGCCCAATCTTCCTCGCCCAGACACTCGCCGATGACCTCACGGTGCACCCGGGCATCCTGACGGACGTCCAGCGTAACGAGGTGGAAGCCGAAGGTCTGTATCCGTCGCAGCAGACGCTTGACCGTAAACATACCGGCATGTGTGCCCTTGTTCTCGGCAAGGCTGTCAATAATGAGCCGGATGTCGGCCTGGAACTGCGCGACGCGCTCGTACGGGAACACGTCATCGTCGTAAGTGGACTGTAGTCGCTGCTGAATCAGTCGAAGGAACAGACGGTAAGGCATGTTGCGGTGCCGGGGCGGGACCGCGTGATAGGCATTCTGGAAGATGCCTTTGTACTCGTCTATGCGCGCAGCCAGTTCGTCGCTGACGGTGACTCGGTCGGTCGATTGGCTGAGCTTGGCGGAAATCGCCCCGCATTCCCGGTAGTAGAGATCGAGGATCAGCGAACGCTGCCGCGCGAGCGTCTCGCGGATGGTCTTCGCGTTGACGTTCGGGTTGCCGTCCATGTCGCCGCCGACCCAGGAGCCGAAGTACAGGAGTTGGGGCACGTCCCTTGTCATCGCCTCTTCGCCGTAGATGCGCACCAGCGCGGTCTTCACGTCTTCGTAGAACGGTGGAATCGCGCGATAGAGCACGTCGGTCAGGAAGAACAGAACATGCTCGAGCTCATCGGATACCGTCATCTGTTCCGATGGGTGTTCTTCGGTCTGCCAGCCGGTCGTGATCAGCAGGCGGATGTTCTCCAGCGCCGCCGTCGTTTCCTGGGGCGTCATCGTCGGATTCAGC
>CALZMR010000319.1 GCA_945788575.1 uncultured Woeseiaceae bacterium
CGAGATGCTGGAAGGCTAGGCCGCCCCCTGTAGGAGCCCGTCTTGCGGGCGATCCCAGGATTCCGCCTCCGCCCTCCGGTAGCTCCTGCCCGGACTGGCTCACTCGCTTCGCTCGCTCCGCTTTATTTCCGGGCAGGAGCTACCGGAGGGCGGAGGCTACGGGTGGACCGGACCGGTCGACATGGGGGGGTGTCGTGCGCAAAAAAGGAAATTCATGTTGCACTCGCCGCGGCGGCTGCCGCGCGAGTGAACGGGTGATTCAGGAGAGAGCGCTCGGTTGGCGATAGGCCGACGGTCAGTCGCCTCCGCTCTTATCCGCTTCGCCGCTGGCGCCCACCGCCGCCGCCGCGGCGCCCACCGCCGCCGCCACGTCGTTGTGGAGCTCGCTCTCGTGGCTTGTACTTGGGTTTGATGAGTTCGGGCAGTATCGAGTGGTCGTAGTTCGCGACGGGAATCTTGTGACCGATGTAGTTCTCGATATCCGGTAACGAGACCGCGTAAGTCTCGCAGCCGAAGCTTATGGCGTCGCCTGCGGCGCCTGCGCGGGCCGTGCGTCCGATGCGGTGCACGTAGTCCTCTGCATCCTGCGGCAGGTCGTAGTTGAGGACGTACTGCACGTCCGGAATGTGCAGGCCGCGGCTCGCCACGTCGGTGCCGATCAACACCGGCAGGTCACCGGCCTGGAAATCCATGAGCATCCGCAGGCGTTTCTTCTGCGGCACATCGCCCGAGATTGCCGCCGCTTTGATGCCGTTCGCTTCCAGATATGACTGAACTCGTTCGGCTTCGCGCTTCATGTTGACGAACACCATGATGCGGCCTTCGCCCATTTCGCGGATCAATCCGACCAGAAGCGGCAGTTTGTCCTCGTTCGACGGGAAAAAGATCGCCTGCCGTACGCGGTCAGCTGTGACCTTGTCGGGCTCGATTCGGATCAGCTCGGGTTCGTTCATGTGCTCGTAGGCAAGCTCCATGACGCGATGTGACAGCGTCGCGGAGAACAGCATATTGAGCCGTTGATCCGGCGGCGGCAGGCGCCGGAGCAGATAGCGGATGTCCTTGATGAAACCGAGGTCGAACATGCGGTCGGCTTCGTCGAGCACGGCCACCTGGACCTGGTCCAGTTTGAACACACCCTGCTTGAAATAGTCGATGATGCGCCCCGGCGTGCCGATCAGGATGTCGATGCCGGCCTCGATGTGGTTGCGCTGTTTATCGTAGTCCGTGCCGCCGTAAGCCAGGCCCACTACCAATCCGGTGTGTCGGCCCAGCACCTCCGCATCGTTGGCGATCTGCACGGCGAGCTCGCGCGTCGGCGCAAGCATGAATGCGCGGGGCTGCTTCTTC
Source organism: uncultured Woeseiaceae bacterium (assembly GCA_945788575.1). Classification (GTDB taxonomy): domain Bacteria; phylum Pseudomonadota; class Gammaproteobacteria; order Steroidobacterales; family Woeseiaceae; genus UBA1847. The sequence continues at coordinate 1,348 of CALZMR010000319.1, forward strand.
TGGCCCTCGTCCGGTTGAGATTTGAGCAGCCTCTGATAGGTCGCAATAAGAAAGGCGGCGGTCTTACCCGTGCCCGTCTGCGCCTGACCGGCGACGTCTTTGCCCTGGAGTGCAATGGGCAGGGTGCTCGCCTGAATGGGCGTACAGAATTCGAAACCCGCATCGCGGATACCGGCTTGCACCCGATCCTCGATCTGCAAACTATCAAATCTGAGGTCGCTCAGATGGTTTTGAGACATACAAAAGAACCAAAAAATGTGGTTGGAAGACTTGCAAATTGACTCGCGAAACGGTCAAATTGACGTTAATTCGACGCGACACTCGTCGCAATCGTCAGTTTCGCTTTCACCGATCCCAGAATTTGAGCCGGACTGCGTTCGCAACAGAACTGCGACAGTTTGCCTGATAGTTAAGGCAGCGTCATCCATTTTGCCATGTCGGCTTTCAGGGGGTTGAAAGCGGGCATCACCAATATCGCACAAACATCAATCTCGTAAGGAGGTAGTAGCCGGTGAGTGAGAACATCGTGCACACCAGCGACAGTACGTTCGAAGCCGACGTACTTCAGTCGGAAAAACCAGTCCTGTTGGACTTTTGGGCCGAATGGTGCGGGCCCTGCAAGATGATCGCTCCGATCCTCGACGAGGCGGCGACTGAATACGCCGATCGTCTGTCGGTCGTGAAGATCAATATCGATGAAAATCCGAACACGCCCCAGAAGTTCGGTATTCGAAGCATTCCCACGCTGATGATTTTTAAGGACGGCGCTCCGCAAGCCCAGAAGCTAGGCGCCATGTCGAAATCACAGTTAACCGAATTCCTGGACAGCAATCTGTGAGAGGATACTTGGGTAATCAAACGAAAAGCCGGCCGCCAAAGTCCGGCAACAAGAAGAGTTCCGGCAATCGCCGCCGCCGCAGCAGGCGTCCGTCACAGGACGAGTATCCTGATGACGATGGAAATCTCGAGGTAATTCCACCCGAGCAGCTCGAAGCGAGCAAGAACGTCATGAACCTCGCCGAGCTCAAAACGCGGCCGGCGGCCGCTCTTGTCGAACTCGGCGAGACACTCGGTCTCGAGGGTCTTGCGCGTTCCCGCAAGCAGGACATCATCTTCTCCATCCTCAAAGAGCACGCGAAGCTCGGCGAGGACACTTACGGTGAAGGCGTGCTCGAGATCCTGCAGGACGGATTCGGCTTCCTGCGCTCCGCAGACGGCTCGTATCTTGCCGGCCCTGACGACATCTATGTCAGCCCGAGCCAGATTCGTCGTTTCGCGCTGCGCACGGGCGATACCGTCTCCGGTCTGATTCGTCCGCCTAAGGACGGCGAGCGTTACTTCGCGCTGCTGAAAGTCGGACAGATCAACCACGATGCGCCGGAGAATGCGCGCACGAAGGTGCTGTTCGAGAATCTGACGCCGCTGTTTCCGAAGGATCGACTCCTTCTCGAACAGGGCAACGGCAGCACCGAGGACCTGACCGCGCGCATCATCGACATGGTTGCGCCGATCGGTAAAGGTCAGCGCGGCCTCATCGTCTCGCCGCCGAAAGCCGGTAAGACGATGCTGCTGCAGAATATTGCATCGGCGATCTGCGCTAATACGCCTGACGTCGACCTGATGGTATTGCTCATCGACGAGCGGCCCGAAGAAGTCACCGAGATGGAGCGTACCGTACGCGGTGAAGTCGTGTCGTCGACGTTCGATGAGCCTGCGAGCCGCCATGTGCAGGTTGCGGAAATGGTCATTGAAAAAGCCAAACGACTGGTGGAGCACAAGCGCGACGTGGTAATCCTGCTCGACTCGATTACACGACTCGCACGTGCCTACAACACGGTCGTGCCATCGTCGGGTAAGGTCCTGACGGGTGGTGTGGACGCCAACGCGTTGCACCGGCCGAAACGCTTCTTCGGCGCAGCGCGCAACATCGAAGAGGGTGGCAGCCTGACAATCCTCGCAACCGCCCTGGTGGATACCGGGTCCAAGATGGACGAAGTGATCTACGAAGAGTTCAAGGGCACGGGCAATATGGAAATTCACCTCGACCGCCGCATTGCGGAAAAGCGCGTGTT
>CALZMR010000320.1 GCA_945788575.1 uncultured Woeseiaceae bacterium
TCGGACGCCCGCTCGACGAAGCTTGCCACCCTGTCGCGTGGGCCAAATTCCTACAGCATGCGCCGCTTGAAAGAAGCGGCGCTTGAACGGGGCTACAGCGCAAAAGTACTCGACACGCTCAGGTTCGCTATCGATCTGGAGCAAGGCCGACCGAATACCTGATTTCGCAAAAGCTCCCAAGCGACCGTGATGCGGCTCTCCCTCGAATTGCTGCTTCAATTACGTAACCGCGCAGGACCGTGAGGCGCTCAAAGTAACGGACGCCCCGGTAACGTGTTGACCTACGAAATTGGAATCAATCACCCGGCGTAATGAAGATCCGCGTGTAGTTGGTTCGAGCCGGAGAGTGCCTCAATCAGCCGCGCCGGCTGGTCCGCCCGAGGCCACTATCCTCGCAAAACACAGCCGAGTATTCGGCGACCAAATGTCTGTTGATTTGTAGTACGCCGACCGTAAGATCACGCTACTCTTGATCGCTAGTGGCGCTATCAACCGCCCGCCGCGACCTTGGGCAGGAGACCCAGATGACGAACAGAAACAGGCATTCGGAATCGTATCTGCGCGAGTTACTTGACAGTAATTTGTCGGCCGAAGAACTTGGCGTCGCGCTGGACAAAATCGAACCTGCGGAACTGCTGCATGACGTGTTCATGCTTGGCGTCTCCTGAACGCGCCGCGTCTTTGGTTGAGGAATTGCCGGATACACATACCGCTGACCTGATCGAGGATATGCCGGTAGGGGATGCGGCGCCGATCGTTGTGGAATTGGCGAGCGACCATCGCGCCGACGTACTCGCGGAACTCGACAGCGAGGACGCCGATGCAATCATCGCTGAGCTTGATGAGGAAGATGCACAAGAAGTACGGGAACTAATCTCGTACGCCCCGGACCAGGCGGGCGGTCTGATGATGACCGAATTCGCGTCATACCCGATGGCCAAAACAGTCAGGGAAGTTGTCGAAGACCTGACAGGGGAAGAGGTCGACTACCAGTTGCTGACTGTGCACTACGCCTACGTTGTGGTGAAACAGAAGAAGCTCAAAGGCGTCATTCGGCTGCGCGACCTTGTGTTTGCCGATCCGGAAAAGACAATTGGCCAGATCGCCATGCCGGCGCTGACGGTTTCGCCTGAACAGACACTTGACGATCTCGAGGATTTCTTTGACGAACATGACATTGCGGCCGTACCGGTAGTTGATTCCCGCGGCATGCTTATTGGCATCGTGCGGCGACGCGCTGTGCTCGAAGCGGTGGCTGAGCGATCCGAGGCCGACCACCTCAAGGCGGCCGGTATTATTGGCGGCGATGAGTTACGCAGCATGCCCGTACTGCTGCGTTCGCGCCGTCGCCTGGCTTGGCTCAGCATTAACATCGTGTTGAATATTATTGCAGCCAGTGTCATCGCATTTTATGAAGATACGTTGACTGCCGTGATCGCACTTGCAGTCTTCTTGCCGATTGTCTCCGATATGAGTGGCTGCTCCGGCAATCAGGCAGTTGCTGTCAGCATGCGCGAACTGACGCTCGGCGCTGCGGTACCTGCGGATGTAATCCGGGTATGGCGGAAGGAAGCTCTGGTCGGCGTAATAAACGGTCTCGCGCTGGGGATTCTACTGGGATTCGCTGCATGGCTATGGAAGGGCAACGCGGTGCTGGGGCTTGTTGTCGGTGGTGCGCTCGCGGCTAATACGGTCGTAGCTGTATCAATCGGCGGTACCGTGCCGCTTATCCTGCGACGATTGAAGCTCGATCCTGCCGTCGCGTCGGGTCCGCTTCTGACTACGGTTACGGACATGTGCGGATTCTTCCTGCTTCTGAGTATCGCCAGCCTGGTTCTTCCACAGCTCGGCTAACTCGGGTCGCACAGCTTCGACGCGGAGCCGGCGGGCTGATTCGTTCGTCGCCTTTTCGTCATCATGTCGGTGCCTTTCTCAGCGCCCGGAATCAGCACGACTTTCGCGCCCAGGAAACGCAGCAGCTTTCTCGGGAGAATTGGGGTCGGACCCCGATTTTTCCGATTTCTCCGAACGGCCGCTTCAGTTTTCGGCTTCGGCATCCCGAGGCTCGGCCAGCGTCGCATCGACGGAGAGTCTGGCGATCCGCCGCGACAGCGTATTGAGCCGGCGATAGATCTCGACGAGGTCGGACTCAACCTGGAACACGTCGACGTCGCGCCCGTCGCCCCCGGCGAGACGCAGGGCGAACTGTGCGCCGGCATCCTCCGCCAGGTCCCGCACGATGGTCTTGCTCTCGAGCACCTCCAACGCCGCCCCGGCATCGCCTGTCTCGACCGCCGTGATGACTTTTGTGAAGGCGTCGCGGACTGCCTTTTCGAGTACCTCGAGCCGGTTTCTCACGTCTTCGTCAACCTCGATGCCGAGCCGCCTGCGTTTGGCGGCGATGGGAAGCAGGTCTTTCTCAATGACGTCGCCGACGTTCTCGAGGTAATTGGCGATGCCTACGAAGTCGTTGAGCTGCTGCGGCTGCCCGGCGACGAGGTCGCGCTGCGAGAGCTTTCCGAGGAATCGAATGATGTCGTTGTAGAGCGCGTCAACGTCGTCATCAGCCGCGGAGAGACTATCTGTGTCTTCGCTCGAGCCGTACAGCGTCGCGTGCAGCGCACGCTGGATCATTGAGTCGACAAGCTCGGCGAGATGCACGAGTTCGCGCCGGACAGTGTCGAGAGCCAGTGCGGATTCATTCAGGAAGTAATCGTCGAGGAATTTCGGCTGGATTCCCGGCGGCACCGGGCGCGGCGGGACGATGCGATTAACGACGGCGGCAAGCAGGCCGGTGAACCAGATAAAGATCACGAGGTTGGCGATGTTAAACACCGTGTGTGCATTCGCGATCTGCCGCGGCGAATCCGCGGCAACGCGGTCGAGACCTTGCAGGCTCTCGGATACCGGTGAGATCGCGCGCACCAGATCGGCGAGCTGATCAATGAACAGCACCCAGATCAGAACACCGACAACGTTAAAGATGATGTGCGCCCACGCCGCCTGCAAGGCTTCACGCGGCCGGCCGACCGCCGACGCGAAAGCGGTTACACAGGTACCGACATTCGAGCCCAGGATCAGGCCGATCCCCGACTCAAGCGTGAGCAGGCCCTGACTCGCGAGCACGATGACGATGCCGGTCGTCGCTGACGAGCTCTGAACGATAGCGGTAAACACGGCGCCGATGAGAATGGCCAGCGCCGGATTGCTCATCCCCCGCATCATTTCGATGAAGGGCGGCCAGTCGCGAAAGGGACCCGTTGCGATGCTCATGAGTTCCATGCCGAAGAATATGAGGCCGAGCCCCATGGCAGCTGTGCCCCATTGCCGCAGGCGCTCGCGGCGCGCAAGGACCTCCGTGAAGAAACCAGCGGCGATCAGCAGAAGGCCGTACTTATAGACCTGAAATGCGATGATCTGCGCGGTCATCGTCGTACCGACGTTGGCGCCCAGGATCACGCCGATCGACTGGCCGAGGTTCAGCAAACCCGCCGAGATGAAGCCGACCACGAGTACGGTCGTCACTGATGACGACTGGATGACGGCAGTGACGACGATGCCGGCAAATGCCGCCGTGAAGCGATTGGTCGTCAGGCGGGCGAGGAGGTTCTTCATGCCGCTGCCCGCAACCGCCTTCAACGATTCCGTCATCCGGCGCATGCCGTATAGGAACAGTGCAAGTCCGCCGCCCAGCTGCGTAAGAACAACTCCCCACTGCATTTCCATCGGCCTGGATACCTCGTACCAGGCGCCCCAGCATGTCGGCGCCGACGATGACTTTCTTCAAATTGTCGTTCAAGAGGAGAACGATGTCCTTCTCTATAATGCCCTGGAGCTGCCGCTCCCGCATGAAAAGTATCTGTTGCAGACCGATACGCCGGTCGGGCCTCAACGCACGCGGCTTGGCGACCGGGTACAGCACACGCGGGCAGAAGCGCGGCCCGAATCGGAGCCTGACTCTGACTACTGGGCCGTCAGTCGATGGCAGCGGCCGACAGCGTTTCCCCCATTGTCAAAACCCAGCTCCGAACCGTAGCGGACCTCG
>CALZMR010000321.1 GCA_945788575.1 uncultured Woeseiaceae bacterium
TCGTTCAGCGACGCTCGAGACGAATTCACTCGGAATTATCTGTCGCAGATTCTGCAGATCACGATGGGCAACGTCAGCCAGGCGGCGAGACTCGCAAAGCGCAATCGCACCGACTTCTACAAGCTGCTGGCGCGCCACGACCTGAATCCGGATTCATTCAAGTCGCGGTAACGATACAGGCCTACTCGAGAGTCAGGTTATAGGCCAGCTGACGGAAATCCGCTCTTCGTCATCGCTATTCTCGCGGCTGAGAACGATCTCGCCGTACGGGTGCTGGATGAAAACACCCAAAAAGAGTGTGCCGTCGAGGGTTTGCGGGCCGACAGTCTCATAGTTCCTTTGATCGAGCGCATCAACCAACCTGTGAAAGTCGACGCCTGTCATGAATGAGTAAGTGAGATCGATGGCATCTCGCTGCACGCCCACGAGATCGCTAACCTGCGCGAACTCGTAGACTATTCCCACCTCGATTTTCACATCGACACAACCGCTGACTCTCGCGTACTCATAACGATCATCCGCCCAGCGCCAGACGACGTGATTGCCAGCCGGGCGTTCCGTCGGCTCGATTAGTTCAGAGATGAGGTTTTCGAGGACACGGGCGTGGTCTTGGGTTTCGTAATCGCACTCCTCACCGGCCAGCGCCGAACAATTGGCGAGACAGACCGTGACCAGCAGCACCGTTCTTAAATCCAGATTGACGTGCTTTGGTTCTGTCACGGTAACGATCGTCGTTATGTCAGCGCGCGTCGCATACGGATTCGAATCCGGCGCTCTGTAGGAGCGGGCCGTGCCCGCGATTAAACGCTGAAATGTTCGCCCGCATGGCGGGCTCCTACAGATGTACTACATGAGCCGCACACTGGTTATTGGCCGGCGGCTTTCTTGGAATAGCCTTCGGCCGACAGGCCGTACTTGTTGAGAAGGTCGTAGAGCGTCGGACGCGTGATGCCGAGCATCTCGGAGGCTTTCGAAATATTGCCGTAGCTCTTCGTCAGCGCGATCCGGATTGCCTTCGACTCGGCACGCTGCCGCACTTCACGAAGGTTCAATGACTCCGGCTCTTGCTCGTCGGCGGTCAGTCCGAGATCCAGCGCCGTAACGAGTTTGCCGTCGGCCATGATGACCGCACCCTTTATCTTGTTCTCGAGTTCGCGGACGTTGCCGGGCCACGCATACACCTCCATGGCGTGCATCGCGTCTTCGCTGAACCCGTTCAGAGCCCGTTTTTGTTTGCGGCAATACTTTTGCAGCAATGTCCGTGCGAGGATGAGCCTGCCCTCCTCGCGGTCGCGATACGGCGGAATGTTGATCGTGATTTCCGAGATTCGATAGTAGAGATCCTCGCGGAACAGGCCTTCCTCGATGAGCGTCTCCGGTCGCTGGTTGGTGGCACAGACGACCCGGACATCGACAGGAATCTCCCGCCGGCCGCCAACCCGCTCGATAACGCGCTCCTGCAGGAACCGCAGCATTTTCGCCTGCAGGGGCATCGGCATGTCGCCGATCTCGTCCAGAAACAGGGTGCCCCCGCTGGCGAGCTCAACCTTGCCGATATTCTGTTTGTGCGCTCCTGTGAACGAGCCCTTCTCGTGACCGAACAACTCGGACTCGAGCAGATTCTCCGGGATCGCAGCACAGTTGATGGCGACGAAGCGGCCTTCCGCGCGCGGGCTCAGTCGATGCAGCGCTCTTGCGAGCAGCTCCTTGCCGGTACCCGACTCACCGAGCAACAGCGTGGTCACGTCGGTGGGCGCAACTTTCTCGATCATTCGACAAACGGCGAGCATGCCCTCGCTCGCGGCGACGATCCCGTCGAGCGGCGACTCGTTGACCTGGTTCTGAAGCCGACGGTTCTCGGTTTCGAGTTCGCAGATATTGAAGGCGCGATCGACCAGCAGCTTGAGCGTATCGGTGTCCACGGGCTTCTCGTAGAAATCGTAGGCACCCTGCCCGATCGCCGTGAGCGCGTTCTCCTGATCACCGTGGCCGGTGACGACGATCACCTTCGTCTGCGGCACGAGACGAAGCGTTTCGGAAAGCGTCGCGAGCCCTTCTTCCACGCCTTCAGGGTGCGGCGGGAGTCCCAGGTCCTGCAACACGACCATCGGTTCGTGACGGCGCAGTTCGGCGATCGCCGAAGAGCGATCGGTCGCCGTGAACACGTCGTAGTCTTCGAAACACCAGACGAGCTGCTTCAACAGCCCGGGGTCGTCCTCTACGATCAGTAGCTTGCGACTCGGTTCCCCCATCATTCCTCTGCGCTCCACAAGGCGAAGCGACATGGTGCCACGAAGCGCGCCGCCGTTGCAGTGGCTGGGTCACAGCGGACAGCGTGACGCGGGGCGCTGTTTGCTGGGGTTTTCGTGAATAAGTAAAAGACGCAGTTGCGAATCATTCTCATTTGCATTAGTGTCGGCTCGAACTGTCGCCAATGTGCATAAGTAGAGGGAATGCAATGACTTTGGGGAACAACGGCCGCCGCGCTCTAATCGCCGCCGGCCTTCTGGCGTCCGCCTCCGCGGCCGCGCAATCGAATACCAGCCAGATGGCTGCGTCGTCCAACGCCATCGACACGGTAACCATTATCGGCCACACCGGCGACGTGGCCGATGTGCCGGGTTCCGCTCACGTCGTGACCAGCGCAGAACTGGAAGTCTTTCTTCAGACCGACATCATGCGCGTTCTTCGAACCGTGCCGGGGGTGTACGTGCAGGAGGAAGAAGGCTTCGGACTGCGGCCCAACATCGGCATCCGCGGCTCCGGCCTGGACCGCAGCGCCCGAATCGCCCTACTCGAGGACGGTGTCTTGATCGCGCCCGCGCCCTACGCGGCATCGTCGGCGTATTACTTTCCGACCCAGCGCCGCATGAGCAGTATCGAGGTTCTCAAGGGCCCGGCAGCGGTGGCCGTCGGTCCGCGTACCACGGGCGGCGCGCTCAACCTGCTGTCGACGCCGATTCCCGACTCGTTCGCCGCGAACTTAGACGTTCGCGGCGGCGATTACGACACGCTGGACGCGCACATCAATATCGGCCAGGGAGGCGAGCGTTTCTCCTGGCTGTTCGAGACAGTTCAGGCTGAGAGCGACGGCTTCAAGATAATCGACGGCCCCGCCGGTGGTCCCACCGGCTACGATATCGAGGATTACGTTGCGAAGTTCCAGTTCGACTCGGACCCCGCGAGCGACCTTTATCAAAGCCTGCGCTTCAAGTTCGGCTACACCGATCAGACCTCGGACGAGACCTACCTCGGATTGACCGAGGCAGACTTCGCGGTAGATTCCCTGCGGCGCTACGCGGCGTCGGCCAACGACAACTTCGCGAGCGAACACGAGCAATATCAGCTTACGTATGTCGTCGATCCGGGC
>CALZMR010000322.1 GCA_945788575.1 uncultured Woeseiaceae bacterium
TCGCGGTCGTCTGCAGCGGAAAGTCCCGCAACTCCTGGTACTCGGCGCTTAGCTCTTCCACACGCTCGGCTCGCTCGTCGGATTCGGCTTCGTCGGCTGTGCGTGCGACGTCTCGCATGACATGCGCTGTACCGGGAGGCATTGCCGAGTTGACGACCACGTCTCGAACATCGCGCACGGAGCAGCCAGCGATCAGCGTACCGGCGATCAAGACCGTGATTCCGTTGACGATATCGCGATTCATGCTTTCAGATCCCCTCATTCGTCGTTGAAGACTCTAGCATGATCCCGGCGCGTATTTGTCGACAGACAGGCGCTGATGCGTCCTATGAGCGAAACGCGTCTCGTAGCCACGTGACCTCGTCGTCGCCGTTGCTCTGGCGGTCGATGCCGACGACATCGAATCGGCAGGGGTGATGGCGGAAACGAGGATTGCTGGACAAATAGACTGACGCAGTCTGAATGAGTTTGCGTTGCTTGTGCCGATCGACAGTGGCGACGGCGTTCTGTCTCGCGCCACCGCCTCGGTATCGCACTTCGACAAAGACGAGACAGTCGCCGTCGAGCATGATCAGGTCAATTTCGCCACGTCGGCAATGGTAGTTGCGTGTGACCGGTTCGAGGCCCGCGCGTTCGAGGCGTTCGAATGCGAGATTCTCGGCGTTGTCGCCGCTCAGTCTTCGAGTGGTTCGAACCACGTCTCGCCGCTGGCCTCTTCAGGGGGCAGCAACTCGCCCTGTTCGCTCATGTCCTGAATCGGGCCGCCGATCGGCTCGGGTTCCGGCAGTGCGACCGCTGCGCCGCCCTGAAACTGGGCCCAAGCCAGGCGGCGATGAACCTGACCGTCGTAGTCGAGGTACAGCGTGCCGGTCGCGCCGTCGACCTCGTCCATGCGTCCGCCTCGAACCGCGAACAGCGAGCCGACGAGATGGTAGGCGTCATAACCCATCGCATGCAGTCGGCCCAGGCGCCGCTGCTCCGGCCAGTACTCGGCGAACATATCGGGCATCTCGGCGATCCACGGCTGTGGCTGAATGATCCACGGCGTGTCGGCGAACATGATGCCGTTCAGGTCCGAGTCCGAGCGTCCGTCCATCGAGTAGATCGACGACGTGGAATACACCGGCAGGTCACCGGAGTAGTGGAACTTGAGCTGCGACTTCAGTAACCGGCCCGATGCTGCGTCTGCCCCGAGAAAGATGAACTCCGCGTCCTGCCGGCGTCGCGGATCAAACTGCAAAGGCCCGCCAATATTCGCGCGCAGTCGTTGATAGCGATTCACGCTGCCGGACAGGGCCATGAGATCTTCGATCGTGTTCGAAAAATCGGGGTTGCCGGTCGTGTAGCTGCGGTAATCGAGTACCGTGCCGCCGAGAGCCTCGAAGTGCGTCGCGAAACTCTCGAACACACGTCGGCCCCAGCGGTTGTTCGGGACCAATGCCAGCGCCCGCAGGTGGCCGTCCGCTATCGCGCGTTCGGCGGCTGAAACGGCTTCGTCTTCGGGCGCGAGCGCGAACTGATACAAGCCTGGCGGGGCCAGTGTGTCGTCAGGCAGATAGTTGAGCGTCAGCACCGGCACAGGCACGAGTATGTCGTTGGCCAGTTCGTTGACATCGCGACGGAGCAGCGGTCCGACGACGAACTCTGCGCCGTCCTGGACGGCAGCCGCGTAAGCAGCGCTGGCGCCGCCCTCGGCGTTGACGTCGTAGACCCTGACGGTTTGCCGGTCGTCGAGACCCCCGGCCGAGGCGAAGTAGGCGCCGAGGAAGCCATGCTGTATCGCGGAGCCCGCGCTCGCGGCATTGCCCGACAGCGGCAGGATCAACGCGATCTGCCGCGGGTAGCTCGTCAGCACGAGATCGGGAAGCTGCAGGTCCTCCACGATCGCGAAGGCAGGGTGATTCGGATACTGGTCCCGCCAGCGAACGATCCCGTTCGACCAGCCGATGCCCTGACCGCCGGTCGATGCCGCCAGCGAGCCAAGCGACAACCAGCCGCGAACGATCGGATCCAGCGCCAGTTCTGCAGCCGCGCGCAACTCCTGCGGATTGCCGGTTCGCAGTCCCAGCCACAGGCGTTCGCGATTGGCTTCGATCTCACGACGACCGTCCAGCCAGTTTTCACGCTGCAACATGAGCTCGACCGCGCGCATCGAATCGCCTTTCTGGAACCAGGCGTCGGCGCGCAACGCCTCGACGCGCAGCCTGTGATTGAGTGGCAAGGGCTGTCGGCTAAGCGGTTCGAGTAACCCGAGTGCGCGGTCGGCATCGCCGTCGTACAGCGCAAACGACGCTGTGGTCGTTACCCATAGCCAGGCAAGTTCGCCGCCGGTCGGGCGATTGATGGTCCCGAACGCGGTCCTCGCGCGCTCGATGTCGCCCGCATACAGCCACTGTTCGACGGCGAGCATCGTCAGCCGGTCTCGCTCGACGCCGATCGCTTCGCTTGCGAGTCCTATGTAAGTTCGCGCGGCATCGGTGTGTTCACCCTCGAGGGCGAGCCGGTCCGCTCGGGCTTCACCGGATAGTGACGCGAAACCGCCGGTCGTTTCGCAGCCTCCCAACATCGCGACCGCAATCAGCAGCGCGGCGATGCTTGCCAGCGAAGACCCGGTACGGGCAGGATGTCTTCGATTCATGTAGTTCAATCCAGGAACAACCGTGAGCGGCACGCTTTACATCGTTGCAACGCCCATCGGCAATCTCGACGATTTGAGTCCGCGGGCACGCCAGACGCTCGCGAACGTCGATCTCATTGCCGCCGAGGATACTCGCCACACTGGGCGATTGCTATCGCATATCGGCGTGCAAACGCGGCAAATGGCGTTGCACGATTACAACGAAGCGGAGGCCGCAGAGCACGTGCTCAAGCAGTTGAGTGCCGGCAGCGACGTCGCGCTCGTCAGCGACGCGGGCACGCCGCTCGTCAGCGATCCGGGGTACCGCCTTGTTCGTGCTGCACACGCCGCCGCCATTCCCGTTTCGCCGCTGCCCGGTGCCTGCGCCGCAATTGCAGCGTTGTCGGTCGCGGGCTTGCCCAGCGATCGGTTCTGTTTCGAAGGCTTCCTGCCTTCGAAGGCGGCGGCGCGTCGCTCCGCACTCGAAGCCCTGACGTCGGAAACACGAACGCTCGTTTTTTACGAGTCCGTACATCGCATCGCCGCGACCCTCGCCGACATGGCCGAGTCCTTCGGCGCGGAGCGCGATGCGTTCGTCGGCCGCGAACTGACCAAGCTCCATGAGCAGGGAGTGCACGGGACGCTTGGGGAAATTGTCGAGCGCGTCGAGTCGGGCGACATCGTTCAGAAGGGCGAGTTCGTCATCGTCATCGCGGGAGCCGGAGCGGCCGATGCGTCGAGTCACGATGC
>CALZMR010000323.1 GCA_945788575.1 uncultured Woeseiaceae bacterium
AAACCATCGCTGAGCGGCCAAAACTACAATGTACAGTTCGCTTAAGCTCTTGTTACCAAAGAAATTACCGATACACAACGCCACGGTGAATGGCACTTGCTGCAATTCCAGCGATTCGTTTTCCCCTCAAATGGTATTCTTTAAGCCGAATTGCCGCGTCCGGAAAAGCGAGGTTGCAGGCTGTGCCTGAAAGACACGAGACCGATTTATCAAGTCTGACGTTTACCTCGGCCATCCTGGATTCGATATCGGCCAACATTGCAGTTCTCGACCCGACGGGTGAGATACTGGCTGTAAACAGGAGTTGGCAAGATTTTGCCGACACAAACCAAATGGCCGATGTCACCTTGGGTATCGGCGCCAATTACCTGACCGTCTGTCGATTGGCCGGGCTTGACCCCAACGCCCGCGCAGCGTTAAGAGGAATTCGCGCAGTGATGAAAGGGCAACGCACGTACTTTTATCACGAGTACCCTTGTCACAGTCCCACTGAGAAGCGCTGGTTTGCGCTGCGCGCGACGCCGCTCGCGGACTATCCGAATTTCGTGGTGGTTGCGCATGAAGATATTACAAGCCGGGTCTTCATGGACAAGACCGGCCGGAAGACAGGCCCGGGGGCTTAGGCGCTCGCGCATTCTTGCAGCATAGCGATTTGAAGACGTCGCAGCCTGGTCAGCTTTACTGCGCTGGCCACTCAAATTAACTATCGCCGTGCCAGTAACGTCACAACGAGTGCGACAAGAGCAGGAGCGGCCTGAACATACAGAATTGAGGGCTTGGCTGTAATTGCCCCAAAGATTCCCGCGATGATGACGCAACTCAGGAAGAACACGCGAATCGAACCCCCCTCTTCTTTTCGAATCAGACCCCAGATCAGACCCGCCGCAAGAAATCCATTGTAGAGACCCTGGTTCGCGGCGAGCACGGCTGTTTGTTCGGCGAACTCCGGTGTGAGCCCGAAGGCGCGGAGTCCGGCTGGCTTGGTCCAAAGGAACATCTCCAGTACAAGAATGTACAGGTGCTCGATTGCGACGAATGCGGTCAGCGCGATGGCGGCTTTTTTCATGATTCGGGCCTTCAAATTCCTATTTGGCAGGCGCTAAAGTAGTAAGAAAAGACGAGTGCGATTGCACTACATTGAAATAGCAGCGCGAGCTGCCAGACCAACACACTGCCTGGGAAGCCGGACAGAGTGAATCACCGTTGGCGAAACAAAAGGCGCCTTGCAACAGCTTTAGCTGCAAGGCGCCTAATCAAGTCCTCATATTCGTAGCGCAAATCGAAATTGAGCTTTTGAGCTACTTCACATCTAACTTGCGAAGCAGATAGGTGCCCTTGATTCTTCGAATTTTGTTGTACAGCTCAAGAACCTTCTCGTTCGCCTGATCGATGTTTGCCTGACCATACGCTTCCAGGAAATCATCGTAGCGTTTGCGGTTTGGTGCGATGTCGTCGGTGCTTTCCATCTCAACCACCAATATCAGATCAAATTCGTCCGCTGCGCCAAATTGATTTGAGTAAATTGCATAGTCCTTGATCTGCCCCAATTCTTTGGCAACCTCGTTGGCGGCGATCCACGTGGACTTCAGCCCCTCCAGGTAAATGCCCAATGTACCGGGATCAAGATCGACATGCGTTACGATCCAGACGCTATCTGACGCTTCGTAGTCTTCCCAGACCTTGAGCTGCGCGGACGCAGGTGTCGCTACCATTGCCAATCCAAATGTCATTACTGCTGCGAGCCCGAAACGGCGCACCAACTGTGTCGAAAACATGTTATTTCCTCTTATCGGTTATTATTGAGAACGGGAGTCTTGCTTACCCCCCGCAGGCTAGGTGCGTTTACAGTACGCAAATTTGTACGGGACGTCTACGCACCAGCCGGCAATCGTGTTCCAGGCTGACCAGAAGCTCCGATCGCCACTGAAATGTCAGTCACTGATCTGCTGACGAATTAGCGGCAATACGTTCTCCAACCTGTGGCGGCTTACGGGCACCTCGTAGTCGCCGTCGAGTGACAGGTAAATGCTCCGGCCTTTTCTCTTTATCGATGCGATGTGGTGTAGGTTGACGATGTGAGACCGATGAACCTGCACGAAATCCGACGGCAGCATTGCGAATACGTCACGAAGAGGCATGGCGAGGTCGCGCTTTGTGTAGCCATCTTCATGTCGATAATGCACATAACAATAATGGTCCTCGACAGCGACATTTCTAATCACGTCCGCATTAAGTGTGAATTCAGTTCGGCCTGACTCGAAGTGCACGAGCTGGTCGGTTCGGTCAGGTCCCCTGTTTCGACGTTCAAGCATTTCATTGACGTCACGCAAGCGGGCAAGCTCCGTTCTGAGGCTCTCATTCAGGTAAGGCTGGACGATCAAGTACGTCAGCAGGAACCAGATCGGCAGCAAGCGGAAGAAACCCAATGCCCCTACGTGGCCATCGGTGTCGACGTCCAGCAGCCCTGCAATCAGGTCATCAACCGGTAAGAAGTAGTAGCCGAGGATGAACCCGGCCAGTGACACAGTCCATACGTGCCACACATGTACGCGCTGCATTGCATTGCGAAAAGCATGTAGCAGCGCCGTCGCGATTCCGACACCGATGGTATACAGGAGCCCGATCGTGGTCGCGTGGATCAGCATGCCAGGCAAAGAGCCTGCCTGCTGGTCCAGCAGGTGTATGACGACGGAGCTCATGAAGACAAGGACAAACACATTGCGCAGCAAGCGGAAGTGTAGTTGGGCATTAAGCTCCAACGGCAACTGAGTGCTTAGATAGTCCCGGACCATGTCGGTCGTCATGATCCAATTATAGCGACGTCAGCGCTGCATTCACGCAGTTTGCCGCACCACTCACGAACCAAGATGCCCATTCGCGAAAAAAGTGAACCAACCACGCGGTATTCCTTGCGTGTCGCGGCATGCGGGCGTTTCATGAGCTTATCAACAGGAGGTATCGACAATGAACGTCACAGCCAGAGACAAAGCGGTCAAAACGTCTGCCTGGGTTCTGTATACGCTGATCGTGCTGGAGATACTCTTCATGGTGTCCCCGTTTGCGGCGTACTACTACTCGATTTACGCAACACCGCTCAACGCGCTGCAGGAATTCCAGAGCACCGCGTGGCTGACGATGTACATTTTGCCGCACTTCACCTACAGCGAAAGCTGGCTCGCCAATGGCCTTATCCTCATCAGCTGGCCATTGATCCTGCTGGGAATTGTGTTGTTCGTCCTGGGTTTCTGCCAGATTTACTGGTCGAAATTCACGGGCAAAGGGGCGGTCGAGGTTGGCCTCTATCGCTACGTCCGCCATCCCCAATACGTCGCCCTTGCCATCATTGGGCTGGGCACATCGCTGGGAATGTTCCTGCCACGAAGCTGGGAGGCACGGTGGCGGGCATTGGGCGTGCATCTGCCGCATAAGAAATGGTCGCGACGTGCCGTGACCACGACCCTTTTGATTGGCGTGCTGACACTGACAACAGGCTCAGCGTACTGGTTGCGAAGCCATGTGGTGGACAGCTTGCAGATCGACGTAGAGGATGCTCGCGTCACCGTCTTCCTTGCCCCCGTCGATCCGGATACGATGGAGTCAGTTACCGCCCTCATGAATGACGCCGATCTGCCGGGAACGGTGGCCTACGTCGCGCCTTCATCGTGGCAAATTCCTGAGTTGGGATTCACCGGACCCGCTCAGAGCTACCAGCGTGAAGGCAGCGAAGAACTCTTGCATCCAACCGCTGGATTCGGTAATCTACACGAGTCCGATCGATATCTCCCTCCTACAATTCGTTGGTTGCGTGTGCGGCGCCGTGATGCGGCCAGACCTCTCGGTCTCGGTCTGCCCGGCTACCGCTGGACGTCGTCCTGCGCCCGTATCGGGACACTCTCCTGAGGCGATGGGTGCCCATGCGCTTCCTTGACACCTCGCCCAACTCAGGGAGTGTAACGATGATCCGTTCCATCCGAAGCCATTCACGAGTGTTTTCCAGTCTGCTCGTGGTCATGACTGCGCTCTTCGCGCTGTCCAGCGTCGCATTCGGTTCCACCTGTGTGAAGAAGGACAAGGGCTGTCTGTCCACGACCGTGACGGCAGTCTACACCGGCGGACCTCCGATTCCCTTCTGCATCATCGGTAGTCCTATCGTCGAGGTCACCTCCTCGGCGACCTGCAAGAATGGCAGCAGCGCGGGCCCCGTGGTGCTGCTCCGCTGCGGCTTCCTCCAGCAGGGCTTCTCCTACTCCGGCGGCGGTAAGACGCACGTCTTCACCGTCTACAAGGGGAACTGGGAGACCATCCTCAACGGTGGCTGCGACTACCTGTTGTACGACGTGCAGTAGACGCGATCGTTCCATGGCCGTGGAGCCCGGCGGTCTGGTGCCGGGCTCCTGGCCACATCTTCGTAGGGAATGCTCAGCTCGTAGCGTGGAGGACTCGCCATGACGAATCGTATGAATCGAATCACCTGGATCGCCCTCGGCGTGGTGGTCGTGATGGCCATCTCGATGGCCGGGACCTTCCTCACGGCGGGAACCCAGGCCGCCAGAGCGGACGTTCCGGTGCTCGAGACCATCGACATCAATCAGAGCATCTGGTGGTACCACCTGGGCACCGAGGCAACAGCGGTCGCCAACTTCGGGCCCCTCCTGGAGGTAGTCGACAGGGGCGTGGTGCGACGGTGGACTCTGATGGTTCATCTTCCCGGCACCGCCGAACCCCTCTCCTGCGTGCAAGGCCTCCTGGATGTCGCCGACAGCTCGCCGATCAATGCCAAGGGTAATCTCTTCGAAATCGAACTGAATCCTCTGCCTGGAATGGGATGGGGCGACGTTCTCGGGCCCGAGGACATCGATGCTCTCGTCATCGGGCTGGACTGAGCCGAAAATAAACTGCACGGAACCCGTCTCGGTCGGCACATGTGTAGGAAGAGGCGTGGGATGAGTCCGCGGCGTTTGGGAGAGCGCCGCAGCTCCTCCAGCTGCTCTTCTTACCGTGGG
>CALZMR010000324.1 GCA_945788575.1 uncultured Woeseiaceae bacterium
AACCGATTCTCATGACCTCAAGATCGAGTATGCGTATCGCCTGCTGGTGCACGACAAGAAAATAGCACCACTGCCAGCGAATCAATTGAACATGCCCAAGATCAGGCATCGACTGGCGATGTGGGTCACCCATCAGCTGCCACCCGATCACGAGTTGTTACGTTAGGCAAGGCCGTCGCCCGCCCTGCTTGATGACATCGACCTGGAAATCGGGGTCAGACCCCGAATTCTCGATCCCCTACCGAACCAGACGATTATAGAACAGGCACATAATATTGAATCTACTGTGCCTGTCCAAAGCTGCCCTCAGAATTCGGGTAAAGTCCCTCGATGAATCTCCATACCAACACGCCATACGGGACTGGCGATGCCTCTTTTCAGGCCGCGGGTGGCGAGGCCGGCATTCGACGCCTCGTTGATGCGTTCTTCGACCGTATGGGTAGCAATGCGCGTTTCGCCACAATCCACGCCATGCACCCGGAACAAACGGACGTGTCGCGCGACAAGCTGGCTCGATTTCTTTGCGGTTGGCTGGGCGGCCCGAAGCTCTACAACGAAAAATATGGCGCTATCGGCATTCCCAGAGTTCACGCACACCTTGCTATTGCCACGGCGGAACGTGATCAGTGGCTCAGTTGTATGGCCGAGTCGGTTGAACAGCAGCCGTTCGCTGCTGACTTCAAAGAATACTTGATGGCGGAGCTGTTTGTACCGGCCGAGGCCGTTCGACGCCGTTGTGCGAATGCCCGAGACATCGTCGAGTGAAAATATGGGTCGATGCAGACGCCTGTCCGGTTGTAGCCAGGGAAATTCTTTTCCGAGCCGCTGATCGAACGGGTGTGCAATTGACATTGGTTGCGAACCAGGCGTTAAACACGCCCTCGTTGCCGAACATAAACACGCTTCAGGTTGCGCGGGGATTCGACGTCGCTGATGATGAAATTGTCAGACGACTGGATGCCGGTGACCTCGTCATCACGAGTGACATCCCGCTTGCCGCAGAAGTCATCGAAAAAGGTGGTCACGCACTGAGCCCGCGAGGCGAGATGCATACCACCGAGAACATTCGCGCCCGCCTCAACATGCGAGACTTTCTCGACACAATGCGAGCATCCGGCGTTGATACTGGCGGCGGGCCTGCCACGTTCAATCAGCGCGACAAACAGCGGTTCGCGAATAGCCTGGATCGTTTTCTGACGAAGCACGCACAATGTGAGTAGCAAGTAATAGGGGTCAGACCCCGATTTCCCGATTTCCCCCGGTTTCAGGCATCCATCGCCTGCATCTTCCCGAGCTCCACGGCTTCGTATCGCCGCGGCAGGCCGAGGCGCAGCCAGCCGACGACGAACACGAGGATGGCGCCCAGCATCAGGAGCGGGTAGAGGGCGGATCTTTTGGACAGGCACATAAGACTGACTCTAATGTGCCTGTCCAAAAGTGTTACCTTCGCTTAACCGGTGATGGGTGCTGACGAGCGGGCGCCAAGGAAATCGAATAATGAAAATATTCCTGCGACTGGCATTCGTGGCTGCCGTGGCGAACCTCGCCGGCTGCGTTGCAATGAACGCCATTCACTATACCGTGGAGCTTAGTGAGCCACTAAGTGAAGAAGATTGCGCCACACCGGCGCCGACGGAGACTCCGGAACAGATTGTCGGGCTTGCTCTTTCGGGCGGCGGCAGTCGCGCATCGGTTTTCAGCGCCGCGGTTATGGAGGCGCTTTGGGAGCATGGCTACACCGATCACGTCACGCATCTCTCGAGTGTCTCCGGGGGCAGCTTCGCAGCAAGCTATTACGCCGCTAATCTGCCCGAGTGCGGCGCGTTGCATTCAACTGAAGAGCAGGATGCTTGCTGGCGCGAGTTCTTTTCGGAGTTCAAGCTGGCCATGCGCAGCCACTTCTTCAGATCGATGGTTAGTCGTCAGACCTCCGGGTTTCGCCTTGCATCGAATACCCGCATGGCATTCTCACTGCAGGAAACACTCGACGCCCGGTTTTTGGGTGGCATGACGTTCGGCGACCTCGCCGCCAGGAACGCGAGGATGGTAGACGACGGCGTGTATCCACCTGTACTTCTGATTAACGCCACAAGCTACGACAGCGGCCGGCGCGTCGTGCTCTCGAACAGGTGCCTGTCCGATGATCCGCCGGCCATGGCAAGCGACATCGGTGCCAGTCCATTGGATGACCCGGCACTGCGAGGGCACGGAATAGCGCCGCCAAACTGCAACCAGCCTGCCCCGCAAGACATGCCGTTGTCATTTGCGGTCACCACCTCGGCCGCGTTTCCCGGGATCGTCGGCCCAATCACCATCGAAGTGCCGGCAACCTGCGACGGAGAAGGACTGGAATACTGGCACCTTGCCGATGGCGGGATGGTCGACAACTCTGGCCTGGACTCGATTCAGGAGGTCGTCCTGCGAGAACTTCGTGCGGAGCCGCGCGTTCTTGAGCGCGCACTGATTTTCTCTGTCTCCAACACGCTGACGGAGGACGAAAGCGACTTGCGGCAGATAAGAAACTTCTGGCCCTCGCAGCACGTGGGGCAGGGCATCCTGGCCTATACCGGCCGTTCGGACGGATACCGTCGGCTGTTCTGGACGAGATTCAAGGACGAACTGGCAACCGACGGTATCGTGATTGAAAGCATCGACTTTGCAATTATGTCGGCAGATCTCGATCGCTGGCCCGCCTCCTGCCCGCAAGCGGCACGTTCTGCAGAACAAGACCCCGAGGCGGTTCGCGCCGAAATTGCTGAAGCCATAGCAAGTGTTCCAACGCACTACTACATCTCGGAGTGCAACGCCGATCTCCTGGAACTGGCTGCCCGCGATGTCGTTGACTCAACGCTCGATCCGGCAACCGTGGAGCGACTGACGGAGATGGGATTTGTGCCCCGCAGGACCCGTGTAGCGAACTAGCTGCGGATACCTGGACAGGCACATAAGACTGACTCTAGTGTGCCTGTCCAGGACTGCGATGCGCTATTCTTCTCTAGCGATTCAGGTCATCAACGAATGACTCTGAATCCACGTAGTCCTTTAGCTCCTTGAAGTACTCCTTCAAGCTCAAGCAAATAGCAGAGAGCGCCTCGAACTGTGGCTTGATACGGGCGCGTTGCTCATCAAGCTCTCTTATCAACTCTCGACAGCTCTCGACTGACTTGGGATCAAATGGAATCAGCCTCTTGTGGATCAGATTATTGCGCTCCCGAACAATTCGTCGCAGAGACTGACTCAATTCATTCGAGAAATCCTCATCTTCAAAACAGAAAGAGACTTCTATGCTAAAGCTGTTTTCACTATCGGCTGTCTCCCGCTGATCTGTTTCGCCTGGCCGAAG
>CALZMR010000325.1 GCA_945788575.1 uncultured Woeseiaceae bacterium
CTCGCCGCCGGAGAGCGTCTCGGCACTGCGGTCGAGCGACAGGTAGTCGAGGCCGACGTCGGACAGGAAGCCCAGCCGGTCGCCGATCTCCTTGACGATCTTGTCCGCAATCGTCGCCCGCCAGCCTTCCAATTCCATCTGTTCGAAGAACGCGCGGGCGTTGCCCACCGACATGTGCGTGAGCTCGGGCAACGAGCGTTCCGTGATGAACACGTGTCGCGCCGCGCGATTGAGCCGGGTGCCCTCGCAGTCGGGGCAGGCCTGGCTGTTCAGGAAGCGGGTGAGTTCCTCGCGGACCGCGCCGGACTCGGTCTCGCGGTAGCGGCGATCGAGGTTGGGAATAACGCCCTCGAAGCGGTGCAGCCGATTGATCTGCATACCCCGCGAGTTCGCATACTTGAACTGGATTTTGTCGCTGCCGCTGCCATACAGCACGATGTCCTGAATCTTCTTCGCCAGTTTGTCGAACGGCGTCTCGATGTCGAACTCGTAGTGCTCGGCGAGACTTTGGATCATCTGGTAGTAGTAGGTCGTCTTACGGTCCCAGCCGCGGATTGCCCCACCGGCGAGCGACAGCGATGCGTTGACAACGACTCGCTCCGGGTCGAAGAACTGTTTGACCCCGAGGCCGTCGCAGGTCGGGCAGGCGCCCGACGGGTTATTGAAAGAGAACAGGCGCGGCTCTAGCTCGGTGAGACTGTAGCCGCAGATCTTGCAGGCGAAGCGATCCGAAAAGACGATCTCGTCCTCGTCGCCGTCCATCCAGGCGATCTTCGCAACGCCGTCGGCAAGCCGAAGCGCCGTCTCGAAGGACTCGGCAAGCCGTTGTCTGAGATCCTGTTTGACCTTGAAGCGGTCGATGATGGCTTCGATCGTGTGCTTCTTGCGCAGATCCAGTGGCGGAGGCTGATCGAGTTCGTAGACCTCGCCGTCGATCCGCGCGCGTATGAATCCCTGCGCCAGCAGGTCCTGCATCAGTTGCACGTGCTCGCCCTTGCGGTTGTCGACGACCGGCGCGAGCAGCATCAGCCGGGTACCTTCCTCGAGCGCCAGCACCTGATCGACCATCTGCGTCACGGTCTGAGCTTCCAGAGTCGTGTCGTGATCAGGACATCGAGGCGTGCCGGCGCGCGCATACAGGAGCCTGAGGTAATCGTAGATCTCGGTTACCGTGCCGACCGTCGAGCGGGGATTGTGCGACGTCGATTTCTGTTCGATAGAGATCGCCGGCGACAGGCCGTCGATATGATCGATATCCGGCTTCTCCATCATCGACAGGAACTGCCGCGCGTAAGCCGACAGCGATTCGACGTAACGCCGCTGACCCTCTGCGTAGATCGTATCGAACGCGAGCGACGACTTGCCCGAGCCGGACAAGCCCGTGAAGACGATGAGCTGGTCGCGAGGCAGCTTGAGATCGATGTCGCACAGGTTGTGCGTCCGCGCGCCGCGGAGTTCGATGTACTTTTGGTCTTGAGGCATGCTTGGCCAATTTGCGCGGAACAACCTGCTAATATACGCCGCCCTCCGACTTGGGCGCAAAGCCGAACGTGTAACAAACTGTGACCCATGACTGACGATACCGGGAGCCAGCCCCTCGCAACCTTCGAGCCGCGTGAGCGTCGCGCGATCGGCGTACTCACGCTGATCGTGCTGCTACGCATGGTGGGCCTGTTCTCGCTGCTGCCGGTGCTCGCGCTCTACGCGCGGGAATTCGCTGATGCGACCCCGCTGCTCATTGGCATGGCCGTGGGCGGCTACGGACTGACTCAGGCGCTGTTTCAGATCCCGCTTGGGGCCCTGTCTGACAGAGTCGGGCGGCTGCCAGTCATTCTTGGCGGCTTGGCGGTGTTCGGCCTGGGCTCGTTCGTGGCGGCGTTTGCCGACTCCATCGAGATTCTAATCGCCGGTCGGTTGCTGCAGGGCGCCGGAGCGATCTCGGCGGCAATCTCGGCGCTCATCGCCGACGCAACGCGTGTGGAGGTGCGAACTCGGTCGATGGCCATCTATGGCGGGGGCTTTGCCGCTTCGTTCGTGATCGCGTTCGTCTTCGGCCCCTGGTTTGCCGGGGTCTTTGGCGTCAATTCCTTATTCGGGTTCGGCGTGTTTGCGGCGATCGCGGCGGCCGGTCTGCTCTTTCTGTTACCGCGCGATATCCCGCGGCCGGCTGCCGTCCGGCGCTGGAACTTCAACGCCGCGATGAAGCCCGAACTACTGCGGCTGGACCTTTACATCTTTCTCTTGCACGCGATCCTTACAGCGAGTTTCGTGGCGTTGCCGTTTGTGCTCAACGATCGATTCGACATGCTCGTGACGCAACACTGGAAGATCTATATCGGTGCGATCGTCCTGTCGCTTGCCATCACGATTCCGCTGATCTTTCTCGACGATCGACGGGGCAAGGGCCGTTCGATCGGTCTTGCTGTCGTGCTGCTCATCGTTGCCGAGCTTCTGCTGGCGTTTGCGGGCTTCTCCGTCTGGTCGGTGTTCATCGCGATGACGGTGTTCTTCGCGGGCTTCAACTACCTCGAGGCCGGGCTGCCATCGACACTCTCCGTTGTCGCCGAGGAAGAAGCCCGAGGCGTTTCGATGGGTGTATTCTCGACCAGCCAGTTCCTCGGCATATTCGCCGGCGGCCTGATCGGGGGTCGATTCCTCGAGGGCGGCAATCCCGGCAACGTATTCTTCGTTTGCGTGCTGATCGCCGCGATCTGGCTCGCCATGCACGGATTCGGCCGGGCATCGGTGCAGTCGGCCCCGAAAATCCCATAAATCCACGCAATCCAGGGTAATTCGGGCTGGCTTTTGAAATGTCAGCCTCTACAATAAGCGACCCTCCAGGCAGGCCTGCCGGCCGCTGGAAGCACCGAATTACCAGAACAGAACAACAGGGGACCGTTATGGCCCGCGGAATTAACAAAGTCATTCTCATCGGCAATCTGGGGCAGGACCCGGAGACGCGCTATATGCCCTCGGGCGGCGCCGTCACCAATTTGCGCCTGGCCACCAACGAGTCCTGGAAGGACAAGCAGTCCGGCGAGATGAAGGAAAAGACCGAATGGCACAGCGTGGCCATGTTCGGCCGCCTCGCCGAGATTGCGGCGGAATACCTGCGAAAAGGTTCTCAGGTCTACGTCGAAGGCCGTCTTCAGACGCGCAAATGGCAGGACCGGGACGGCAACGACCGCTACACGACCGAGGTCGTGGCCAATGAGATGCAGATGCTCAGCGGTCGCGGCGGCGGTGGTGGCGGCTCGGCACCTTACTCTGGCGGCGAGTCGTCAAGTCAGCCCCCGAGCGGTGGCGGCGGCGACATCCCGTTCTAGGCAGATTTCCCGGCGCCGGGACCGGCAGGTCTCGGCGCTGAATCACACAATGCGCCATGACATGGAGCGTCGCTGTCGACGCTCCTCGTCGTTTCGATGCGCCACTTTTTCACTTATCTACAGGACTCACTTCGATGGGTGCGTTCAAAGAGCCTCACGGCGGCGAACTCAAAAATCTCTATCTCTCTGAGGCAGAGGCGGCGGCCGAGAAGCAGGCGGCACGGGATTTCCCTTCCTGGGATCTGAGCGAACGTCAGATCTGCGATATCGAGCTGCTCCTGAACGGCGCGTTCTCGCCGCTGGACGGTTTTCTCAACCAGGACGACTACGATGCCGTCGTCGACGGCATGCGGCTGACCTCGGGCGTACTCTGGCCCATGCCGATCACGCTGGACGTGAGTCAGGCGTTCGCGGATTCGATTTCGGGCGGCGACCGCATAGCGCTGCGCGACCTCGAGGGTGTCGTCATCGCGACGCTGGAGGTCGGAGATATCTGGACGCCCGACAAGGCGCGTGAGGCCGAAGGCGTGTATGGCACGACCGACGAAGCGCACCCGGCGGTGCACTATCTGAACAACATCGCGAATCCGGTATACGTGGGTGGCCGCCTGTTCGGCATCGAGTCGCCGACGCACTACGATTTCAAACATCTGCGAGAAACGCCCGAAGAGATGCGCGACCGTTTCCGCAAACTCGGCTGGCGCCGCGTCGTCGCGTTTCAAACCCGCAATCCCATGCATCGCGCACACCAGGAACTGACGCTTCGGGCCGCGCGTGACGTCGAAGCGAATCTCCTCATTCATCCGGTCGTCGGCATGACCAAACCGGGCGATGTGGATCACTTCACGCGGGTGCGCTGTTACGAACATATCCTCGCTCGCTATCCGGAGCAGACGACGATGCTCAGTCTGCTGCCCCTGGCGATGCGCATGGGCGGGCCGCGCGAGGCGATGTGGCACGCGATCATCCGCAAGAACTACGGCTGCACCCACCTGATCGTCGGTCGCGATCACGCGGGCCCTGGCAAGGATTCGAAGGGTGAGGACTTCTACGGGCCATACGATGCCCAGGAACTCCTGACCGAGCATGCCGAGGAACTCGACATCACGATGGTGCCGTTCCGCATGATGGTCTACGCGGAGAATCGGGCGCAGTACGTGCCGATCGACGAGACCGGAGACGACGATCATGTGCTCAATATCTCGGGTACCGAGCTTCGCCGCCGGCTGGCCGAAGGCCTCGATATCCCCGATTGGTTCTCGTTCTCCGACGTCGTCGATGAACTCCGCCGCACGCACCCGCCGCGTCACAAGCAGGGCTTTACCGTGTTCTTCACGGGATTGTCCGGATCCGGCAAGTCGACGGTCGCCAACGCACTCATGACCAAGCTGATGGAGATCGGCGGCCGTCCCGTGACGCTGCTCGATGGCGATATCGTGCGCAAGAACCTGTCGAGCGAGCTGGGCTTCTCGAAGGAGCACCGCGACCTCAACATCACACGTATCGGCTATGTGGCCAGCGAGATCACGAAGAACGGCGGCATCGCAATCTGTGCGCCGATCGCTCCGTACACGGCAACCCGCCGCAACGTTCGCGAGACGATCAAACCCTTGGGCGGATTCGTCGAGGTGCACGTGTCGACGCCGCTCGAGGTCTGCGAGGAGCGCGATCGCAAGGGCCTGTATGCGAAAGCCCGCGCCGGCATCATCAAGGAGTTCACCGGGATTTCGGACCCCTACGAGGAGCCCGAAAACGCGGAGATCGTCCTCGATACGACCGAGATCTCGCCGGACCTCTCGGCGCACAAAGTACTCGTCAAGCTCGAGGCGCTGGGCTACATCCGCTGACCGGCGGGGTTCGAGAGCGCAACTGGTAGAATCGGGACATGGCGAAGAAGCTCTACATCCGCACGATGGGCTGTCAGATGAACGAGTACGACTCGGACAAGATGGCCGACGTGCTGCGTGAGTCGCACGGCTACGAGCTCACCAGCAAGCCCGAGCAGGCCGATCTGCTGCTCGTGAACACCTGTTCCATTCGCGAGAAAGCGCAGGAGAAAGTGTTCTCCGAACTCGGTCGATGGCGCCAGCTGAAAGAGAGCAGGGACGGGGTCATGATCGGCGTAGGCGGCTGCGTAGCCAGCCAGGAAGGAGAGGGCATCGGCGAGCGCGCGCCTTATGTCGACGTCGTCTTCGGTCCGCAAACACTGCACCGGCTCCCGGAACTCATCGAAAAGGCCGAGCAGCGACAGCAGCCAGTGGTCGATATTTCGTTTCCGGAGATCGAGAAGTTCGACCGCCTGCCCGAGCCTCGCGCGGAAGGGCCGACGGCCTTCGTCTCGTGCATGGAAGGCTGCAGCAAGTACTGCAGCTTCTGTGTCGTGCCGTACACGCGAGGCGAGGAGATCAGTCGCCCGCTCGACGACGTCGTCACCGAGGTCGTCCAGCTCGCAGAGCAGGGAGTCTGCGAGATCAATCTGCTCGGTCAGAATGTGAACGCCTATCGCGGACCGATGCACGATGGCGGCATCGCCGATCTTGCAACGCTCATCTATTACACGGCTGCGGTAGAGGGGATCGAGCGCATCCGATTCACGACCTCACACCCCGTCGAGTTCACGGACAGCCTC
>CALZMR010000326.1 GCA_945788575.1 uncultured Woeseiaceae bacterium
GACGCCATTAACCCGGCTTTCAGCAAATAGTCTGCCAAGTTTCTATTACCGTCTCAGTCTATATAACTGAAAGTGAGCCGATTTCTTAGCGCTGTCGCTTTGCGTGCTTTCTCAGCGTAACTAGTTAATTCTGGGATCGTCAGCCTGGGGTCGAATCTTTCCACGCTCCAAGCGTCTCCAAACAAATCACCTCGAACTGTCGCGCAACTACTTCCGACGAGAAACGTTCCTCGACGAGCTGCCTCGCGACTCTAGAAATGCGACGCCGTTGGTCGGCGTCCTGCAGCAGAGTGACGATTTGTGCGGCCATATCCGCTGGCTCGTCCGCACACAGAAAGTGCTCGCCATGTTCGACGGCCAATCCCTCCATGCCGATCGACGTCGAAACGACCGGCACGCCCATGGCCATAGCCTCGAAGGCCTTAATGCGGGTTCCGCCGCCTACCCGCAACGGTATTACGAAGGCGGAGGCTCCCGGCACGTAATCTCGCACGTCGTCCACGAACCCGGTGAAGGTCCATTCGGGCGAATTCTTCGACACGTGGGATTCCAGCGCGGCGGGCGGTTTCCGTCCAACCACTTTCATCGTCGCCGACGGCACCTTGTCCAGCACCTTTGGCCAGACGTTGTCGTGGAACCAACGGACGCCATCGATGTTGGCGATCCAGTCCATCGAACCGCAGAACACGACTTCGTGATCTCTCGACGGATCGCGATACCGATAGAAGTCCAGATCCGTGCCGGTCTCGATCGACGGGCAGTTGGCGGCGCCGTACTCCTTGCGAAAGAAATCGGCGTCTGACCGAGACACGGCGATGCAGGTATCAAAGCGGTTGAGCGTGTCCTTTTCGAACGCCCTCATCTTCAGATACTGGCCTTTCCACAGCCACCGGTGCAGCGGTGACTTCGCGACTTTCCAGTGACGTTCGAAGATGACGGCCTCGATGTTGTGCGTGAACAGCACCGAGGGACGCTCGAACGACTCCGGCGCAAGCACCGCGGAGTGAGGGAAATCGAACAGCACCAGCGAGGGGTCCCTCGCCAATTCCCGGCGGACGCAATCTTCCGCGTCCTTCGACCAGTCTGACAAGACAGGGATCGGCTTGTCCTGAAACGCCCAGAGGGCGCGGCGCAGTTTCCACAGGAGTCCCTCGCGCGCGTACGGCTCGAAGAACACGACTTCGTCGGCCACGGCGGCGACGTCCTCGGCGAAGTCCGCCGACCCGCTCGCCGGCCGGGGCATCATCAAACGAATACGGAACGCGCCGCCTTTCATGCCGCGCAGGATCTGTGTCGTTCGAATCTTGCCGCCCGAATCGGCCGGGAACAGGAAGCGGGTCGATACGAACAGGAGCACCGGTTTGTCAGTCACTTTCTGATCTTCCCTGAAACTTGCGGTCCAAGGCGTAACAATGGCTCGCGCAAGGCAGCTGTCGAGACGCGCAGATGCGCGGTCCAATCCTGAGTTGCCCGTCGCCGGCGATGCAGGCTCAGTCGCGCTTCCTGACTTCGGCCTTAATCCCGCGCAAGTTCAGAACAGCGACGAATACCATCATCATCGTGGCCAGTTCCAGAAGGCGCCCCGCCGAATACATCCTCGCCGTCAGGCTGAGGCCCAACAGCTGGAGAAAGCCTTCAACAAAGGCGAGCAGAACTGCAGCGACAGCGAGCCAGAAAACGGCAGGCTCCGCATACTTTTCGAGTATCTCTGCCATGACTTTTCCTCGCAATTATTTCGGGGCCGTCACAGTACCATGTGGGGTTTTCAAGATGTCGGGTTTCTTGACATCGGGCGCGCGACAGATGTGTGTAAGAACTCCGGCCAGTGGCCTCTTTTCAGAGTCGCGCGGACGAAGAAACCCCTGAGAAACGGATCGAAGGAACGCGTAGTTCAGGAGCGCGCAAGCTCGTCGAAGATCCCGGCCAGTGTTCCTACCTGCGACCGTCTCGAGAACGAATCCGCATTCGGATACACAACGCCCGAATCAGAATCGTCGAGGCTCTCGATGAACCGCTGCAATTCCGTTTCGATTTCGGCCGCGGAGTCGAGCTGTGCGAGGAATAATTCGCGCGCGCCCGATTGCCTCAGTATCCCGGCCGTGTCGCCCGTCGGGTCGGTAAGCGCCAGGATCGGTTTTTGAGCACGCATATACTCGTAGATCTTCGCCGGTATCTGGTGATTGCAGCCCTCGGATTGGAGGATCAGCAGGCCATCTGCCGTTAGCATTTCGCTGACTGCTTGCTCATACGGAATGGGATCGCGCACGGTAACAAGGTCACCGAGCTTGTATTCTTTGACCAGACGGTGGACGTATTCCGTATTTCCCGGTGCTCGCAGTCTCAGTTCGAAGCGGCTGCTATCGATTGCCCCTTGTCGCTGCATCCGGGAAAGCGCATCGAAGAGACCGACCGGATTGCGTTCCTTCGGGTAGATAATTCCGGAATGAAGCAGGACGGTGCGGCCGCTCCGTGCAGCGTCCGTCGTTTCCGCGTTGAGAAATGTCTCCTCGTCGTAGCCATTCAGTACCAGCTGCCACTTACTCTCGTTTACATCCGGGTACCTGCTGCGGTACATCTGGAGCGTTCCAGGCGCTGTGAACACAACTCGGTCGCAGCGGGATACTGTGCGGGACTCGATTTTCTCGAAGGTCCGCCGCTTCGATGGATCGGCCGGGTAGGTCTCGTCGGTCATCGAGTCTCTGAAGTCGGCTACCCAAGGTATTCGTGCCAGCCTTGCGAGGTGAGACCCTATGACATGCGCCGTCGCGATTGGATAGGTAGACCAGACGATACTCGGTCGATACTTTCTGATCATCTGCATCCCACGAGCAATTGCGAACGGCCACCATGACATCCAACGATCGGGAGTAGCCAGGAAACCGGGGTAACGTCCGGCAATTGCAAAGTGCCGTGCCGTATCGAACGCCAGGGCGCGTCGCACGACGACGTCATCACCGAAGACCGGTTTATTGCCTTCGTGGAATACCTCGTAGGCGTTTTTCGTGGCCGTGAGGACTAACGGCGACCAGCCGTATTCCGGCAGATAATTCGCGAGGCTCTTTGCGCGGTGGACACCGCTGGATTGAGCAATCGGCGGAAAATGAAAGGCGACGAGCAAAGCGCGTCTGGTTCCTTCAGCAGGTCGATTCATCGATTGAGGAATGATGCGAGTGGTCGGATTGAACGCGATCGTTGGATGCGGCAACGTTCACGTTCATGACCAGGGCACTGGTGCGTGCTCCGATGATTTCTAATTTCCATCACTCGGCGTAATCCAACGCGTTTCGGGATTGCATGACGAGC
>CALZMR010000327.1 GCA_945788575.1 uncultured Woeseiaceae bacterium
GGTGTCCTCGTGTCGGCGACGGCTTTGACTTCCTTTGCGGGCAGCGTCCGGGTTACCGACCTGTAGCAACCGCTACTCCGCACTCGTAATCTCCGCTACTCTACCGGCGCCAGTTGCGTACGGCGGAGCCCGCCATTGACCGAATCCATCGCCAAATCTGTCGAACCCAGGTGGCGTTCGATGCCACCTGAGACGATTGTCTGGACGCAATGGGATGACGACCAGTTCATCGCCTATCACCGCCCTTCGGGGATCACTCATTTCCTCAACGCGGCCAGCGCCTCGCTGATCACGGAGCTGCTAAATGAGCCGGCCGACGCGCCGACGGTCGCACGCGCCTTTGAATTGGCGAACCGCGGTGCGGACAGGCAGGAACATTTGGTCGAGATCGTCGCCATGCTGGAGCATCTCGAGCATCTGGGGCTGATCGAACGGGCGTGAGCGACCGAGACGGCACAATGCTCAGAGTCCGCGATCTGTCGATCGACGAATTTGGTGAGCGCCTTCGAAGCGGTCTCGGCATGGCCATCGGGCCGTTCGCCGCGCACATTCGTGCGGAGCCTGAGTCCCTTGTCGAACCGCTGCATCTTCTGTACGCCGACTATCCGGTGCTGCCGCGCGAGAGCGTATTCAGCTTTCACGCCCGGCTGGATTGCGAGCGCGCCTTCCCGCGCGTAAACCGGCGGCTTGTCCGGTTCTCTGTCGACGGTCAGGTGCCGCACGAGTTGATGCCCGCGGAGCAGGCGCTGCCCGTGCTCGAATGGGGCGTCAATCTCGTCATCGCGATGCGTTCCCATGCGTTCCTCATGCTGCACGCCGCCGTCGTGGAGTTCGATGGTGGCGCGATGTTACTCCCGGCGGCCCCCGGCTTCGGCAAGTCAACACTCTGTGCCGGCATGAGCCTGCGCGGCTGGCGATTGCTGTCAGACGAATTCGGTCTGTTGCGGCCTCGGACGACGGACCTGATTCCCGTACCGCGCCCCGTCGCCCTCAAGGACGATTCCATCGACGTCATCAGCGACTTCGCGAATGACTCGGTAATCGGTCCGGCGACGCCAAACACGCGGAAAGGGACGGTCGCGCATCTGCGGCCTTCGGGGACGAGTATTGCGCAAGCGGATCAGGCCGCGGCCGCTCGCTGGATAGTCTTCCCGCGCTGGCAGCCTGGCGAGACCTCACGTCTCACGCCGATCTCCGGCGCCGAGGCATTCATGATGCTTGCGACCAACGCGTTCAACTACGAACTGCTTGGCGAAGCGGGTTTCGATACGGTCGCCGAGGTCGTCCGAACGTCGCGATGCTTCCGCTTCGTCTACTCCGATCTCGATGAGGCCGTCGAGTGCCTGACGGCAATGGCAAGTGGCGATGACCGCTAGCCTGGATCATCGCGAGGTTCGGCGTGTACTCGATGTCGCGATTCGGGCGCCGGAGGACGTCGCTGCTATGTCGCCGGCGGAACTCGATCTCACGCTGCGCGTCGCACGGCGCGCCGGTGTGCTGGGCAGGCTCGCGGCTCGGCTGATCGACTCTGGCGATATTGGCAGGCTACCAGCCGTCGCGGTCGACCAACTGCTTGGCAGGATCACAATGGCCGAGTCGCGCTCCCGGCTCGCGAAATGGGAGCTGGATCGCATTGCCTGGGCGATGGGGGACGACGCCGACACGCCGCTTGTGATCATGAAGGGCTGTACCTATGTTCTGCTCGGTCTGCCTAACGCACCGGGGCGTGTTTTCGCGGATGTCGATCTGCTGACGTCAGAGGAACGATTGGAAGGAGTGGAGGCAGTGCTCAACGAGGCAGGCTGGCTCAGCCAGCCACTGAGGCCTTACGACCAGAACTACTATCGGAAGTGGACTCACGAGTTGCCGCCACTGACGCACCCCGATCGCGAAGTCGAGATCGACCTGCATCACAACGTCCTGCCGCGCACTGCGCGCCTGAAGCCTGACGGCGGCAAGCTGCTCGAACGGTCGCGGCCACTGCCGGCATCGCGTTACCGCGTACTCTGTGACGAAGACATCGTGCTTCACGCGATGACGCATCTGATGTTCGACTCTGATCTGGCGGACAAACTCAGGGACCTTGTCGACATCGCCGATCTGCTGGACCATTTCGGATCGAGACGGGAGGGCTTCTGGGACGCGCTGGTCCAGCGTGCTCAAGAGCTCAATCTCGAGCGTCCCGCGTTCTACAGTCTGCGCTACTGCCAATCGTTCTTAGGCACGCAGGTTCCCCAGCACGTGTTGGAGAACGTCGCTCGCTGGGGACCGCCGAGCGTCGTCGTGAAACTGATGGATGCGCTGGTCGTTCGCGCGGTGTTTCCGCAGCACCCCGATCGACCAAGCCGTTGGAGCGGACTGAGCCGAGTGCTGCTCTACATGCGTTCGCACTGGATTCGCATGCCGCCCTGGCTGCTTGCGTATCACTTGTCGGTCAAGTTCGTACGAACACGTCTGCGTCGCGGCGATGGCAGCTGAGCCACTTCGTTGCATCGTTTGCTGTCGGTAGTTTTTACAATCGCTGATCCGGTCCCGCTTCAAGTACCTATAAATCAATGGTTTGTGTTTTGGCCCGCAAATTGCAGTACTAAGCTTGTTAAGGGAATACACCGGAACACGCAATGAAGCTTCGATCACTTTTGGCCGCACTCCTAATCGCACTTTCGCCGCTCGCGTCGGCGGATCCGATTACCTGGGGCGGCAACGGCAACTCCTACGAAGTCATCCAGACCGACGGCACCCTGACCTGGGAAGAAGCCCGGGCGCTCGCTGAATCCATGGGCGGCCATCTGGCGACGATTACGTCGGCCAGCGAGAACGAGTTTGTCGCCTGGCTCGTCGAACTAGCCGGTGGCGATCCTCAGCGTTTCTGGCTGGGCGGCTTCCAGACCGATCCGAATGCCGTACTCTGCGAGCCGGCCGATTGCTGGGCGTGGGTCACCGGTGAGTCCTGGGACTTCGCGAATTGGGCTGCCGGTGAGCCGAACAATGGCGTCGGTGGCACTCAACACTATCTTCACTATTGGCCGTTCGCGGGTCTCTTCGACGATATGGAGAATCGCGGGCTGATGACGGGTTTCGTCATCGAGTACGCAGTGCCCGA
Organism: uncultured Woeseiaceae bacterium; assembly: GCA_945788575.1. GTDB lineage: Bacteria > Pseudomonadota > Gammaproteobacteria > Steroidobacterales > Woeseiaceae > UBA1847. The sequence continues at coordinate 3,104 of CALZMR010000327.1, forward strand.
ACCCGGCACGCTCGCGCTGCTGGGTCTTGGCCTGTTCGCCATAGGCTTCGCACGGCGCCGTCGTTTCAGCCGCGCCTGATCGAACGGCAGCAACGAATACGAAAACGGCCGCGCAAGCGGCCGTTTTCGTATTCGTCGGTTGAATCGGACTAGATCTGAGCCTGCTGATAGTTTTGAAC
>CALZMR010000328.1 GCA_945788575.1 uncultured Woeseiaceae bacterium
GAAACCGGGGACGCCTGCGATGCCGCTCGCACGCACCTGCGATTCCCGGTGCTGCACGACCTGCTTCGATGCATCGTCATGCAGCGCCAGCGTCGCATCCACTTCGGCGATGCCGTGCTTGCGTGCGATCCCGATCAGGACGTCTGCGTCTCCTATGTCCTTGCCGTGCTCGAAGAATGCCGACATCAGGCTGTCGGCCAACGCCGACTGATCCTTACCTTCGACTTCCGCCTGATACATGAGCTGATGCGCCATCCGCGTGTTCGGCACACGCTTGATTCTATCGAAGCGGAACTCGATGCCCTCGTGGACACCCTCCTCCACCAGCCCGTCCAGGATCGGCTGGATACTCGAGACGCTGCCGAAGCGTTGCGTCAGGTAGTCCGTGTACGCCTCGCCTTCTTTGGGCAGGCCCGGATTCAGCTGCCACGGGAACCAGCTCACTTCGCTAGGCCCCTGCACCGCGTCGAGCGCCACGTCGAGGCGGCGCTTGCCCAAAAAACAGAACGGGCACGCCAGGTCGGCAATGACCTCCACGTGCAGCGCCGCTTTCACGGCGACGCGTTCTTCGCTCGGTAGTATGTTGGCTAGTATTCCGCTCATGCCCAAGTCCTCTCGTTCGCCCGGAGATGAGGCTCACAGCCTCGAATCTCAAGAGTACGCGCCCGAGCCTGAACAGGCGCTTACTAACTTAGATAAACGTGATATGACGAAGTTTGGGGTTTTTTCGACGAAATTAGCGGAACTTTCGCGAATTTTCGCGAACCTATTCGGCAATAGCCGGTCGCTCGCACTATGCGCTACCATATTCACAGCCGACGCTGACCAGCCGATTGAGGCCTGATACGGCCGCTGACTCGGCGTCCAATCAAGAGCGGGAGAAAGCAACGCAGACGAGGTTCGGTTATGCGAATACGTGGTCTTGTTGTCCTCTGGCTCCTGTTCAGCGCGTCCGCAGCGATTGCGACGGCGCAGGCCCCGGATCGCATTGTGTACGAGGGTCAGACCTACGCGCTGCACACCAACCCCCTTGGCCAATACTTTGCACGACATCCGGAGCGGCACCCCAGGGAAGCACAGGATGGCGAACGTGTCGTCATGAGTACCGGATTGTGGCGTGGATACGTCGCCACCTTCGCAATAGAGGACGACTCCATGGTGCTCCTGGACTTTGAAGTCCTGCGACCATCAGACGATCCTGACGAAATGTCCACGCGACTCGTGTCAGAGATCGAGCGGTTCTTCGAGACACCGGAGTCGCGCATCCTGGACTGGTACTCGGGCATCATGGTGATCCCGCAAGGCGAGATGATTCACTACGTGCACCTGGCCTATGCATCGGTCTACGAGTCCTACCTGCTGCTGCGCATCGAAGATGGCAGCCTGATCGACAGCGTCACGTTCTCGGCCGACGAGTTCATCGGATTCAAACAACGACAGTTCACGGTCTTTCGCGAGTCGGACGAGTATCAAGAGATGGTCGAATATTACTCGCAGGACGAAGATTACGATCAGGACTTCCTGAATCAATTCATCTTCGACGGCGGCGGCTTCGTGGAATCTGTGATGATCGATTTCCACGAGACAACATCCACAGACTGATCGACCAGCTTCGAGATGCCTCGCGCTGAATCGGGAGCAGCGAGGTCCGGCCGCTCGGGGCGCCACGGGAAAGTGAGGATCGAGCCGATGGCCAGACCAAGAACAGATGCGATGTACCTGGTATCAGGCCTCGTCTTGATCCTATACGCCATCTACGCGTTCGTCGCAGGCAAGGTGCTGACCTTGCAACTCGAATTCGTGACGCCGGCGGAGAGTGTTTTGGACTACTACGTGAACACCGTCGGGCTCGCGCTGATGGGAGCCGCGCTTACTTACCGATCGCTACTGTTCATTCCGGGCAATCGGGAGTACCACGCCCGACCGGACCAGACTCAGGATGGCCCGTACGATGTCGACCCGGCGCGGACGGCCGGGTGGGCGGTATTCGCCGCATTGGTGTTTGCAGTGATACTTGTCGTCTACGGCTGGGTGGCCATGTAATCCAATACCTGTTTAGAACCGCTATGAAAAGATCTCTGTGCACATCGCTGCTGACGACCGTTCTCATGTGTTCGGCGCAGGCCTTGGACGGGCAGCTGCCGCACGAACTCGCCGCCGAAGAGTGCATCAAGACGGATGACGTCGGCGCCTGCATGCAGGGATTCGGCTTTACCTGCGACCGACTCGCGTCACCTCAGACGGCGATCGGCGCCTTCCGCCTTAGCTGCAATGCCCCGCTCGCAGACGGACGTCTGCACTTCGTTCAGATGCAGAACGACACCGAGGAGTGGACGATCGAGAGGCAGCGCAGCTATTTCCCCGATTCGGCGCCGTACAACATTGAACCGTTGGAAGGTCCGCTTTCGAATCTGGCCGATTACATCCAGGATCAGATGGCTAACATGACACTTCTGCACAGCGGGACAGAGGAAACCATGCAGCGTTCTCGGATTGTGTTTGAGGTTCGCTCGGGGAGCGCAGGCGATACGATGGCCCTGATGGCGATATGCGGCACCGAACTGGACGGCGAACCGAGCGACGCCCTGGTCGGTGACATTCGTTCACACTGTGGAAGATTGCTACGTCGGAACATTGTGCGATTCGCCCAACCGGACGGTGACAGTCCGTATCGCGTCTACGGGATGGACGAGACCACCTGGACGACCACGCGCACCATCGTCGGCGCGGATCTGGATGCACTTCTGCTTGAGGGCCGATACCTCTTTCCTTCCAATCACACACCGTGTCGTTTCATTTCCGACTGCTGCTCGAGGGACGGCTCGATGTATCTCGAGTCTTGCCGCGAACCGAGCGTTACGGAGCACGAGGCTATAGTCGTCTGTCTGGAGCGAGGGCTGCGGATTCGCACCGGGCGATTTCACGAGTGCCTTCGTGAGCAGGACGTTCCGGTCGGTTGCGAGCTGCAATCTGACGGATCGAGTCTCTGCTACTGAGAATTCATCGGCGTTTGCCGAGCAACTCCTGCATCCCCAGCATCCACGCGTAGTAGGCGATAGAGCCCGAAATCAGGAAGTTCAGGATCTCCTCGACAGTCACCAGACCGCCGCCGGTTTCGAGAACCGCGTCGCTGAGGACCACGACCATTGCGCCCATACTGAGGACCAACGCAACGACGACCGCCAGCGATTCGAGGGCCGAGATAGCGACGGTCCATGCGGGCCGCCAGAGCATGAGGCCCATCAGGCCGAAGCAGACGAGGTAGTACGTCCACTTC
>CALZMR010000329.1 GCA_945788575.1 uncultured Woeseiaceae bacterium
TGGGCATCGGCATCCTGGACGTACCTAACATCGATTATCGCGAGTTTGACCTCAAACGTCTCGGGTTTCTCGTCCGACGCGAACGTCGCCAGGGCGATTGCGAGCTACGCCGAGATCCCTAAGAAGCTCGACGAGAAGAAGCTCGCCAAACTGCGCGCCAAGCACGCTTTCTTCAAGGTCGATGTAGCGCCCGTGAAGCTGGGCTATACGGAAGGCCACAACAGCTAATGACAATCGCGAGATGGGGATCAAGATGACGTACAAGCAAATCCTACCGCTCCAGAACCTGAACTTTCAGATGAATCGAGTCCTGACTCATGGCGAGGAAGCCTGCCGTGAAGAGGAATTAATGGAGATTGCGCCCAAGCTTCAGGAATTCGATCCGACAGTCTGGTTTGAGCAATGGAATATTTTGGCGCAAAGAGCCGAAAGAGACGGACGGTTGATGCATGCCACCTACTACCACCGAATGTCCGAATTCTTCCTGCCCAATGGCAAGCGTGAGAAGGATGAAGCCTACGATAACTTCTCCCGATGTTTTTACGCGGCGACGGCGGACACGAATCTCGAAATGTTCGATATTCCGTATGAGGTATACAAGCTACCGGCAATCAGACTCAAAGCCAAAGAAGAAAAAGGTGTGGTTCTTCTTCACGGCGGATTTGATTCCTTCATTGAGGAATTCTACCTATGGCTTCGGGAATACCCTGCGGCCGGATACACGATCATTATTTTCGAGGGCCCAGGGCAGGGTCGGCCACTTCGAGACGGCCTGAAAATGACCCATGAGTGGGAGAAACCCGTAGCAGCGGTGCTTGATTTCTTCGAGCTGAACAGCGTGACCCTGATAGGAGTTAGCCTGGGAGGCTATCTCGCCCTTCGGGCAGCGGCCTACGAGCCTCGGATTCAGCACGTAGTTGCCTGGAACATCATTTGGGATGCGTTGAGGGGTTTCAATCGCGACAAGCCCGAGAGCTTTCATAATTTAATCCTCAACGGTGAGAGAGACGCTGTCAATGCGATAGCGGCACAGGCCAGAAAGCAGAACGATATGATTGACTGGAGCCTCACGCACGGCATGTATATAACAGGGTCCGCGACTCCGTTTGATTATCTTTATGCGTTAACAAAGTACCATACGAAAGACTTGTCACCGCTGATCGAACAAGATGTGCTTCTATTGGCTGGCGAAAACGATCACTTCGTGCCCGTTGAGTTTCTAGATCTACAAAAAGCCGCTCTGACGTCAGCTCGATCGGTTCGGGGGCGGAAATTTACCGCCGAGGAAGGTGGAGACCAACATTGTCAGGTTGGCCGGATAGATTTGGCCACTGACGAGATACTGGACTGGATGGACAGTCTCGACAAGCGTCGCGAAGGGTCGGAGGAGGCCGCGTAAATGGCATTTATCGGCGCGCGTGTCTTCCAGAAGTTCAGCTGACACGCGGAACTGATCTTGGATACGCAACGCCGAATGTCTGCAATCACCGATCTGAGCGCATCGGATCTGGCAGAAGCGATCCGAGCAGGCCAATACTCGTCGAAAGAAGTGCTGCGGGCATTCATTCAACGCATCGAAGCGGTTAACCCTCGATTGAATGCGCTCGTTATTCCGATGTTCGCTGAGGCGCGCGCACGAGCCGCCGAGGCTGACGAGGCACACCGTCGCGGAGAGGTACTCGGCCCGTTGCACGGTGTACCGGTGACCATTAAGGAGCAGTTCCGCGTTAAGGGCACACAGATCACCTTGGGAGCGGCCAATAAGATTGGGAATGTTTATGAGGCTGAAGGTTCGCTGGTCCGAAAACTCCGTCAAGCGGGGGCCATCATTCTCGGAAAAACCAACGTTCTTCAGACCTTGTCCGGCTGGGAGACCGACAATCCTGTATACGGACGCAGCAATAATCCCTGGAATCTGGCGCGTTCGCCGGGTGGCAGCAGCGGCGGCGAGAGTGCATTAATTGCTGCCAGAGCATCGGCAATGGGTCTCGCGGCCGACCTGGGCGGCAGTATTCGTGTACCTGCGCATTTCTGCGGTCTGCACGGCCTTAAGCCGACCTCAGGTCGTCTGACAAACGACGACTTTCCACCCGAATTGCTGGTGGCCGGGCAGGAGGCCGTTATTCAGCAACCAGGTCCCATCGCCCGGACGGTAGCTGATGTTCGACTTGCCATGGAGCTGTTCGCCTCGACGTCTCTTGAGCCGACTGAAGACCTGGTCGCCCCCGTGCCCTGGGCGGACCCGTGCGCAATCCAGGTCGAGCGACTGCGTGTCGGGATGTACACGGACAACGGTTACTTTCCCGCCTCGCCGGCGGTGCGCCGTGCGGTCGAGGATGCTGCCGATGCCCTACGAGAACGGGGCGCAATCGTTGTGCCATTCGCACCACCGGACTTTTCCGAAGGCGTCAGGATTTTTCTGGGCGCCGCGTCCGCCGGTGGCGGAGAGAACTTCAGGCGCCTGTTGGGTGACGAGAAGCCAATTCCGCTCGTTGCCGGACTGCTGCGCGCAATCTGGACTCGGCGATCCGTACTGCATTTCCTTGCGCGAGTCTCAGCGGCACGCGGCCGACGATACATGGCCGATATGCTCGGATCATTGGGGCGGCGGCCCACGGCTGAGTACCTGGAACTGGTCGACGCTCGCAGCCGCTACCGCCTGCGCTTCGATCAGTCGCTCGCCGACGCCAACCTGGATGCCGTTCTATGTCCGCCTTTCGCCTTGCCGGCAGTGACGCATGGGACCAGCCAGAATCTGTTTCCGGCCGCGGCCGATTCTATAGTCTATAGCGTGCTCGGGACCCCGGCCGGGGTCGTGTCGCTAACCAAGGTCCGGCCTGGCGAAGAAAGTGACAGACCCGTGGGTAGAGACATGGCGGAGATTACCGCGCAACAAGTCGAGCAAGGGAGTGCGGGCCTACCGGTCGGCGTGCAGATCGTCGCTCAACACTGGCGCGAGGACATTGTCTTGGCCGTTATGGACGCACTTGAAGCGCACTTCGGCCCGCTCCCGGATTATCCGTCACAGCCTTCCTTTTGAGCGGTACCGACGGGGTTTAGATGGCGCGCCCGACAGGATTCGAACCTGTGACCCCTGCCTTCGGAGCACGCCACTTAGATTGTAAGTAACTGATATTATTGATGCTAACTGGCGGTACGTCCATTGCAATTGCAGTACTCTGCACAACCGTGCAGCACTCAGTCACACAATTCTCACACAGCCAATAGGGTAGATCGAATACCTGGTTCGTAGTTAGGT
>CALZMR010000330.1 GCA_945788575.1 uncultured Woeseiaceae bacterium
GGGACCTCAACAGCCGGCTGGATGAGATCCTCGCGATTACGCTGGCCAAGGAATGACGGTGGCCACGGGCCGACCCGAACCACCGACACGCGGATTTCAGTCGGGGTTGGTGCTGCCAGGGTTGAACGGCAACCTGCCAGTTATCGCTGTCGTCCGGACGCTTTCGCCTGAACAGATGCAGCTACAATGACGGCCACCGGCGATTATCGCGGTTACTAGCAAAACCAGTATCCCCCTTTGTGCAAAGCGAGGCGCTCGCAAATGAATTCACCCCAACCTGCGCGAGTCGCGGGCACACTCCTGCTGTTGTCGTCGCTGGGCAGCCTCGCCGTTGTAACGGTGCTTACCCTGTGGGCCGGGGCACTGACGCCAGGTTACAGCCACGTATCGCAATTCATCAGTGAACTTGGCGCAACGGGCGCTCCCTTCGAATGGCCCGTACGGCTGGCGGGCTTCCTCCCCGCGGGCCTGCTCGTGGTGGCGTTTGCTTTGCTGGCATTCACCGCGATCCCGCGTTCGCGCCCGGTAACCCTTGGCTTGATTGGGCTGGTCCTTTATGCGGGAGGCTATCTCGCAGCAGTGCTCTACCCCTGCGACGCTGGCTGCCGTCCGGACGAACCCAGCACATCGCAGCTGATCCACAACGCCGCAGGGCTTATTGGCTACCTGGCTACGCCTGCATTCCTGTTTACGCTGGCGAGGGCGACGCGCAGGTGGCCGGGCGCTGGCTCACTGTCGGTCACGGGCTATGTCGCATCGGCTTTAGCACTGGTTGGGCTGTTGACGCTGTCGCCCGAATCCGATGTTGTAGGCCTAAGCCAGCGCACAATCGAGTTTGCTGTACTCGGGTGGATCAGCTTGCTTGGCATCTACCTGGCGAAGCAGAGCCGCCGCTAAGTCATCATAAAGCTGCACGCGTAACAATCGCTTCCAGCCGAACGGCCTGGCGTCACTCGTCCGGAACCGGGGCTTTGTGCGTATCGGTGTCAGTTCGCGACAAATCGACTTTGCTGATTTGATGCGCGTCCGTCAGTTCCCAAGGGAAGGATTTTCGCTGCAAGTCGTAACGCCTACTCCTCCACCGAGCCCAGCATGTCACCGTACTGAGTCGCTTCGGGGCATGCCGTATGCGCCAGCTGTCCGCGTTGCTCGACGGGCGACACCTCGTTGCCGAACTTCTCCAGTGCCAGCGTCAACTGGTCCCGCGGGGCCAGTCGAACCGTTGCCTCGACGGGCGGCGAACTGTGGAATTCCACACGGTATTCGCCCTCGGGTAAGAGCATGACGTCGGCGGATCCCAGCGAACCGCTCGCCACCTCCGTGACGCCCCGGTACACGCTGAACGACGTGGCGACCGTTTGCGCCAGCGCAGCCTGCAGTTCCTCGGCATTGCTCGCCGTAACATAGCGTCCGCCCGACGCATTAGCGACTGCTCTTAGGCTCGCCGCGTCTTCGTCGGCGGCGTTGCCGAGCCCGAACCCGATCAGGTGAACGATGATGCCCTGCTCCCGGAGCGAGCGGGCCGCCTGTACCGGATCGCCGCCACAGCTTTCGATGCCGTCGCTGACGAGGACGATGGTTCTGTCGTTCTGCATAGTGCCGAAATCTCGTCCGGCCTGGTTCAGGGCATACGCGATCGGCGTCTGGCCCGTCGGCCTTAGGCCGGCAATGGCGCTTCGGATGTAGCCGCGATTCGATTCACCGAACGGTACGAGCAGACTCGAATCTGCGCAGTTGTTGCTTTCGCTGGCACTGGTGCTGCCGTAGGCACGCAGTGCGAGGTCCAGGCCGTCGGGGAGCCAATACGACAACTCTTCCAAGGTTGCCTTGGCAATCTCCATCTTGGATATGCCGCCGATCTGTCCCCACATACTCCGCGACGCGTCGACGACGATCTCTACCGAGCGGTCATTCAGGGACAAGGCCGGACGACCGTCGATGCGCGCCGTCACTTCGAGCGCAGCACAGCTTGCGTCACGGACATTGACGTTGATTTCGGTTTCCTTGGTATCGCCATCGAGGCTCGTCGCGAAGGCGACGATGCGGTTTTCGCCGATCTCGATGGGCAGGTTCGCCGCAAACGTACCGCCGGCAAGCCGCGCCGGTACCGGGTCCGATCCATTGACGCTCAGCGTTACGCTGTCGACGCCCGTCGTACGGAGATTGAGGAATGCATCGGGCAGCATTTCCGGATTCTCGACGCGGACGAAGCTGCCGCCCGTTGCCCAGGCGATCGTCTCGAGCATCTCCGTGCCGCGGTTGCTCCTACCGAGCAACATTGTCTGGACCGTGATGCCATCCCTCGCGGCCTCCACCGCCGCATTGAACGCCCTGCTCTCATTCGACAGGCCGTCGGTAAACAGCATGATGACGCGCGATGAACCGGGTCGCCCGTTACGTTCGAGTTCGGCCCGAGCCGCGGAGATGCCGGCGGCGAGATCCGTACTGCCGCCACGAGGCAGTGCCCGCAGCGCGCTGATGGCCGCAGCGCGATTCGAGGTCAGCGGCTGAGCAAGTTCACTTCTGTTGTCGAAACTGACCACGCCAATCTTGATATCGCTTCTCGGTGAGAGGCTCTCGACCAGACCGACTGCACCTCCGGACCGAAAGTTCTCGGGGTCAGTGTTGCGAAGGCTCCCCGACGTGTCCATCACGAACATGATGTCGAGGTAACGCACGCCACCGATCGCCGACGCGATACCTTCGACCTCGATACTCGTTGACCCGTCTTCGACTGTGAATCCGGGCGTTGGGGACTGGATTTCGACCTCGAGACTGCGCTCGGTCGCGCCCTGGGCCATTGCATCCGCAGCGACGGCGAGCACCAGAGCCGCGACCAGCATAAATAGAGCGTTTCGCATCGGATCACACCCGATCTGACATACCTTCAGGCAGGATAGGCAGCCCGGCGGACATAATCCCGGGCACAGCGCACACTTTCGAAGGCTGGAGGCGGCGTCGAACGCCTCGTGTATGGCGGTGGAGCTGTCGATATTTGGGGTCAGAGTAAAAACAGCTCAGGCGCCCGGGTCAGACCGCAATCTCCGGAACGAAGATCGTGCGTTCGCTCTGATCCCAAATCTGTCTGAACATTTTGGACAGGCACATGAGATTGACTCTAGTGTGCCTGTCCAAGGTCGTCCAAGGTCGTGATCGAACCGAGATCTTAGTCCTGACCTGAAACCCCGTCCGTGCGCTTACTCGTCGAATCAATCGCCGCGCGATCGCGGCACGTTATTGAACGAGCCAGCTGCCGTCGGCCTGCAGGCAAGCGGTACCGTAAACATCCTCGCTTGGTTCATCGCCCACCTTAGCAGCCAGCCGGAACTCGCGGCACGGTCCTTCGTTGCGCGCATAGGTTTCCGTCGGCGTCACCGTGTAGATGTTGCCATTGTCGGGGTTGACCCAGGTCGTCCCTTCGCCGGTACGCGAGTTGTTCAGGGCCTGCGCCGTATTCATGCGATCGGTTTCGTCCATCGTCTCACCGATGTGACGACCGATCATCGAGCCGGCGATCGTTCCAATGATGGTAGCTGCGGTCTGGCCACGGCCGTCGCCGATCTGCGAGCCCACCACGCCGCCCAGCACCCCGCCGATGATTTCGCCTTGCTGCGCGTGAGTGGTCGTTTCGCAACTACTCAGGGGTATTGCGGCTGCCAGGATGACGGCAGGTAACATGCTGGCGATTGCTTTGCTGTTCATAGTCGCTCCTTCACGCGAGCCGTGCGCGCCTTCGCACGACTCGTCGGTCGTGATTGTCAGCGGCCTGCTGAAGGGAACGTGACCGACATGCGAACAGGCGATACTGTCGATCACCTCTATACTGTTTAACGTCGATCCGGGGGTCGGCGTTGACTTGCAGCATCCGCAATGCCGCTTCGAGTGCGGCTCTGGACGTGCGTGCCGCCGGCAGATAGACAACCGCGCGACAGTCATCCGTCCTCTCCGCCGCCTCACCATCTGGATACCACCAAGGCTCCCGCCTGACAATTCGGGAAGTGTTAGCGTACGAATAAAGATTAAGGAATGAAGATTGAAGATTGAACCAGTACGAAATCTTTAATCATTAATTCTCAATCATCAATCTTCAATCT
>CALZMR010000331.1 GCA_945788575.1 uncultured Woeseiaceae bacterium
GAATGCTGCGCTGCCGGCGACCGCCGGTGTGTTTCGAGTTCCGGCAGATGCCGGCACCGTTCTCGATCAGCAGGCCGTGCTTCTAAGCCGCGCTGCAAACAATGCAGCCGCACGCCAGTTCTTCGAATTCCTGAGAAGTACTGAAGCGCGAGCGACGATAGAGGCCCGCGGCTACGACCTGGTGGACGGCGCATGAGCGAGGGACTTACCGCACTTTGGTTGTCCGCCCAGCTTGCGGCGATTACGACCGCATTGCTGCTGCTCATCGGTACGCCGCTCGCCTGGTGGCTGGCCAACACGACATCGCGATGGAAGCCGCTGGTGCAGTCGATTGTGGCCATGCCCATCGTGCTGCCGCCCACCGTGCTGGGCTTCTATCTTCTGATCCTGCTGGGACCGAACGGCGCCATCGGCAGCTTCTGGGTCTCGCTGACCGGCAATGCGCTGACCTTCACGTTCACGGGACTTGTCATCGCGTCCTGCGTCTACAGCCTGCCGTTTGCGGTGCAGCCGCTGGCCAGCGTGTTCGAGTCTGTCGGCCGTCAGGAACTCGAGGCGGCACGAACGCTCGGCGCCGGCCGCATCGACGCCTTCGTTTCGGTCATCGTTCCGCTGTCCGCGCATGGATATTTAAGCGCGATCGTTCTGGCATTCGCGCACACCCTCGGCGAGTTCGGGGTCGTGCTGATGGTTGGCGGCAGCATTCCTGGAGAAACCCGTGTCATCGCCATTGAGATCTTCGATCGTGTCGAGACGCTGGACTACGGTCTCGCGCACGGGCTGAGCGCGCTGCTGCTCGCGTTCGCCTTCGTAATCCTCGTGACGATGTATGTCGTCAATCGAAGGTTGGCGCGCCGATGACAGAGCGAATCGATTTCCACTACTCGCTCGAGCGCGGCGACTTTTCACTCGACGTCGAGGCGAGTCTTGCGATGAGGGGGATCACCGGCGTGTTCGGGCCTTCCGGCGCCGGCAAGACCACGCTGCTTCGTTGTATTGCCGGCCTCGAAAGCGCTGCGCGCGGCCGGCTGGCGATCGGCGGTGACGTGCTTGACGATGATTCGCACCGCACGCCTACAGATCGCCGCAGGATCGGCTACGTGTTTCAGGAGCCGCGGCTGTTCCCGCATCTCGACGTGCGCCGAAACCTCGAATACGGGGCGAAGCGTGCCGAATCCAACAGCGGCTTCAGTTTCGACGAGACGGTAGAGATTCTTCGATTGGGATCGCTCCTCGATCGCAGGCCTTCGCGTCTGTCGGGAGGCGAGGCGCAGCGGGTCGCTATCGGTCGTGCTCTGCTGTCCTCGCCGAGGCTCGTACTGATGGACGAGCCGGTGACCGCGCTCGACATGGAAAGCCGAACCGAGGTGCTGCCGTTCATCGAAGCGCTGCACGCGAAAGCCGCGATTCCGATCCTGTACGTCAGCCATAGTGTCGATGAAACACTTCGGCTCTGTGACGACCTGCTCGTTCTGGACGGCGGGCGCAAACTCGCCCACGGTGATCTTAGCGACGTTCTGACGCGGCGCGACCTGCCGGTGTTGAGCGGCGAGGAGGCCGGCAGCGTCCTTGCGGCTACGTTCTTGGAATACGATGAGAATTTCGATCTGACCCGTGCTGAAGCCGCGGGCGGAGAGTTGTTGCTGCCCGGCGAACTTGATTCATCGCGGCCGATACGCATTCGGATCCGAGCAAACGACGTGAGCCTCAGCCTCACGGAGGCGTCCGATACTTCGATTCTCAATAAGCTGGTTGCAAGCGTGGAGGCGATCGACGACGACAGTCCTCATTCCGTACTGGTGCGGCTGCGATGCGGTGGTGAGGCGCTGTCTGCTCGAATTACCCGCCGCTCATTGGAGGAACTCCGCATCGCGCCCGGCGCTCGAGTCATCGCTCAGATCAAGTCGGTATCGGTGCGATCGGGACGGTTATGACCCTGCGCAAGAAGAACCTGCTGGTAGGCGTGCTCGGCGGACTGGGTCCGGAAGCGACCGTCGACTTCATGGCGCGCGTGCTTGCGTTGACGCCCGCGGACTCAGACCAGGATCATATCCATCTGCTAGTGGACCAGAACCCGAACGTACCCAATCGTCAGGAGGCGATCCTGCGAGACGGCGAGAATCCCTCGCCCGCGATCGTGGCGATGGCAAAGCGGCTCGAGGCGGCCGGCTGCGATCTTTTGGTCATGCCATGCAACACGGCGCATGCCTGGGAACAGGACATCCGCTCTGCAACGTCTATCCCATTCCTGAGTATCGTCGAGGCCACGGTCGCGGCCACAGTATCTGCAAAGTCGGGCTGATGACGACGCCGGCGGGTCTTGCGACCGAGTGCTATCAACGCGCGCTCTCCGACCGCGGTATCGAGACCGTCGCTCATGACGACGCCGGGCTCGAAGAATTAATGAAGCTCGTCTACTCGATCAAGATCGGCGAAACCGGACCGAGAGTTGTGGCTGCGATGCGCCGTCTGGCTGAGGGATTGGTCGAACGGGGCGCCGAATGCATCATCTATGGATGCACTGAAATACCGATCGTGCTCGATGCCGATGCCATCGATGTCCCAGCGTTATCCTCGACGGATGAACTCGCAAAGCGCGCGATCGCGCTCGCGCGAGGCGACGAGCCGTTGCCGCGACGCGAATGAAGCTTTGCCTCAGTTGTTTTCGGCGCCTTGATCGATCCATTCAGCGATCGTCTGAATCTGCGGATCCCGCAAACTGAATCCGCGACCCTCGGCCAAAGCATCCTCGGTATGCGGAGGCATGTGGATTTCCGGAGCGGTCTCGTGCGCGATTACTTGGTACAACACGCTCGAGGCGCTGTCGCCGGCGATCACAACCGGCCCGAAATTCGTGCCCCGCATGACCCCTTCGTAATCGGTAAGATCGACGCCGCTTGTCTCTGCCCCTTCCCCTGCACCTCCGTGACAGTCGATGCAGCTGTCGTTCAGAATCGGCTGAATGTCGTTTGCAAAGCTGATCTCGCGATCGCACCCGAAAAGCGGCAAGCAAATGGCGAGCATGCTGGGAGTGATAAATTTTGCTGATCGCATGGCTTGGTACTCCAAGAATTTGACCGTACGCCGCAGACGGGTCGCACGCAATCGTGGCTTTCCGCAGGCCCGGAAGGCGTCTATTGCGGATTTCGCGACCAGCATCGCTCCGTGGTCATCTCGACAGGGGCGCCGTGAGAGCACGCGTAGTATTGGACGAACGCGACTCCCGCGATCATGAGATTCGCGGTTCGACCCCAAATACGCCAAATACGCGCTCGATCAGTCGACTCTTTGGGCGCGAGTCTTTTTCTTGCATACTGCTTTGCAGCTCACTCATGTAGCGATGCTGTATCGCGACTGCTTCGCGCGACTCTGAAATAGGTTCCATATGCTTCTGTCCCGATTCCCGCGCGTATCGCTCGCGCATCTGCCGACACCGCTGGAATACTTGCCCAATCTGACGTCCAATCTCGGCGGACCGGGCATCTACGTCAAGCGCGACGACTGCACCGGTCTCGCGACGGGCGGCAACAAGACCCGTAAGCTCGAGTTCGTGATGGCGGACGCGATCGAGCAGGGGGCCGACACAATCGTGACGGTCGGTGCCGTGCAATCGAATCACGTGCGGCAGACTGCCGCTGCTGCATGCAAGCTCGGGATGCGCTGCGAGGTGCTGCTCGAACACCGCGTGCCGGATCCTTCGTCGCTGTACACGCACTCCGGCAATGTGCTTCTCGACCGGCTATTCGGCGCGAATATCCGCGAGTACCCCGATGGCACCGACTTCGATGAGGCGATGAGTACTGTCGCCGAGGACGTGCGTTCGGCCGGAGGCACGCCGTACATCGTTCCGGGCGGTGCCTCGAACAAGATCGGCGCGCTGGGATACGTGAACTGCGCGATGGAGATGGTGACGCAGGCCAACGAACGTGGTCTGGTGATCGATCATATGGTGACGGCAACCGGCTGTGCCGGCACCCACGCCGGGTTGATCTTCGGCCTCAAAGCGACCAACAGCCAGATTCCGCTGCTTGGCATCGGCGTGAACGCGGCTAAGGCCGACCAGGAGCAGAAAGTGTTCGACCTCGCGGTAGAGACCGCCGAGTACGTCGGCGCTCCGGGATGCGTCGAGCGTGCCGATGTCGTTGCGAACTGCGACTACATCGGCGACGGCTATGGCATACCCACGCCATCGATGGTCGAAGCGGTCACGATGCTCGCCAGACTGGAAGGCTTGTTGTTCGATCCCGTCTACAGCGGCAAGGCGCTGGCCGGGATGATCGATCTCGTTCGCCAGGGCAGCGTCGACAAGAGCGAGAACATCGTGTTCCTGCACACCGGCGGATCCGCCGCGCTGTTTGCCTACGCCGATCAACTAGAACTCGAGTGAGCAGCTTACTTACTGACATCGAGGCCATTGTCGGCGATACAGGTCTGCTGACCGGCGCGGATGTTGCGGCGAGGCAGGCGACCTGGCTACGCAATGAACCTATGCGGGGCCGGGCTATTGTGCGTCCGGCCAACACCGCCGAGGCTTCAGCAGTACTCGCGCTTTGTCACGCGGCCGGGCAGGCCGTTGTTCCGCTCGGCGGCAACACCGGTCTGGTGGAAGGCACGCGGTCCACGGACGACGACATAGTGTTGTCTCTCGAACGCATGAAGGCGATCGAATCGATAGATGCCGAGGCTTGTACGATGACAGTGCAAGCCGGGGTGCCGCTGGAAAAAGTGCAGCAGGCCGCCGAGGCGAAAGGTCTGATGCTGGCGCTCGACTTCGGCGCACGCGGCAGCGCCTCGATCGGCGGCGCCGTGTCCACGAATGCGGGCGGAAATGCCGTGATCCGGCACGGCATGGCACGCGAGCAGGTGCTGGGCCTCGAGGCTGTGCTCGCTGACGGCACCGTCATGTCGTCGATGAACCGTATGCTGAAGAACAACGCGGGATACGACCTTAAACAGCTGTTCATCGGCACCGAGGGCACGCTGGGCATCGTGACTCGAGTCGTGCTTCGGCTCAGGCCACAGATGCGCAGTCGGAACACGGCCTGGGTCGCCGTCGACGACTACGCCAACGTTGCAAGGCTGCTCAACGAACTCGGCAGCGCGCTTGGCGGCACACTGTCCGCGTTCGAGGTGCTGTGGGCGGATTTCTACGACACCGTCGTTCTCGGCACCGATCGACACGTGCCGCCGATTGCGGACAGCCACCCGTGGTACGTGCTCGTCGAAGCGCGAGGAGGGGAGCAGGACGCGGACCAGGCCCGTTTCGAACGTGCGCTGGAGCGGGCTCTGGACGAGGGGCTGATCAGCGATGCGGCGATCGCCGAGTCCGGTGGGCAGCGCGCGGCAATGTGGGCGATACGCGACGATATCGACTACCTGCAGGAACA
>CALZMR010000332.1 GCA_945788575.1 uncultured Woeseiaceae bacterium
ACGGTACTCGACGATCGCTTGCGCCTTGGTCAGCCCGACGCCTCTCAGCTCATCCGAAATAGTCTCGGCGTCCGCCGTGTTGACGTTCACCGGGCCCGCCAGCGCAACGAGTGGAAAAATGACTGCACCGACCGGTAGCAGCTTGCTCAGTATCCTCATTATCAGCTCTCCTGTTCGTCTTCGATGTGCCGCCTATCGCGACACTCGCGAGGCTATAGGAGTGATTCGATGACTGTCCCAGGTGAATTCAGGCAATTTGAGCCGATACGAATCAGGAGTACTGTGGCGAGAATCCCTGAGCCTGGGGTCGGCGCTCGACAACGCGCTGCAGCGAACTGCAAGCGCTGCGCGAAATGCGGCCCGACAGGAACCGATCCCCTGCCCCAGATCGACCAGCAAGCCATCCGCCCCTGGACGTAGCTAGCGCCTGTTGATGCTGTGCTGCAGGATCGTGTCGAATTGCACGCGCGATGCGGGTCGCTGGGTTTCCCAGCTTCGGCAACTCGGGCATTGCCAAAGGAGACGCTGACTCGAGAACCCGCATTCCTGGCACTGATACCGCGGCGTCGATGACGCGAGCTTGGACAGCGCGCCTCGAATCCGCGCCAGCGCCGTCTCGTCGCCTTCGCTCAGTCGCCGCATGTCGACGAACTCCGCCAGCGTGGGCTCTTCGAGAAGGTACTTCTCAACGCAATCGTCGATGACGGGAATGTCGCCGATGTCATTCACGATGGCAGTGTAGGCAACGAGCGAACCCATCTCCGGATTCTTGCTGAGCATCGCGCGGAATGCTTTGTCGAGCTCACCAAGCTGATTCTCGCGGGTATAGATCGCGACGATCTCGGGCAGCGCCTCGGCGATGAGATAGGTGTGCTCATCGATAATACGGTGATACAGCTTGAGCGCGGTCTTGCTGTCTTCCGTCTCCTGAGCGATGTGTGCTCGCGTCAGGGCGCCACGCAGTGTGCGCGGCCTGCCGGTTTGCGCATTTTTCACATACTGCCGCGCCGACGGGTAGTCCTTGGCGGCGGCGGCAGACTCAGCCAGCTCGCAGTAGTAGTGAGCGATTTGCAATGCCAGCGAACGGCCACCGAGCACTTCGAGCTGCTTGCCGGACTCGATGGCCTTCTGCCACTCCTTCTCCTGCTCGTAAATGCCGCAGAGATTTTCCAGCGCCTCGACCTGATACCGCGATCCCTGCGACAACCGGACAAAGAGTTTCTCGGCGCGATCGAGCAGCCCCGCGCGCAGATAGTCCTTGGCCAGCGAGAAGAGCGCCTGGTCTCGCTGTTCGGCAGCGAGATCGGGGCGCGCGATGATGTTCTGATGAATACGGATCGCGCGATCCACCTCTCCACGCCGACGGAACAGACTGCCGAGCGCAAAGTGGGTCTCTATGGTCTTGTCGTCGACCCGGACCATCTTCAGAAAATGCTCGAGCGCCTGGTCCGTCTGCTCGTTGAGCAGGAAGTTGAGGCCCTTCAGATAATCGATATTGAGCGGCGGCGGCGGGTCGGTCTCTTCGCGTTCACCGAAGCGGCCCAATACCCAGCCTGCAGCGGCGAGCAACAGGAACAGGCCCGCCAGTAGAAAGGTCGACTCAGTCGGCATCGGTCAGCGGCAGGTTCCGGAGGCTCGACACCTCGGATTCGGACACCCTCAAAGAGCGCTTGAGCGAGCGGCGCTCGTTGACCAGCCGGAAGGCCCACAAGGCCATACAGGCCAAGCCGAACAACCAGCCAAGCGCGAACGCAATCGTGAACGCGACCGGAATCGAGGTCGTGACGCTCCGGAACAGCAGATCCACTTCGATCTCACCGGTGTTGACGGACGAGAACGCGAAAACCGCGATCACGATGGCTACAACGATGATGCCCCAGAGAATGTATTTAACAATAGACATGGATGACGCGCGCCTCTACTCGGCGAATGACAGAAGTGTATTGGTTTGGCGCGACATTTGGTAACCGATATTGCGTCGACGAAGGCAGCCTCATTCTCGGGTGAGACAAGGAGCGGACCGTCTGGCTGCCCGCGGCCATCGATGGGCCCCGCAGCAGACAAACAACCTGACCGCCAAAGCGGTGTGTACGCAATAGTACGTGTGGGTCTCGAGGCGGGTTTCGACGCTGTATCGCGCCGCCTGAACGGTCTTTTAGCTCTTAATCGGGAACTGGCGAGAAGAGTTGACCCTCTCGCGAAGGTCCTTACCAGGCTTGAAGTGCGGAACGTACTTCCCGGATAGCGCCACGGCCTCACCCGTCTTGGGATTGCGCCCAATCCGCGGTGGACGGAAGTGCAGTGAGAAACTGCCAAAGCCGCGAATCTCAATGCGCTGCCCTTTCGCCAATGAATCACTCATGAGATCGAGCAGGTGCTTTACAGCCAGTTCGACGTCCTTGGCGGGCAGATGCTTTTGCTTGCGAGCGATGGCTTCGATGAGCTCAGATTTCGTCATATCGATACGCTTCTTCTCTCTGCGACTCGTAACATCCCGATTCGTAAAGAAATTATAGCCCGGACCAAACGGTCCGGGCTACTGTTTTTACGTATTATTTGCCGCCGCCGGACATTTTTTCCTTCAGCAGCTCGCCGAGCGTCGTACCGACCGGGGTGGAACCCGCGTCCGACTTGTAGCTGCTGATGGCCTCGGCCTCCTCATGGACCTCCTTAGCCTTGATCGACAACTGGACGCTGCGGTTCTTGCGGTCAACGTTCGTGAACTTCGCCTCGACTTCCTCGCCGACCCGGAGCATGGTCCGAGCATCCTCGACGCGGCCGCGAGCGAGCTCGGAAGCGCGCAGAGTGCCGAGCACTCCTTCGCCAAGATCGACTGTCGCGCTGCGAGCATCCACTTCCGTGACTGTGCCCTTGACGATCGTATTCTTGGGGTGTTCCGCGAGCCATGCCGAGAACGGATCCTTCTCGAGCTGCTTGATGCCGAGCGAGATACGTTCGCGCTCGGCGTCGATCGCCAACACCGCCGCTTCCAGATCCTGACCCTTCTTGTAGTTCCGAACGGCCTCTTCGCCCGTCTCTTCCCACGAAATATCGGAAAGATGAACGAGACCGTCGATACCGCCGTCGAGGCCAATGAAAATACCGAAGTCGGTGATCGACTTGATCTGACCCGATACCTTGTCGCCGCGATTGAAGGTCGCCGCGAACTCGCCCCACGGATTCGACTGGCACTGCTTGACGCCCAGCGAAATTC
>CALZMR010000333.1 GCA_945788575.1 uncultured Woeseiaceae bacterium
CACGTCCTTCATAATCCTCACGCGCTGGAAATCGAGCTGCATGGGGACGCTCCTGTAGAGCTCTTTCAATTGATCGATCCGCGCAGTGTCGGTGTTGACGCGTGCGGTGTTGGAAAAAACTTCAGATTGTGCGGTTGCCATGTGGTTTCTCCTGGCTGACTGTTCTTTTCAAACTGAGGGAAGCCGAACGCGGTCTGGATCTACATCGTAGGTCCATGGCAAACCCGGGTTCTTCCACCCGTTCTTCTGTATGGTTGAATTTATTCAATCCGGGGCAATTTACCTATCCGCAATTTTTCGAGGTTGGTAGTGGATATTTTCGGACGAGCGTTGCCGTTTTCGCCGGAACCAAATGTCCATTTTTTTCAGTACACTTGATGCTCGGTTACGGTCCGGCGGCACACGACGTAGAATTGTCCAATGGCTAAAGTTTTTTTCATTTTGAGAGTGCTGGTCATCACGTCGATCCTGCTGACGCTGCCCGCCACGAACCTCTGGTCGCAGGCCATCGATACCAGGCAGGTCCTTATTCTCAACACTTACGACGGCACCGGGTTTGCTTACGGCCGGGTGACCGAGGCCTTCAGGGTCGAGCTGCGAAGGACTTTCGGTGGGCCAATCGCCTTCACTGAAATCGATCTCGATGCTCGACGGAATGAACTAGGAGACCGCCAGGAATTGTCCGCCCGGCTGTTGCGCAATATCTACACTGACACAACACCTGATATTGTCTTTGCAGTAGGAAGCACGGCCATTTCGTTCTGGATGGATTACAGGGATTCGATACACGGGCAGGCACCGCTGATTGCCCTTATCAGGGAGGGGATCTTCGGCCCGGAGGATCTGCGGCCCGGCGATATCGCAAGATTCACCGAGCTTTCATTCGCAGATTTGGTGGACGACTTTCTACACCTCAGGCCGGGCACGTCACATATCGTGATGGTTTTTGGCAATGCACCGACGGAGAGGGCGATCGCTGCCTCGGCGAGAAAAGAACTTGCTGCCTATACGAAGCGGCTCAGGTTCGAGTACACAAACGACATGACAGTGAATGAGCTGGAGACGAGGCTGGGAGAGCTGTCGGAAGAGTCTGCCGTGTTTTTCGGACTATTCGGCCTCGACGCAGATGGCGCTATTTTGCCATACGACTTGGGATTATCGCTTACGCGGTCGGCCAGTACCGTCCCGATATTCGGCGCCTTCGACTACGAGCTTGGGAACGGAATCGTGGGTGGCAGGCTCATGCAATTGCAGCAGATGGGTGTCGATGCTGCCGAAGCGGGCGCTGCAATCTTGCAAGGTGAACCAGTTCGTGACGCCTGGAAAACATTCGCGTTTGGCGCGCCCGTCTACGACTGGCGCGAGCTGGAAAGATGGAGTATCGATATCGAGCGGCTGCCGGCGGGGAGCCAGATCCGGCACAGGCCACTATCGCTGTGGGACCAGTATGCCGCGTGGATTATTCTCGTCACCACAGTGGTCACAGTGCAGGGTCTGTTGATTATCTCGCTGCTGACACACCGCCGCCGCCGCTATGCCGCGGAAGCGGCCCATATCAACTTGAGCGGGCAGCTGATCACTGCTTATGAGGACGAGCGCAGTGCGATCGCGCGCGCGCTGCACGACGATCTGTCGCAGCGGTTGGCGCGACTGGCGATAGATGCTGGAGTGATCAGGCCCGATCAGAGCGGTGAGACACTGGACGACGAGATCGAGAACCTGCGAGAAGGGCTCGCGAGGGTCAGCGAGGACGTGCACGATATGTCGTACCGGCTGCACCCGTCGTTAGTGGAGGATCTCGGCGTCTCGACGGCGTTGCGGACGGAATGCCAACGTGTGCGAGAGCATGCCGATATCCCCATCAAGGAGCATATCGTCGAGACGCACGGGCGAATACCCAAAAAAGCGGCTTTGTGTGCCTTTCGGGTAGCACAGGAGGCGCTGAACAACGCCGTCCGACATGCCGGAGCTGACAGCATCGAGATTGTATTAAAACAGGAGCGCGAGGCACTGAAACTGGAGGTCTCCGACGACGGACGTGGGTTCGACAAGGCTCGGGCGCGATCGGCCGGGACTCTTGGATTGTCGAGCATGCGGGAGCGGGTTCGGCTGCTGGACGGGACGCTCAGCATCCGAAGTACACGCGGCAAAGGCACGACCGTGAGCGCCGAAGTGCCATTGACTGGAGACGACCCATGAAGCGTTTGCGCGTGCTGCTAGCGGATGATCACCGAATCGTCGCCGAAGGCTTGAAAGCGCTCCTGGAGCCGGAGTTCGAGCTTGTAGGTATCGTCGAGGACGGCTTTGCTTTGCTCGAGGCAGCAGCCGAGAAAAAGCCGGATGTCATCGTTACTGACATCAGCATGCCGGGTCTCAATGGCATCGAGGCTTTGGAGGAGCTCAAGAAGGAGAACCCGGACGTGCATATCGTCTGCCTGACGATGCACCGCGATCTGGCCTATGCCCGGCGCGCTCTGGATGCTGGTGCGCTTGGATATGTACTCAAACATTCGGCACCTGAAGAACTGGTTATGGCGGTGCGCGCGGCTGCCATCGGGCACACCTTCGTTACGTCGGCCATTGCCGGTGAGGTGCTGCAATCGATACAAAGCGGGGATGACGCTGCAGCAGATCCGATACACAAGCTGACTTTGCGCCAGCGCGAGATTCTGCGTTTGCTGGCCGATGGCGGTTCGGCCAAGGAGATTGCCAGGCGACTGGAGATATCGCCACGCACCGTCGAATTTCACAAATACACGATGATGGAAACGCTCGGCGTGTCGTCTAGCGCGGAGCTGATCCGGTTTGCGCTGAAATACCAAATCGCCGATAGCTGATTGCGACCTGACTCGAAATCTTCCATACGTCGTCTGGGAGATTTTCGAGTGCCGCCAGCGCTCGCAATAGCGTCTACTTCCAAGATCAGCATTGCTGAGAGCAGTGCTTACGACAAAATCGATTCATCAACAACGGAAAATGAATCTCCAGCAAAAATCCTGCGCATTACTCGCAGACGAGCACACTCGTTATATAGAGGGGGTGCGCGGACTGCTCGAGACGGAGTTCGACACAACCTTCACGGTGGCCGACCCCGATTCGCTCATTGAAGGGACAGATCGATTGCAACCGGCGGTAATTGTT
>CALZMR010000334.1 GCA_945788575.1 uncultured Woeseiaceae bacterium
TCGGTCCCATCGCTCTTCCAGAGTTCTTCGCCGTGCAAATCATCATCGGCCCGAAAGAAGACTTTCTCGGGCGCGTCGGCCTCGTCGCTGAAGAATTCCGACAGCCTTACAGGCACGCCGTCGAGTACTTTCTTCAACATGCTGACGGTCGGATTCAGCTTGCCGTTCTCGATCAGCGAGATCGTGGCGTTGGCGACGCCCGACCTCCGCGCCAGCTCGCGCTGCGACAATCCTTGCCGGCGTCGAAGCCGGCGGAGCCGCTCGCCGATTGCGGTTTCCATGAGTTCGGCCTTTATCTGTTTAGTAAACTGAACATTCTGAGCGCCAAGACGAATTTAATCAATGAGTTAGGTCACCTCATTTAACTCATTGTTTAACGTCCATCCGCGGGCGTACACTTTGTGATCTCACGGGTTCGAGCATTGGAAGGACGCAGCATGTCAGCCGCGATCGACGCATACTGGATGCCGTTTACGGCAAATCGCGACTTCAAGAAGAAGCCACGGATTATCACGGGTGCCAAAGGGCATCACTACACGACGCAGGACGGCGAAACGGTCTACGACCTGTTCTCCGGTCTGTGGACCTCCGGAGTAGGCCACTGCCATCCGAAGATCGTCGAGGCCGTGCAGCATCAGGTCGCGACGCTCGATTACGCGATGGGCTTTCAGGCCAGTAACAATCGCGCATTCGAACTGGCGGAGCGTGTCATCGAAATCGCTCCGGAAGGATTCACTCAGTGTTTCTTTACCAACTCGGGTTCCGAGTCGGTCGATACGGCGCTAAAGATCGCCCTCGGATACCACCGCGCGAAGGGCGAGGGACATCGCACGCGCCTGATCGGTCGCGAACGGGGCTACCACGGCGTGAACTTCGGCGGTATGTCGGTGGGTGGCATCGTGCCGAACCGCAAAGTATTCAGCGCCAACCTTATACCCGGTGTCGACCACATCCGGGCGACCATGGTTCTGGAGCACACGGCGTTCACACGCGGCCAGCCCGAATGGGGCGCGCATCTCGCCGACGATCTCGAGCGCGTTGCCGCACTTCACGACGGCAGCAACATCGCTGCGGTCATCGTCGAGCCAGTCGCGGGCTCGACCGGTATTCTGCCGCCGCCCGCCGGGTACCTCGAGCGTCTCCGCGAGATCTGTGACAAGCACGGCATTCTGCTGATCTTCGACGAAGTCATCACCGCGTTCGGCAGGCTCGGCAAACCGTTCGGCGCAGACTATTTCGGTGTGAAGCCGGACATGATCACGACCGCTAAGGGTCTCACCAACGGCGTGATTCCCATGGGCGCGGTGCTCGTGCAAAAGCATATCCACGACGCATTCATGCATGGTCCGGAAGCGATGATCGAGCTGTTCCACGGCTACACCTACTCCGGCCATCCGGTGGCAGCCGCGGCGGGCGTTGCCTGCATGGACATCTACAAGGAAGAGGGCACCTTCGAACAGGCGGCATCGCTTGCGAAGCCCTTCGAGGATCTGCTGCACGCATTTGCAGATCATGAGAAAGTCATCGATGTTCGCAATATGGGTCTAATGGGCGCGATAGAACTGGCGCCGCGCGACGGTGCTCCCGGCGCTCGCGGCCTCGAGATCCACAAGCGCTGTTTCTGGGAAGAGCAACTCGTTATACGTAATGGAATGGACACACTGCAGTTCTCGCCCTTCCTGAACTCGAAGATCGACGACTGGGAGCACGCCTTCGAACGCATGCGCCACGTCATTGACACCACTGACTAGCTGCGAGGAGCCGATATGAACGCACGCCCGGCAGAGCAGACCGCTACCGACCAGATCGTCGGCCATTTCATCAACGGCGAGACCATTGCCGATACGAACCGGGCCGCGCCGGTCACGAATCCGGCGACCGGGCAGGTGACGCGACATGTCGCAATGGCATCCGAAGCGACGGTGGAAGAGGCCATTGCCGCGGCCGAAGCGGCATTCCCTGCGTGGCGCGATACGCCGCCGATCAAGCGTGCACGCGTCATGTACCGCTTCAAGCAGCTGCTCGAGGAACATGCCGACGAGATTGCCGCGGCCATCACCGACGAACACGGTAAGGTGTTCGACGATGCAATGGGTGAATTCATCCGCGGCGTTGAAGTCGTCGAATACGCCTGCGGTATTCCCGAGCTGCTGAAGGGTGAGCACTCGAAGAACGTCGGACCGCGCATCGACAGCTGGTCGGAGATGCAGCCGCTCGGCGTTGTTGCCGGCATCACGCCGTTCAACTTCCCGGCTATGGTGCCCATGTGGATGTATCCGATGGCGATCGCCTGCGGCAACACGTTCGTGCTGAAGCCGTCGGAAAAAGACCCGACGGCGCCGATGCTCTGCGCACAGCTGCTGAAGGAAGCGGGACTGCCGGACGGCGTGTTCAACCTCGTCAACGGTGACAAGGAAGCGGTCGACACGCTGCTGAACGACAAGCGCGTGCAGGCCGTGAGCTTCGTGGGCTCTACGCCGATCGCCGAGTACATCTATTCCACCGGTACCGCCAACGGTAAGCGTGTTCAGGCACTTGGCGGCGCCAAGAATCATGCGGTCGTCATGCCCGATGCCGATATCGACAATGCCGTCAGCGCGTTGATGGGCGCCGCCTATGGCTCCTGCGGCGAGCGCTGTATGGCGATATCGGTCGCCGTGTGCGTCGGCGACGATACGGCCGATCAGGTCGTCAGTCAGTTCAGGGACCGTGTCGCCGAAATGAAGGTTGGCAACGGTGTCGATACTTCCAACGATATGGGGCCATTGGTCACCAGGGTGCATCACGACAAGGTTCGATCTTATGTGGACCTCGGAGTCGAAGAGGGCGCCGATCTCGCGATCGATGGCCGGGACCTGATCGTCGAAGGTCACGAAGACGGGTTCTTCTTGGGTCCCTGCCTGTTCGACCGCGTGACCGAGAACATGCGGATCTACAAGGAAGAGATTTTCGGTCCGGTGCTTTGTGTCGTGCGCGCGGAATCAGAGGAACAGGCGATGCGTCTCATCGATGAGCATGAGTACGGCAACGGCACTTGCATCTTCACTAGAGACGGCGAGGCCGCGCGTTACTTTGCCGACAATATCAAGGTAGGCATGGTAGGGATCAACGTGCCGCTACCGGTTCC
>CALZMR010000335.1 GCA_945788575.1 uncultured Woeseiaceae bacterium
AGCAGTGCCTCGAACAATGAGAACGGCGACGTAAGCATGCGAGACAAATTGTTAACCTGAGTGAGGCTCGTAAGCTGCATGAAGACTTTGTGGACGTCTTCGCCGAGTCGCTGGCTGGCACTCATGTAGCCGTAGTCTGTGTAGATTCTTGTCGTCGCGTGATGGTAATTGCCGGTGCCCAGGTGGACGTAGCGAACGAGTTTGCCGCCCTCTCTGCGGACGACGAGCGTCATCTTTGCATGCGTTTTGAAGCCGACCAGCCCGTAGACGACGTGCGCGCCTGCTTCCTGAAGTCGGTTTGCCAGTGAGATGTTCGCCGCTTCGTCGAAGCGTGCCATAAGTTCGATGACAACAGTGACTTCCTTGCCGGACCTCGCTGCGCTTACGAGATGGTCGACGACCGGCGAATCGTCTCCCGTTCGATACAATGTCTGCTTCATCGCCAGCACATTCGGATCGGAGGCAGCCTGCGCGACGAAGTCGATGACAGGCGCGAAGCTCTGATACGGATGGTGCAACAGCACGTTGCACTTTGTCAGCGTGTCAAAGATGTTTTCGCTGTTGAGCAGTTCGTCGGGAAGTCCGGCGGTGAACGGCGGATAGAGGAGTTCGGGGCGGTCGTCAACGTCGCAGATCGTCGCGAGCCGGTTCAGATTCACCGGCCCGTCCGCGAGATACATGTCGTGCTCCTCGAGCCCGAAGTGATCGAGTAGGAATTGCTGCAGATCTTCGGGACACTCGTGGTTGATCTCGAGGCGAACGGCGTCACCGTATCGACTTGCTTCGAGTTGGCCTTCCAGCGCGCGGACGAGGTCGTCCACCTCTTCGTCGTCAACATAGAGATTGCTGTTGCGCGTGACGCGGAACTGATAACAGCCGCTTACATCGAGGCCCGGGAACAACTCTGCGACGTGTACACGGATTATCGAAGACAGGAAGACGAATGAGTGAGTGTCCGGCTCCGACAAATGGTCGGGCAGCCTGATGATGCGCGGCAGCGAGCGTGGGGCCTGCACCATGCCACGGTGCCGCTTGCGACCGAACGCGTCTTTGCCTTGCAGTCGAAGAATGAAGTTCAGACTCTTATTGAGAACCCGCGGGAACGGCCGGGACGGGTCGAAAGTCAACGGCGTCAGGACCGGTACGACCTGTTCCAGAAAATACTCCGCCAGCCACGCTTGTTGCTCCTCGTTCCACTCGTGACTCTGCAGGAAGCAGAGACCAGCGTCCGAGAGCTGCGGAAAGAAAACATCGTTGAGCAAGCGATACTGGTCGGCAAATACTCCGCGCATCCGCTGCTGTATGGCGTCGAAGATTAGCTGCGCGGAGACCTGCTCGGGGCCCTGCGCTGGTGCGCCGATCTCGATGCGCTGCTTGAGACCGGCCACACGGATCTCAAAGAACTCGTCCAGGTTCGTCGACGTGATGCACAGGAAGCGCAGGCGCTCGAGGAGTGGCACGCTGTCGTCCTCCGCCATCTCCAGCACACGCCTGTTGAACTCGAGCAGGCTCAATTCACGGTTGATGTAGAGTTCGGCGGGCGGAAGTGCTGGGGCGTCCATCGGCAGTCCGGTCAGGTCGGCCGACCAGTATAGCAATCGTGATGTTGCTGAACCTTTAAGGGGTTCCCACTATTCCGGTTCGTGGACGGTGCCGAGCACCGCGTCGCTACTCGCACCGGTAACCGACGCCAGACTACCGGTCCTGCCCTCGAGGCGGCGCATCGCGAGCCATGCGAAGGCCGCCGCTTCCACCCAGTCGGGATCCAGTCCCACGGCAAAAGTCGTCGCGACCTGACTCTCGGGCAACTCCTCCTCGAGCCGGCGCATGAGTTCCGGATTGTGCGTGCCGCCGCCGCAGACGAAGACCTCGCAGCGTGACCCCGCAGTCCGGCGTACGGCGTCGCCGATCGTTCTCGCGGTCAGTGCGTTGAGCGTCGCCTGAACGTCCACAGGCGCTATTGCCGCAACGTCCGCCGACTCGAGCCAGTCGAGATTGAAGTACTCGAAGCCGGTACTCTTCGGCGCTGGGGCACGGAAATACGGATCGTCAAGAAGGCGTCCGAGCAGTTCCTCGTCGACGCTGCCCTCCGCGGACCACAGTCCGCTCTCGTCGTAGGGGAGGCCGCGATGTTTGCGGATCCAGGCATCGAGCAACGTGTTGCCGGGTCCCGTGTCGAAGCCCAGCGTATCGGACCCGTCGGCCGCCAGGATCGTCACGTTTGCGATGCCGCCGATATTGAGCACCACCCGCACTGCTTCGGCACCGCGAAACAGCCATTCGTGGAAGGCTGGAGTAAGCGGCGCTCCCTGACCGCCGGCGGCGATGTCCGCGGTTCTGAAATCCGCGACCGTCGTTATGCCGCTGCCCGTGGCGATGATTCCGGGATCGCCGATCTGCAGCGAAAACGGGTCTGCCGCATTCGGTTCATGCCGGATCGTCTGGCCATGGCTGCCGATCGCCGCGACATCCGCCGGATCGACGCCGGCTTCGGCGAGCAGCGCCCTGGCAGCGTCGCGGAAACTGCGGCCTACGTCGCGATGCAGGTCGGCGACATCGGCAGCGGTCCGAATGCCGGGTTCTCTAGTGGCGTTCAGAAGCCTCTGCCTCAGTTCGGCAGGGTAGGCGTGTTCGTGTGTGACCAGAGATTCGATCGAAGCGTCGCCGAACCGGACCAGCGCGGCGTCGATACCGTCCATGCTCGTCCCCGAAATGAGGCCGATATAGAGATCAGGCATGGAGAGCAGGCAATGCGCTCAGGGCGCGTCGTAGCTGATGGTGGCGAGTTGCGTGCTCTTGAACTGCTCGAGCTCCTCGAGAATCGGTCCGACGCTGGTGAGGAATGCCTCGCGATAGCGCGCGTCGATCGGTTCGGCCTCTGGCAGCGGCACCGTGCGAGGATTGCGGTGCACGCCGTTCAGGCGGTATTCGTAGTGAAGATGATTGGCTGTCGCCAATCCCGTCGCCCCGACGAAACCAATAGTCTGACCCTGCCGCACCCGGGAACCATTCTGAGCGCTTCTGGCGAACGACGACATGTGCGAGTAGAGCGTCGTGATGTTGCCGCCGTGCTGCAGGATGATCGTGTTTCCTTAGCCGTTTTTGACGCCGCGGAAGAT
>CALZMR010000336.1:0-1431 GCA_945788575.1 uncultured Woeseiaceae bacterium
TCAGCAACACGATCGAGGGCACTGATCAGAGGACACAGTTCTTCGCTCGGATCGATTTCTGGACCAATCTGTTCTCACTGTTGTTTCAGCTGCTGATCGTACGGCACGCAGTCAAGAAGCTGGGTATCGGCAAGACCTTATCAATCATGCCGGTGCTGTCGCTGATCGGGTTCGCCGTCCTATCGATGAATCCCTTACTGGTATTCGCGGCCGTCTTCCAGGGTGCGCGACGCGCGGTCGGCTTCGGCTTCGCCAAGCCGACCACCGACATGCTTTATTCGGTGGTCACACGTGAAGAGAAGTACAAATCAAAGAACTTCATCGAAACGGTCGTGTACCGGACCGGCGATGTCATCGGCACCTGGTCGATAAACGGTATCCTGTTCATGGGGATCGCAACGGTATCGGTGGTTATGGTGCCCTTCGCCGCCTTATGGACAGTGATAGCGCTTTGGCTGGGACGAGAGTACAGACGACGCGATGCGAGCGGACAGTTTCAAACGGTGAGTGACAGTGAGAAATAGACTCTGGAATCGACGTGAATTCATTGCCACGACCGCCGCGCTTGGTGCCAGCGGGGCAATTGCCGAGGAGCGAAACATGCTCACGCGAGCAATCCCGTCGACCGGCCAAGCGCTTCCCGTTATTGGGCTGGGCACCTACGACGTATTCGATGTACAGGGCACTCCCGCGGAGATCGCCGACCGCCGGACAATTCTCGATGCGCTTACCGGGGCCGGCGGCAGCGTTATTGACACGTCACCGATGTACAACCGTTCGGAGCGCATCGTCGGTGACGTTATCGCGGACGGAGGTGATCGCGGAGATTTCTTCCTGGCGACGAAAGTCTGGACAACAGGACGTGAGGCCGGCGTGGAGCAGATGCGGCGCTCCGCTGAACTGATGCAGACCGACGTGATCGACCTGATGCAGGTGCACAACCTGCGCGACACGGAAACGCACATGACCTCGATCAGGGAACTCCAGGATGAGGGCCGGATCCGCTACTCGGGACTAACGCACTATCGTGCCGACGCGCTCAGCAACCTCGCGGAGGAGATGCGCGTCTACCGCCCGGAGTTCATTCAGATCAACTATTCGCTCGCCGAACAGGAAGCCGCTCGACGCGTACTGCCGATGGCTCAGGACATGGGCATTGCCGTACTCATCAACCGCCCCTATCAGAGCGGCGATCTGTTCGGTGCGGTACGCGGCCGGGACGTTCCCGAGTGGGCGAGCGAGTTCGCAGCGAGTTGGGGCCAGTTCTTCCTCAAGTTTATTGTCGGGCACCCGGCGGTCACGTGCGCGATTCCGGCGACCAGCAAACCTCATCACATGCGCGACAATCTCGAAGCAGGCTTCGGCTTGCTGCCGGACGAGGCCACGCGGCAGCGCATGATCGATTTCATCAGGACACTATAGAACGATGCA
>CALZMR010000336.1:1436-4499 GCA_945788575.1 uncultured Woeseiaceae bacterium
TGATGCTCGCAACCGTGCCGTTTATCATCGCCCGCGGCGGCGATGCCGTGGAACCGAGTCAAAATCTTCTTCTTCAGATAACGCTTGCCGGCGTCATTTACGCATTCTTCGTCGGCTATTGGACTACCAGGGGGCGGACGCTCGGAATGCAGTCCTGGGGGCTGCAAATCGTCAACAACAACGGCCGGGTTCCAGGTCTCGGTCAATCGACGCTGCGCTTTTTCGCGGCGATACTCTCCTGGGCCCCGCTGGGGCTGGGATTCCTCTGGCAACTGTGGGACAAAGACGGACTCACCTGGCACGACCGTCTGAGCGGCACGCGAACCGTGCACATTCCGAAACGGTCGAAAGCGAAGAGTGACGCTGGCTAGTCCAGGCTAACGTATTCGCGACAGCGCGAAGCCCGTAACCAGCACCAGCACGATCGTCGGCAACCAGGCAAGCAGAGCCGGGTTCAGGTCGAAGACCTGCCCGGAGTTGGCGAGCATCTCACTCGCGAGATAGTACGCAAGACCTATGACGACGCCGATCATCAGCCGACCACCGGTGCCGCCCTTCCGCAACGAACCAAACACGAAGCTCAGCGCCAGAATCGGCATGATCATGACGGAGAACGTTCGCGCCACCCGGTACCAGAGTTCAGCCTCGAAGCGGCTGGCGTCGAGTGAATTGCGCTTCTGATAGTCGATGTAGCTCAGTAGCCCGCGAAGGGAAAGGCTGGATGGTTTTGCCATGGTGCTGCCGAGAAGTTCCGCATTCACATCGAACGACTCGACAGTCAGCGAAGACTCGACGGCCTGCACGCCGTCGGACTCGAACTGCGTCTCGCGAAAGTTCTCGAGACGCCAGCGATCGTCATTATCGATGCCAGCATTCTCCGCCTGCGCAATCGACTCGAGCGCGTAGTCGTCGTCGAAACGGTAGACGTAGAGACTGCCGAACTCGAATTCCGAGTTCACGCGCTCCAGGTGCAAGTACGCATTGCCGTCGCGCACCCATGTCGAGTTGCCGAGGCGCTCCTCCTCCTGTCCGAATCGCGATTCCTGGCGCATGTCGCGGGCGTAGAAGTCCAGCGGCGGACCAATGAACTCTCCGAGGACTGCGGCGAAAGCGAGCATTGCCACGCCGCTGACGGCAACCATGCCTGCGAGCCTGCCGACGGACAGTCCCGCCGAGCGCATCACGATGATCTCGCTGTTGGACGCGATGGCGCCCAGCCCTAGCAACGACCCGATGAGCGCCGACACGGGCATCATCTCGAAGGCCAGAATGGGCAGCCGCAGCGCTGAGAACAGCATCGCCTGAGGCGCCTGGTAGGCGTTTCGAACGTCCTCGAGCTCGGCGATGAACTCGAACAGGGCAGCAAGCGCCAGCAGCACGACCATGACCAGCGCCGTGCTGGTCAGAATCGCTCGCATCATGTACTGGCTCAGGATGCTGTTCACCGAAATATCCTCCTGTGCCAGTTGTTCTGCAACCCGAGCAGGACGAGCGTGAAAGCGACGACGGCGCCGTGAACCCACCAAAGACCCAGATCGGGTGAGATAGTCCCCTGCTCGATCCAGGCCCGCGCCGCACTCAACATGTTGAAGTAGATGATGAAGACGAGAAGGCCTATCGCAAGACGGCCATAGCGGCCCTCACGCGGCCGGCTGCGAGCCAACGGTACCGCCAGGAATCCGAGTATCAGTGTCGACAGCGGCACGCCGATGCGCCATTGCAGTTCGGCGATCGACGTGAGGTCGCTGGCACCCAGGAGGTCCATAAATGGCATCGCCCTGGGCTCAGGGTCGGGCGGCTCGAGGCTGGGCAGACGATACGGAATGCCATGTTCGGCAAACTCCACGACGCGGAACTGAGAAGTGCCCGGGATGCCTTCGTAGCGCCGCCCATCGTGCAGAACCAGCATGCGCATGTCCGGATCGTCGGTATCCGCCTGCTCTCCCCAGTCGGCCACGACGACTTCGACGCCGCCGTTGTCGAGCCGCCGCTGCATGAACACCTTCTCCATGGAGCCGTCCTCATCGACCGCTTCGCCGTAGACGACGGCATTGTCCGGACCGAACACAGTGAACCGTCCCGGCTCGATGCTGGCAAGATCCGCTTCGCGTTGAGCCTCGGCACCGATCCGGTCTACCGCAGTCAAGGCCCTTGGCCCGATATCCAGCGACAACCAGGCGACCCCGATCGACAACGGCACAACCAGCAGGAACAGGGGCCGATAGATACCTGTCGGCCCGACCCTGCAGGCCATCATTGCAGGCATCTCGCTGTCCCTGTAGAGACGCCCCAGAGCCATCATGATGGACAGGAACAGGCCAACCGGAACGAGGATCGTCAGGTACTGCACGGCGGACAGTCCGATGACTTCGAAGGCCGCGCCTTTCATCAGGTTTCCCTTAGCCACGTCGCCCAGCACCCGCGCGAACTGATTGGTCAGCAGGATCATCAACAGGACCATCGTCACGCCCAGCCAGGTCGTGGCGATCTCGCGAAATATGTAACGATCGAGGATGCGCAGCATCGGGCGGAATATCTGAAATGCGGGGGGCAATTCAGTTAGACTACCCGCTTTGTTTTGCCCGGGACAAGCGGTTTCCATGGAATACTTCACGACCACGAGCAGCGCATCGCGACGCGCCGTCGATTGCGTCATCGTCGGCATCTATGAGCGCGGCAAGTTAGGCGGCGGCGCCGGTGACATCGATAAGGCCAGCAAAGGTGAACTCAGCCGACTCGTGAAGAGCGGCGATGTGTCGACGCAAGTCGGAGAAGCCACGCTGCTGACCGGCGTGCCTGGCGTCAAAGCTCCGAGAGTCGTGGTCGCCGGTCTCGGCAAGGTCAGCAAATTCGACGCGACCGCATTCCGCAAAGCCGTGGCCGCGTCCGTACACGCAATTTCGCGCAGCAAGTCGAAACAGATTCTGAACTGCCTCACGCTCGAAGACGCATCCGGGGTGGACATCTATTACAAGGCACGATTTACCGCCGAAATTGCCGGCGACGTGCTGTATCGCTTTACGCAGATGAAGAGCGGCCGCAAGCCCGCCGCCATGCCGCTGC
>CALZMR010000337.1 GCA_945788575.1 uncultured Woeseiaceae bacterium
CATTCCGGGCAGGAGTTACCGGAGGGCGACGGCGGAAACGTGGGATCGCCCGGTCTACAAGTCGACACGCGTCGAAGCCGATTGCCGATGGCGGCTCCTTCACACGACGGGCTCCTACAGAGGAGTCGCGATCGACTCCTCCCCTTCTAGACCATAAACCCAAGATCCTGAACCGCGAAGTTACCGAGATTCGGCGCCACGACCCCAAGGTCGAGGGGGTCGATCCCGAACCACCGGGCCAGCGTGGCCGCGAACTGATCCGCCGACGTCGACGGGATCATCCGCCCGCCACCGACATCCTCTGGCCCGTTGATCTGCAGCAGCGGATAGCTGCCGTAGAGTCGCTGCCCGAGGACGGCATCGCCGACCACGACCTGATTACCGCCCCAGGCGTGATCGGAGCCGTCGCCGTTCGACGTCAGCGTGCGGCCGAAGTCGGACTGGGTGAAGGTCGTAACGGAATCGGATATACCCAACTCCACGGTCGCATCGTAAAACGCCTGCATGCCTGCGCTGATATTGCCGAGCAGTCCCGGCTGATTCAGGTTCTGGTCGTCGTGCGAGTCGAAGCCACCGGTTGCGACGAAGAAAATCTGCCGCTGCATCTGCAACTGGTCGCGAACTGCAATCAGGCGCGCGACCGTCTGCAGTTGACTCCCGAGCTGGCCCGGCGGGAAGACCGTGCTCAGGGTCGGTGCCGATGAGATCGCCGACGAAACCGTGTCAGCAGCGTCGATGGCGCGGCGCTGAACCTCCGCAAAGCCACGCTCGTAGACGCTGTCGTACTGCGCATCGACGATGCGGCCGAAGGCTTCGCGTTGCTGGAACAGGATGCTGTTCGGATCCGTCGAGAATCCGTCGAACTGCAGAGGCCCATTGGGGCCCATGACGTAGGCGACCGTTTCCTGGGCAGACTGGAACAGGTTGGAGCCGAACAGCGACGCATTGGTCGCCATCTGCTGGTCGGTCACCGCCGTACGGATCAGGTCCGCCATTCGTCCGCCCCAGCCGGTCGCACTCGGTGCATTGCCTTTGAGCGACAGCCACTGGTCCTGCTGATCGTTATGCGAGAACAGCTGCGGCGGCAGCGTTACGGATCCCTGGAAGTACTCATCCTTCGTCGTCGGCTCGATGAGCGGACCGACGTTGGTGACGAAGGACGCTTTGCCCGTGTTGAACAGCGTCTGCAATCCCGCCATCGACGGGTGCAGACCGTAGTCGACGCTCCCAGGAATGGCCGGCGTGATCGGCAGCAGGTCACCCTGCGCGATCGCCAGGTTCTGTCGAGACTGCGCGTAGACGTTGTACTCGGCGTTGCTGCTCGGCACGAGCATGTTGTAGGAATCGTTGCCGCCGAACATAAACAGGCACACCAGCGCCTTGTAGTCGGTGAAGTTACCACCGCCACCCATGACCTGCGAGTAAGCGAGGCCCGGCGTAGCAGCAAACACGGCGGCTGCGCTGGAACGAGTGAGAAATTCGCGTCGGTTCATCTTTGCCATGATCTTTCTCCTACTCAGCGCTGATACGCGAATTCGGGTGAAGTGACGACGAAGTAGATCGTCTCCGCGGCGCGGATCGCCGTGTCCTGAGGCGCGATCTGCGCCAGCATGCCGGCGATCTCGGTCCGCAAGGTATCGGAGATCTCGCCTGCCAGCAGTTTCTCGGCGACGAGGTCGATCAACGCGTCCGCATCGTCCGCGATGGCCATTTCTTCGGAGATATCGATATAGACGTCATCGGGATTCAGATTGGTGTTGGTCTGATTGAGACCGAAGCACTGCGCGAACATGAAGTTCGTAAACACGGTGTTCTGGTACTCCGTCGCTATCTGCAGTTCCGGTGCGACGAGGCTCGAGTTTCGGATCTCGCCGGGCGGCGCGTAGAAGGGACTGAAGAAGTTGAACACCGAGGCGGATTGCAGCGGGCCCTGACCGAACAGGATATACGAGCCTATGAGCGGATAGCGGCCGCTCTGTGACTGTGCGTTGTACGCGCGCCAGAGCTGAGTGACCCTCAGGATCGGCTCCTTGAGTTTGCCGTCGATCTCCATCGGCATGTCGGGACGCGCCTCGGGGTCGAGCAGTATCGCCCTGACCACAGCGCCGAGATCGCCGCGCACGCCCTGGCCGTTGTTGTTGAACACGTTGGCGACTCGATTGACGTAGCCGGGCGAGGGATTGCTGGTGGTCAGTCTCTGAATCAGGCGGATCGCGATGAACGGTCCGACATTCGGATGATTGAAGACGTTGTCGAGGGCCTGGTTCAGATCGTCCGGACCCGACTGATTGGCCGGAGTCATTTCGCCGTTCAGCAGCAGCTTCGGATCCGTATCGTGAAAGGCCGGGAAGTGCGTCATGAACTGGCTCTGATTGTTGTCGTTCTGACGCGCACTCTGGAAGGTGGCCGCGCCGAACCAGGTCCAGCCCGTAAACACGTGTGCGAAGCCTTCGATGATCGACTGATCGTAGGTGGGGACCGGCAGCCCGTTCATGTCGAGCACTTCGGTACCGTCATTGTTGAGTTCGACGAGACCGATCGAGAACAGCTGCATGAGTTCGCGGGCATAATTCTCGTCGGGGCGAATGTTCAACGCGGGATTCGGCTTCTCGTTGCCGAGCATCGAGAGATAGACGCCCATCATCGGGTGCAGGGTCACGCCCTGCATTACGTCCCGGTAGTTACCGAAGGCATTGATCGCCAGCATGTCGTAGTAGTTCGCCAGCCCGTATGTCGAGCCGTCCAGCGCGCCGAGCTGCGATATGACCATGATCTCCGAAAGCGCGAAGGCGACCCGCTGCCGCAACTGATCCTCGCCACTCAGCGCATTCCGGTACCAGATGTCAACGCGATCCGGTTGCAGCTGGAAGAGGAACTGCGGTCTCGGCAGGCTTCTAAGAAAGGGCTCCTGCAGCGACACCGGTCTCGTGAATTGATCGTCAATCCAGGCCTCATAGCCCATGGCGATAACGCGATCGGCCTCGGCCTCGGTCGCACCGAAGGTGGACTGATTCAGGAACTGAAAAGCCTCGGCCTTGGTAATCGTCGGCG
>CALZMR010000338.1 GCA_945788575.1 uncultured Woeseiaceae bacterium
CTGCAGAATCTCCGGCACGTCTTCGCCAATACGAAGCTTGCCGAGATCCTGCAGATTCGGCAGACCTTCGAGGAACAGGATGCGCTCGATGAGCTGGTCCGCGTGTTTCATCTCGTCGATGGACTCTTCGTACTCCTTGTCACCGAGCTTGTTCAGACCCCAGTCCTTCAGTATGCGCGAGTGCAGGAAGTATTGGTTGATCGCCGTGAGCTCGTTCTTCAGAACGCGATTCAGGTGCTCGATGACGGTGGCGTCGCCTTTCATTGTTGTTCTCCGGAGGTCTCGGGGAGGGGCTATCATAACGGTGCGCTGCGTAGACACAAGCCCGGATTGCGTAGTGAAAATCATTCGCGAATACACAACATAACTTAAACCGGAACTGCGTCACAAAACCGCTCGTGACTACCTTCCTTCCGCAGTCGCCTCACGATGGATAGAGTGGTCTACAAGGGAAGTCCGACAGCTCACGGCGTTAGAGCAGTCGGACTTGGGCATCGAAAGGAATCCAGGCATGGCTGGCATTCGCAGCTTTTCGGCAATAGTCGCCGTACTGGTCGCGTTCGCATCCGCGACAGCGGTCGCACTGCCGATTTCGGTTGAGCCTCTGCCCGAACGCGAAGTCTTGATAGGGACGTCAGGGGAATCGCCTGACACGCAACAGGTGCTCCAGGGCATGAGTTTCGTGGACTACGATATTGTCGTTCTCAGTACGGCATTGCCCGTGCAGCCTGTTTCAGGCTGCACCGCAGCAGGGGCATGTCAGACGGTGGCGGTGTCGGAGCCGGGCACATGGCTGCTGCTCGCAACAGGACTGCTGGGGCTCGCGCTCCGGCGGGGAACGAACAGCTAAGCGGCGCAGCAGGCGCAACGAGAAAGCCCCGCAATGCGGGGCTTTTTTTTGTTCGTTGGTGTCGTTCAGGCCAGGGCCGGCGTGAACATTCGCGGTTCGAAGCGGGGCGCTTCGGCCGCGTTGTCCCGCAGTACGTCTAATGCCGTATCGCTGCAGGTACCACAGCCCGTCGCGACGCCCAGGCGCGCCTGGAGACCGCCCAGATCCGTCACACCGGCTCTCGCGGCCTTGCGAATCTGCTTTTCGGTGATAGCGTTGCAAATACAGACGTACATAAGATTCAATGACTTATTGCCTACAAGAAAGTTAAACGCAAATGAGAATGATTGTCAATAAGATTACGTATAAACCGAGACACAGGTATGCATGAATTATTCGATCTGAATGGAAAAACAGCGCTGGTGACCGGGGGATCCCGCGGAATCGGCGAAATGATCGCCGAAGGCTTCGTCTCCAGCGGCGTCAAAACGTACATATCCTCACGTAAGGCAGACGTCTGCGATGCAACGGCCGAGCGGCTCTCGGCGGCAGGGGAGTGCATCTCGATCCCGGCGGACCTGTCGTCACTGGAGGGCGTCAACGGCCTCGTAGACGCCATCAGAGAGCGGGAGAGCAGCGTCGACATTCTCGTCAACAACGCCGGCGCCACCTGGGGCGCCGCGATCGAGGAGTTCCCTGAGGGCGGCTGGGACAAGATCATGGACATCAACGTCAAGGGTCCGTTCTTCCTGACCCAGGCCCTGCTGCCGCTGTTAGAGGCCTCGGCCAGCGAGGGCGACCCATCTCGGATCATCAACGTCGGCTCGATCGACGGCATCAATGTGAACCGACTGCCGACCTACTCCTACGGGCCCAGCAAAGCAGCCATTCATCACCTGACCCGTGTCCTCGCCGGGCATCTCGCTGCGCGCAACATCACCGTTAACGCGATCGCGCCCGGCCCGTTTCCCAGCAAGATGATGGCGGCGACGCTCGAGCAGTTCGGCGATCAGATCCGCAAAGGCGTGCCGCTGCGGCGGATAGGCGAGCCGGCCGACATGGCCGGTGCGGCGATCTATCTTGCGTCGAAAGCGGCGAACTACGTGACGGGCGTGATCATCCCCGTCGACGGCGGAATTACCGGCTGCGCCAGCACGTTGTAGATGTGCGAGCGGCGCCCTCGGGCGCCGCTCAAGTCGCCATAGACGGAGCCGACTACAGACGGTACGTGAAGCCCACGTAAGCCGTTCGGGGCAGCCCCGGCCGCAGTCCCGCAGGCCGGCGAGCGGCCGCATACTCCTCGTCAAGGAGATTGTCGATTTTGATGTAGGTCGACAGACTCTGGCTGACGTTCCAGGCCGCAACTACGTCCCAGACCACGTGCGAGTCGATCGTCTCCGGCGAATCGAATCCGCCCTGACCAGCCCGCGTCCGCATGCGGTCCACGTAAGCCGCGGCGATGTTCACGCGGAAGAGATCGGTCCGGACTCCGGCCGTTGCCCGGACCTGATGTTCCGGTATGTACGGCAGTTCGTCGCCGATCTCGACCTCGCCCCAGGGATCGAAACTCGAGTCGAAGGCATTCTCGAATTCGGCTGCGGTCGTCCACGTGTAGTTGAGGCTCGTCGGGAACTGAAGTGAGCCGCTCGCGAATGTGTATTCGGCCGTCATCTCCAGGCCCTGAACGATCGCTTCGCCGCCATCGAACTGGTCGCCAATGACGCCGCCGCCGCCGGTCGAATCCGTGACCGTGCCGACCAGATTGTCGTAATCGTTGATGAAGTAAATCGACTCGAAGCTGAGCGCGTCGTTGTCGAAACGAACGCCCAGTTCGACATTGAGCGACGACTCTTCGTTCGCGGAGCTGCCGGGGCCAGGCGGATTGAAGCCCTTGTGGATGCCCGCGAGCAGCCGCCAGTCATCGCTGACCCGATACAGCGCACCCATGCCGGGGATGAACACCGATACGGAGTTGTCACGCACGCGTGTCGGACCGGCCGCCCGGCTCGGGTCGGCTGTGGAGAAGTCAAACCTCACGAGGTCGATGTCCTCGAAGCGCATTCCAGGCGTAAAAATCCACCGGCCGTTGCGGATCTCGGTGTCGACGAAGACGGAGCGCGCCTCGGCTGTCGAGACGCGGTTGGTCTGCGACCCGCCCGAGGCTTCCGTGGTCAGCACCAGCTCGCCGTTCTCCATCCGATAGCCGTCCTGA
>CALZMR010000339.1 GCA_945788575.1 uncultured Woeseiaceae bacterium
CCGTTCTCGATTCCTTCGAACGTCATTCGCCGGATGCGAGAATCCTTATCTGCTCCGGCTACGTGCGCGAAGAGCTTGCGATTCGCAAAGTTGAGACAGGGGAATACGGGTTTCTTGCCAAGCCCTTCTCGGCCAGCCAACTCGTTTCCGCGATACGCGATGTCAATAACCGGCCGAAATCCGCCGGACCGGAAGACCCGTTCCGTCCGGCCGACCCACCGCGGGCGACACATTCTTAGGTCTGGCAGCTAAGCTTCTCTTGGACCGATATGCCTGTCACCGCGTTTGGCGGCCAGCGCAACCTGCTTGCGGCGCTCCTCCAGGCGATCGGCCCGATCGTCGTCCAATTCATTTATGCACTTGGGACAGGAGACGCCCTCCCGGTAATCCGGTGAGGCGAGGTCCTCGCTCGACAGCGGCCGGCGACAGGCATGGCACTGCACGTAGCCGCCTTCGGCAAGATCGCGGTCGACGGCGACGCGCGTGTCGAAGACGAAACACTCGCCCTGAAAGCGATTCTCCGCGTCGGGCATCGACTCGAGATAGTTCAGGATGCCGCCGTGCAGGTGATAGACATCGTCGAAACCGAGCTCCAGCATCAACGCGGTCGCCTTCTCGCAGCGAATCCCGCCCGTGCAGAACATCGCCAAAGGCCGATTGGTAGACTCCGCCGCTAGCTGCTCTGCGTAGTCGGTGAACTCCCGGAAGCTGTCGGTGCCAGGATCGACCGCGTTCGGAAACGTGCCAATTTCGACTTCGTAGTGATTACGGGTATCGATTACGAGCACGCCGGGATTTTCGATCAGCGCATTCCATTGTTCGGGATCGACGTAGGTTCCGGTCCTTTCGTGCGGCTGAATGTCCGGTCTGCCCAGCGTCACGATTTCCTTTTTTAGCCGGACACGCATGCGCCTGAATGGCGCGTCGCTCGTATCTGTCCAGCGCGCTTCGATCGGCTCGTTCAGATCGAGCCGCGCCTCGATCCAGGCGAAGACGCCGAGAATCGCCGCTTCGTCTCCTGCCAGCGTGCCGTTGATCCCCTCGTGTGCGATCAGCACCGTGCCCAACAGTTGCTGCTCGTCGCAGAAGCGTTGAAGTTCGTCGCGAAACGTTACCGGGTCCGTGAGATCCAGAAACCGATAGAAGGCCGCGACTTTCATTCGTCGGTCTCGTTCTCGACGGTGGTCAGTGACAGGATCGAGTGGCGGATATCCTCGCCGAGCACAAGCCGCGCGTCAGTGCCGATACCTAAGATGTCGTCGTCGAACTCGAGCTTGCCGTCTGCGTTGCGGCGAAGAACTTCGAGGTCCTGCAGCATGCGAATGAAGTCATGGAACAGCCCCTTGTTGAAGAAGTCCGGCGAGTGCAGGCCGTAGATCATGGACAAGCGCTCAGCACTCTGTTCGCACAGCGTTTCCAGCCGGCTCCGGCTGAGCCCCCCCGATCCATGCTGTACCAGCACGGCGATGACCAAATAGAAGCGCTGCAGCATCGGCACCATCGACTGACCGAGCATCAATAGCTGAAACGCCTTCTCCGATCCCGCGGGCGGCCGCACGAGCATCTTCTTGTTGCGGCCGCGAGTCAGAATCCCGAGCTCGATCAACGCCTCGATCGCCTCCGATGTCACGTCATCGATATGTTCGCGCGGCCACTTGAGCGTGAGCTCTTTGCGCATGAACGGATAGATGAGCCGGACCAAACGCTGCAGCTCCGCATGCTCCAGCTCGCGACCCTGGATGAAGCAGCAAGCGACCGATGCCGGGACAGCGAACAGATGCAGAATGTTGTTCCGGAAGTACGTCATCAGCACGGCCGTTTTTTCGGCCATGTGGATGACGTCGCCCATTGGATGCGACGTCCGGCTGATGACGTCCAGCCGCTCGCCGTGAGCGATGATCTCGTCGGGCGTCATGTCAGGGACGGTAACGGACTTCGAATAGCGGAATCTGCGCAGCAGACCCAGGCTCATATCGAGCTGACGGCGAAGTTCCTCGAGTCCGATCTTCTGCTTCGGCGTCGATAGCAGCGCGAGTGCGAGCACGCTGATGGGCGTTACCGCCGCCGCCGTATTGATGCCATTCATGATCTGGTCGCCGAGCTCGTCGACGACGGTTGTCATCCAGTCCGGCCGCTCGTCGTCGTCCCCGATGGATTCGCGCCACTCCGGGTGAACTCGATCGAGCAGCGTGTCGAGATCGATGGGCTCCGCGACGTTGACGTAGACTTTGCCGAAGTTCTCACGCAGCGACTTGATCGAGGAAATCAGTCCGAACAGCGATTCCTTCTCTTTCTTCGCGCCGCCGAGTTCGCCGATGAACGAGTCGCCCTCGATGAGCTTCTCGTAGCCGAAATAGACCGGTACGAATACGACGGGCCGCGCCGGCTGTTTGATGTACGAGTGGACCGTCATGACCATCATGCCGCCCTTCGGCTGCAATAGACGGCCGGTTCGGCTGCGGCCGCCCTCGACGAAGTACTCGATGGAGTGGCCGCGCGCCATGATCATCTGCAGGTAGGCGTCGAAAACCGCCGCGTACAGCCGATTGCCCTTGAACGTGCGTCGCAGGAAGAAAGCTCCGCCGCGCCGCAGTATCCCGCCTACCAGCGGGATGTTGAGATTGATTCCGGCCGCAACGTGCGGGAGCTGCAGACCCTCCTCGTAGACGATGTAGCTGAGCAGCAGGTAGTCGAAGTGGCTGCGATGGCAGGGAACGTAGATCACCTCTTTGGACTTAGCCACCTCGTGGATACGTTCGATGTGGCTCAACTCGATGCCTTCGTAGATCCGATGCCAGAGCCAACCCAGGAATCGCTCCACGACCCGCACGGTCGGATAGGAAATATCCGCGGAGATTTCCAGCGCGTACTTGCGAGCCTTATTTCTGGTTTTCTCGAGCGACCTCGAGTCTCTGCCTGCTTCCGCGGCGATCGCTCGCTGCACGCTCGGCGTCATCAACAGCTCGTTGACGAGAGTGCGCCGGTGTGACAAGTCCGGTCCCAGCGTCGCGGTCCGTCGCTGGCGGAAAT
>CALZMR010000340.1 GCA_945788575.1 uncultured Woeseiaceae bacterium
TCTCCGGCTCGAGATCGCGGCCGAGCAATCGCGCCTGTTCGGGGATCACGTCGTACACCATGACCGGCGCATAGTCCGACTCGATCGCCGCGACGATGTCGGGCAGGCTTTCCCGGTGGTATCGTTCGACGAAGCCTGTGTCCCGTAGCGCAATCAGTGCCGTGTGCACCACGGGCATGGTCTGCACCGCCGCCTCAAATTCTCGCTCGTCCCAGTGCGGGGATGTCTCCAGGCCCGGTCTCAGACGACCTACCGGGTCCGCGGCCGATTGAATGACGTCCTCGAGCGTGTCAGTGGGTCCTGCCGAGAAGAAATACGCGAGCGTTGGACCCGTCAGGCGGCCCACTCCCTGCCGCAGGACGGCATCGAGCGTATCGAGCGCAGCAAGACCCTCCTCGGACATGCTCCCACGGACTACCGCGATTTCCTCCGCATAGATCTCCGCCTGCATGATGTCGCCGGATGCCGCGCCGATGAGCAGTAATGCGTCGATGCCAACTGAGGGTTGGATATTCCACTGAGTGACGGGTTCGGCGCGATCCGAGGCCGTCGTGCTGCAGGCGCCGAGAAAGACAACGATAGTGAGGCAAAGAAATCTGTTCATGTAAGACCCTGTCCGTAATCCGCATGTGCTTTGTGCCTTAGTAGACAACAAAGGCAGAAGCAGGTCTTGAACAGAATTGATCAGGTGGAATCGAATCTTGCCGGGGTCATGCCCGTTGCCCGTTTCAACAATCGAGTCAGGTGCGGCTGATCGGAGAAGCCCGCCTCTACGGCAGCGGCTGACGGGCTTGCGCCTCGCTCTAGCATCGACATGGCGCGCCGCAGCCGGCCTTCCCGGCGCAGCGCCGACGGAGTCATGCCGAACCACCTCTTGCAGGCTCGGCTCGCATGTTCGGGTGACACGCCGCAGCGCTGTGCGAGAGCGGCAATATCGTCACCGGCCTCTTCGCCAAGCAATGCAACCAGCCGGGAGAGCCAAAGGGCCGGCGCCGCGGGCGCGTGCGGCTCCGCCTCCTCCAGCGCGGCATGGCCGGCTTCGACAGGACACTTGCGGGCGAGATCGGCGAGCGCCGCTGCATCCGGAACACGCACCGATACCAGACTGTCTGTCAGCGGCACCGGGATGTTCAGTACCACGGCCCCGCTGCCACCGAACTCGTTGGCATGCGTGTGCCACGGAGGGTGCACGGTCAATACACCCGATGAGCACGTAAAGCGCCCGTCCAGGCTGGCCTCTGCGTAAGCGCCATCAAGCACGAGCGCGCCGTACGACTCGCGATGCCGATGCGCGGCCATATGGTCGGTAGGCGCGTGCGTCGACTCGAATACCTGGCACATAAGCCTGAACCTCAGGTTATTTAGTACTTAGATGGATGGCGGGCCGGCTTCGTTTGAAGGGCAGGGGCCGGCGCTTCCTGCGGATGCCCCACCAAAAAACCCCTTCGCCCCGGCGCAATCTGGCTTCGGTTGGGGTCTCGCGCTTTCACGGGATGTACCTATTCGGTTACCCGCCGATGGTCGATATAGTTCTAGATGCTTAATGACATTTGTTATTAAGCGTTGACGTGAGGAACCCTCGGCCAGAGATCTGCCGGGAGGTGACATATTGATCGAGATCAGGATTCATGGACGTGGCGGCCAGGGCGGCGTGACGCTCGCCAAGGTGATCGCTACGTCACGGTTCCTGCAGGGCTTGTCGGTGCAGGCCTTCGGCCTTTATGCCGCCGAGCGTTCCGGAGCACCGATCCAGGCATTCTGCCGCTACTCCGGGCAACCCATCACCAATCGCAACCTGATCTATGAGCCCGATCACGTCGTCGTGCTCGATCCGACCCTTGTCGGCCCGGCGATCTCGGCCGGCCTGAAGAACGGGGGCTGGATACTCATCAACTCGCCGGAATCTCCGGACGCGTTCGCGGATCAGTTCGCCCGCTTCCGCGTAGCGACGGTGGATGCGACCAGCATCGCGCGCGACAACAAGCTGGGCACACGGAGCGTGCCGATCGTGAATACGGCACTCGCCGGCGCAGCGAGCAGCATGCTGGGCTTCCCGCTCGCCGAGGTACATGCCGCGCTCGAGCATCTCGGCTTCAAGGGCGGGAACCTGGAGGCAGCCAGCCGCGCTTACGAGGAAGTGCAACTCCTCGACACACCGGCGGACCTCTCTCCGGGCGCCGAGGCAACCGTGACACCGGACGAGCGGCGCGGGCCGAGTTTCCTGGACGGTGCCGGCGCATCGCCGCCGGCGATCAAGACAGGGGCCTGGGCGACCGAGCAGCCGCACAGACGGCAATTCATCCCGCCGTGCAATCACATCTGCCCCGCGGGCAACAACGTGCAGGGCTTTTTGAATGCGCTTGCCCACGAACAACCGGACGAGGCGCTCGACATCCTGCTGCGCACGACGCCATTCCCGTCGATCTG
Organism: uncultured Woeseiaceae bacterium; assembly: GCA_945788575.1. GTDB lineage: Bacteria > Pseudomonadota > Gammaproteobacteria > Steroidobacterales > Woeseiaceae > UBA1847. The sequence continues at coordinate 2,428 of CALZMR010000340.1, forward strand.
CGGACGCGCATGCCCAGCGCCGTGCATGCAGCTTTGTAATCGCATCGAGATCGACGGCGCGGTCAACGTGCGCGAGATGGAGCGCTATGCCGGCGATCATGGGCAGGTGAACCTCGAGCGGCTCGGCGATCGCCCCGAGCGGATTGCGATCGTCGGTACCGGACCCGCGGGCCTGACGGCGGCGTATCACCTCGCACGCTTCGGTTACCGGGTCAGCGTGTACGAGTCGGGCAATGAAATCGGCGGTCTGCTCAAGACCGGTATTCCTCAGTTCCGGTTGCCTGAGGACGTCGTCGACAAAGAGATAGACCGCATCCTCGCACTCGGCGTCGACGTCGAGACCAATCACCCGGTCGATCGCCAGGCGCTGTTCGACCTGGCTCGGGAGAACGATGCCGTGCTCGTCGCCACCGGCCTGCAGGAGCAGCGCGACCTGCGGCTGGGGCTCGATGGCACCGAAGCAGTCGTGCAGGGCATCGAGTTCCTCGATCACGTGTATCACGGAGACGTGCGCGTCGACGGTGAGAGCGTGGTCGTCATCGGCGGCGGTAACACCGCCATGGATGCAGCCCGCTCCGCGCTCCGCCTGGGC
>CALZMR010000341.1 GCA_945788575.1 uncultured Woeseiaceae bacterium
GAAGCACACGCGCTGCTGCTCGATCTGTTGAACAACGTGCCGCCTACGCCTGAACAGGTGCGGTTAATCGCACGCGCGGCAAGCGAAGCCGGAGATGCGGCCGAAGCCTATTACTACCTTTCGGAGTACGAGCTCATGACCGGCGACCTTGTAGGCGGCATTCGTTACCTGCAACGCGCCTTGACGCTGCCGGATCTCGAAGAGATTCAGCGGATTCGTTTCGAGGCTCGCATCGATTTCATTCGTGAATACATGTCCGAGGAGCAGTTGCGGGAGATGCAGCGCACGCGCCCGGGCCGCTCGTCGCTTGCCGATGCACGCTAAACGAGTAATTGCGGCAGCCGCGGCCGCGCTGTTGCTGGGCGCCTGCAGCAGTCAGAACGTCTCGAACGTCGACTACGACCCCTGGGAGGGCTTCAACCGCGGGGTCTACGGATTCAACGACGTAACCGATCGCATCCTGTTGAAGCCTGTAGCCAGGGGCTACAAGGCGATCATGCCCACGTTCGCGCGCCGCGGCGTCGGAAACTTCTTCGATAATCTGGTCACACCCAGATCGTCGCTGAACAATTTCCTGCAGGGCAAGCCGGGCCGCGGCTTCAGCGACCTCGGCCGCTTTCTGATGAACAGCACCATCGGCCTCGGCGGCCTGATCGATGTCGCATCAAAGGCCGGCCTTGAACCGACCGACGAGGACTTCGGCCAGACGCTCGCGGTATGGGGCGCCGGCGACGGCCCCTACGTCGTTCTGCCGTTCCTGGGCCCGCGCACCTTCCGAGGCCTGGTCGCGATGCCATTCGATTTCCTCGCGGACCCGCTCTATCACTACGACGAGACGTCCGTTAAGGACAAGCTGCGCGTGCTGCAGATAATCAACCTTCGCGCTCGCCTGCTGGCGGCCGAGGGCCTGCTGGAGGAATCGCAGGATCGCTACATCACCATTCGCGAGTCATACCTGCAGAATCTTGAGTACGAGGTATACGACGGCGACCCGCCGATGGACGACGACTTCTACGACGATTTTTTTGACGAGGACTTCGAGGAAGCCGACGAAGGGAATTAGTCGTTCTCGGGCGCTTCGATAAAACCCGCCCAGCGCTCGCCGCGCTCGAGAAGATTATCCACTTCAGTGGTCTTTGCTATCGCCAGCACACGCTCCGGCATGTTGGTGAAGCGAATCTCGCGCACGGTGTGATTCGCCCAGGTAATCCACTCCAGCAACAGCGCCAGACCGGCTGAGTCGGCGCGCTCGATCTCGGCCAGGTCGACTTCGATACGGGTGTGCTCCTCGAACGGTTCCTCGCTCGCCTGAAGGATGCGCTCGGCGGTTACGAACGACATGTCGCCCTTGAGCGCGAAGCGCCCATCGCCCAGGTCCTCGAGCTCGAAATTATTCGACCGCGGTCTGGCCGGCGTCGCCGCTCTCACCATCGTCCTCTCCTTCGGCTGCTCCCTCGGCGTCGTTCTCGAATCGCGTAATCACACGCTCGAGACTGCCAGCGCGAATCTCCGAGTCGAGTTCTGCGCGGAAATTGCGTATGTAGGATACGCCCTCGATCGTGACGTCGAACATCAGCCACCCTTCGTCGCGCTTCACGAGCCCGTAGTTCACGGGCACCCGTGTACCGTCCTCGAGCAGCACGATCGTGCGCACCATCGTCCGGCGCTCAGTATCGTCGCCTCTGAAAGGGAGTACCTGGATCTGGTCCGGCTGGAACTCCAATACGCCATCGGCGTATTGGCGAAGCATCGCGTTGTAGAACGCCTCGACGAAGCGACCACGCTGCTCGTCCGTGGCCGCACGCCAGTGCTGGCCCAGTACGAGCTGTGCCGCGTAGCGCCGGTCGAAGCGCGGCAGGAGGATTTCGTTGATCAGTTCGTGCAACGCCTCGCGATCTTCCGCGAGCTCTTCGCGTCGGCCTTCGAGGCCTGCGCTCAGTTCGACGATAGCTTCGTCAATCAGATCGTTCGGGCTCTGCGCTGCCGCCGCCGTAGAAACGGCAAACATGGCGAGCAAAATGGCGAGAATGCGGCGCATGAAGTATCTCCAGGCTGTTATTCAGTATCGTCGGAATCTCGATTGACGAGGAACTTGCCGATCAGGTTCTCGAGGACGACTGCCGACTGGGTAAATAGTATCTCGTCACCATCGGCGAGGTATATGTCCGAACCGCCGGGCTGCAAGCCTACGTACTGACTGCCCAAAAGGCCCGCGGTCAGGATACTTGCGTCGGAATCGTCCGGTAACTGATCGTATCGGTTCTCGATGACGATCGTGACGACTGCGTCGAGCATGACCGGATCGAACTCGATCTCCGTGACCCGCCCGATCGTCACGCCAGCCATGGAGACGGGCGCGCGCGGTTTCAGGCTGCCGACGTTCTGGAATCGCGCCGTGATCTGGAACGCCTCATCGTCGCTGAAATCGTTGCCCGTGGTCGTCTGGGTAACAAGAAAGAACAATGCGGCGATACCAAGCAGTGTGAACAGGCCGGTGCCGAATTCAGTTGCGCGTGTCTGTTGCATGTCAGTGCCTCGAAATCTCTTGAATCTTTCTCTAAATGAACATTGCGGTAATCATGAAATCGAGCACGAGCACGGCGATGGCGGTGACCACCACAGTCCGTGTCGTCGCCCGACCGACGCCCTCGGCCGTCGGAATCGAACTGTAACCTTCCCAGACGGCGAACAGACTCGCCGCCACGCCGAAGACGACGCTCTTGATGATGCCTTCGTACACGTCATCAAGCGCGACATTCGACTGCATTTGTTGCCAGAATGCTCCCACGTCGATCCCGAACAGGCCAACGCCAATCAGGTGCGCACCGAGAAGCCCGATGGCGCTGAATATGGCGGCCAGCAGCGGCATGGCGATCACGCCGCCGAGAAACCTCGGTACGACGACGCGCGGAATAGGATCGACGGCCATCATCTCCATGGCCGAGAGCTGATCCGTCGCCTTCATCAGGCCGATCTCGGACGCCAGCGCCGTTCC
>CALZMR010000342.1 GCA_945788575.1 uncultured Woeseiaceae bacterium
TTTGCCAATGGCGTGATGGGGATTGCCTTCAACCTGCAGGCGGACAACGTCGGGATTATTATCATGGGTGAATTCTCCGAGATCGAAGATGGGATGTCGGCCCCTGTTTTCTACCGTCAGCGGCGCGTCGGTCAGGGCAACACCGAATTCGACGTTCTGAAGTTCCGAAGCATGCGTGAGGACGCGGAGGCTGCTGGCGAAGCTGTCTGGGCCTCGGAGAACGATAGCCGCGTAACCCGAGTCGGCGCATTTCTCAGGAAGTCGCGTCTCGACGAGTTGCCGCAGGTCCTCAATGTTCTGTCGGGACAGATGAGTATCGTCGGACCTCGACCCGAGCGTCCCGAATTCGTAGCGGACCTGCAAAACAATATTCCCTATTACTCGGAGCGCCACGTGGTCAAGCCGGGCGTGACCGGGTGGGCGCAGTTGAAGTACAGCTACGGTGCGTCGGAGGAAGACGCGATCGAGAAGCTGCAGTACGACCTGTACTACATCAAGAACCAGACGATTTTCCTCGACGTGATGATAATATTGCAGACCGTCGAAGTTGTGTTGTGGGGCAAGGGGGCAAGATAGCTCGACGTGAATCTGAAGGCGCGTAGCTCAGCGGTAGAGCGCTGCCACTACATGGCGGAGGTCGGAGGTTCGAACCCTACCCGCGCCTACCAATTCTCGACGTCGACGTCGTATCGGTCATGATCGCACTCGGCGCCGTTTCCTACGGATTCGTTGGCATCCTGTACGCCGGACTCGGCGTGCTATTGCTCACGAGCTGGCACGGACAGCGAATCGGGACGCGCCTGATCGCTGCCTGCGCTGTTAGCGCGGCCTGGGGCCTTGGCCTTGCAGCCCACATCTATGGGCTTCCGATTCCGAACGTTGTCGTATTCCTGCTCGAGGTATTGCGCGGCGGAGCGTGGATTGCCTTCCTCGTTGTAGTGATGAGTGCGATCGGAGCCGGTCGCGCCATTCGCTATGCCGCCACGCTTTTGTGGCTGACCGTGCTGATAGGCGGCATGGCCGCCTGGTTCACGGGCTGGACCGTCTCTCCGGAGGCTGGAGTGCCGGCGTTCGTGATCTGGGGTGGCCTCAGCATTGCGCTCGTCGGTCTTGTCCTCGTCGAGCAGATTTATCGCAACACTCCACAAGAGTCGCGCTGGACGATCAATGCTCTCGTAATCGGACTTGGTGGTCTGTTCTCTTACGACCTGTTTCTCTACTCGCAGGGCCTGCTGTTCGGTGTTCTCGACTCCGCGAGTTGGCTGGCGAGGGGCGCCGTCAATCTGCTGTTCGTGCCGCTGCTCGCGATCGCCGCCAGACGCAATGCGGAGTGGGAACTCAGGATCTTCGTCTCCCGACAGGTCGTCTTCTATTCCACGTCGCTGATCGCCGTCGGGATTTATCTCCTGCTGATGAGCTTCGGTGGCTACCTGATCGTTCTTTACGGCGGAACGTGGGGCGAACTCGCCCGCATCGTGTTCTTCGTTGGGGCCGCCGTCGTACTCGTTACGATGCTCTTCTCGAGTTCGCTGCGCGCGCGTCTCCGGGTATTTCTTAGCAAACACTTTTTCCAGAACAAGTACGACTACCGCGAGGAATGGTTGCGGCTGATTACGACGCTGAGCGGGGCCGATCAAGCATCGACTCGCCAGGTCGTCGTCAAGGCAATGTCGCAGATCGTCGATGGGCGTGGCGGACTTCTGTGGGCGTTGGACGACGTTGGTCAGACCTACGAACTTGCGGCAAGTCAGGATTCGAGCAATGACGCGCCGAGCATTTCCGCGGACAGCGAAATCGTTCGCTTCATGCTCCGGGATGGCTGGTTGATCGATCTCGAGGAATACCAGCACAACCAGTCGCTGTACGGCGACCTCGCGCTGCCTGAATGGCTGGACGGCGTCGACGACGCGTGGCTGATCGTGCCGCTGATGTTTCAGAATGAGATGCTCGGGCTTGTGCTGCTGACACGACCCGGCCCGCGCCCGACGCTCAACTACGAAGATCGAGATCTGTTGAAAACGGTTGGCAATCATCTCGCCGTGCACCTGGCACAGGAGAAGTCAGATCAGTTGTTGGCCGAATCGCAGCAATTCGAAGCCTACAACAGACTAAGTGCATTCCTTATGCACGACCTCAACAATCTGATCGCTCAGCAGTCGTTGATCATCAAGAATGCCGAGAAACACAAACGCAATCCCGAGTTCGTGGACGACGCGATGCAGACGATCGCGAATTCCGTGGAACGAATGAATCGCGTGATGAACCGATTCAAACGCGGCGTCCCTGACCGGCACGTCAGGAAGACGCCGCTGAAGTTTATCGTCTCTGCGGCAGTCGATCGCTGCGCCGAGTACGAGCCGTCTCCGACGATTAAGCTTGAATGCTCCGACGTCGAGATCGAAGTCGATTCCGAGCAAATCACGATGGTGCTCGCGCACCTGATCAAGAATGCGCAGGACGCCACGTCGTCGGATGGCAGGGTAGCCGTCCGAACAGCGCGGAACGGTCAGTCCGTGGAGATCGAAATATCGGACTCAGGCAGTGGTATGTCACAACGATTCATTCGCGACCACTTGTTCCGGCCGTTCGACTCCACAAAAGGGAGTCAGGGCATGGGCATTGGGGCGTATCAGGCGCGTGAATTCACGCGCAAGATGGGTGGTGATATCCAGGTCGACTCGGTCGTGGCGGAAGGCACGACGGTGACACTCACGCTGCCCGTTTCCGTCTGAATTATGTCAACTACCGCGACAACGCTAAGGGCGTCTCGGAGCAAACTGTGACGCAGGTCACATTCTGCGGTCCATATGTGGGAGCGCAATCCACTCGACGCATGGCTGGTGTAGTATCGGTGAACGGTTGCCCTGCATCCGAATTCGCCCCGAATCCTGACCTCGATAGCGAGTCTGAACCGCTGATCGAGGGTGGTCGGCGCGTGCGAGATTCTTAAAAAAAAACAGTAGTTTCGACGTACAAGGCAGCGGTTCGCGAA
>CALZMR010000343.1 GCA_945788575.1 uncultured Woeseiaceae bacterium
TCGTCGTCTTCGATAACCAGTAAGCGCATGATTCAGCCCGTGCGTTAGTTTACCGGGCACCCCGGAATTCGATGAGTCGTGACGCGGCCATCGCGCGTCAGAACCTTAACCACGTGTACCTCGCGGCCGCCCCGAACCTGCGTTTCGGCGCTGATGACTCGTTCCACATCGCCGCGGCGGCGGACCTGATCCACGGCCTGCGACAGCGACGTGCAGTTGCCCTGCGCGATCACCAGCGGCGCCGTTTCGGGCCCACCTGCGACGCCGACGCCGTTGTCGTCGGAGTGCATCAGTGCCGATGCAGGTGCCGCAAGCATCGAAACAACGAGTGCCAGCGCGGCAAGTGTGATTTTGGGTTCAATATTCATATGGCTTTCAGTTGCTTATCGCTCGATCAGCCTGCCGACAAGTGTCGTACGTCGGCAGGCTGAATGCAACGATCTGGCTCACAGCCCTTAGCTTGCCGGGCGGATATCGACGCGAACGCGGAGTTCGCGGCCGGGGTCGTACGGCATACGCGTGGAGTAGCGCTCACCGCGGTACTGGTATGTGACCCGGTAGCCGTCGATTCGCTCCTCCTGGCGCTCGCGCAGCGTCGTTTCGCAGCGCGTCACCGGACGAGAATACCGCTCCGACACGTAGCCGTGATTGTTGCGCCCTGCCTCGTTGCCAATAGCGGCACCGATCAGAGTACCGGCCACGGTTGCGGCATCGTTGCCGCGGCCGCTGCCGAACTGGTGGCCAATCACGCCACCGACGACCGCGCCGGCAAAGGTGCTGGCGCCAACGCCCGGCGCCGGACGGTTCACCGTGTAGTACTCGACGTCCTGCCAGCAGTCGCGAACCGGCGTCGTGATGGTGACATAGCGGATGATCGGCTCGGCACTGATGACGCGCGCGTAATCGTAGCGAGCGCCCTGGTTGCCAGCATAGCCGCTGACGCTGACTGTACGACCCCGCTCGTGGTCTGCGAGGGCCGCGCCTGACAGCGAGAGTGTGGCGATGGCCACCGCTGCCGCGAATCTGGTTTTGCGATTGTGTCTGCTCATGGTCTCTTCCCTGCAATACGACTGGTCTTCTACCAGCCTGGGAACAAGACTAAGCCTCTGCCAATGAATCGAGGCTGAACGCAAACAGCGAAAAAACCGCATTTATCTGAACGGATTATGAATGGCTCGGCACACGCCCTGCTGGGCCCTACTCGATGCGCCGTTTCGCGGCCCGCCACTCCTGTTCGAGCTCCGCGAGGCTCATTTCGCGGGGCACCCTGCCGGTTGCCCGGATCTCGTGCTCCATCTCCCGAAACCGCCGCTCGAATTTGTGATTGGCACTCGACATCGCCTGCTCAGGATCGATCTCCAGATGCCGCGCAAGATTGACGATCGAGAACAGAAGGTCGCCGAACTCTTCTTCGACGCGAAGCGGCTCTCGTGTGCCGATTGCGTCTTCGAGTTCGCCAAGTTCCTCCAGAACCTTGTCCCGAACGCCCGTCCGGTCGTCCCAGTCAAAGCCGATGCTGGCCGCCCGTTTGCCCAGTTTCTGGGCCCGCTTGAGGGCTGGCAGGGCCAGCGCGACGCCGGCCAGAGCGCTTTCGTCGCCCTTTCCGGCCCGTTCCTCCGCCTTGATGGCCTCCCAGCTGCCGTCCTGCTTGCCGGCAGCACGCTCCTCGTCAGCGCCGAAGACGTGCGGATGGCGCCGAATCAGCTTCTCGCTGATGCCGTTCGCAACGTCGGCAAAGTCGAACAGATCGGCCTCCTCGGCCATGCGCGCGTGGAACACCACCTGCAGCAGCAGGTCTCCGAGCTCGTCGCGAAGTCCGTCATGGTCTTCGCGAGCGATGGCGTCTGCCACTTCGTAGGCCTCCTCGATCGTGTACGGAGCAATCGTCGCGAAGTTCTGCGCGACGTCCCACGGGCAGCCGTTTTCCGGATCGCGGAGACTTGCCATGACTTCGAGTAGTTTCTCGATTTCTTTCATAGAATATTGTTTATCTTATTATTTCTTGTAGCTTTAGAAGCATATGTGCCGTTGCGCCCCAGATCCTGTGCTGCGCATAGTGGAACTCGACAATCGGTATCCGGCGTCCGCCGAACACCCGCTCGCCGGGTTTAGCGTTCTCCGGATCGAGCAGGAAATCGAGCGGGACGTCGAACGCGAGTTCGACTTCATTTCGATCGAGTTCGAGCGAGGCGCCTTTGGCGACGAGGCCTATTGTGGGAGTGACCGCATAGCCGGTCACGGTCGGCATGGGTTCGAGATATCCGAGAACCGACACCGAGGACGGCGCGATGCCCACCTCCTCGTGGGTCTCCCTGAGGGCAGTAGCCGCGATATCGGTGTCTGCGTCCTCCATGCGTCCGCCCGGGAAGCTGATCTGACCGGCGTGATGCTTGAGCTCGGCGGAGCGCCGGGTGAGGAGTACGTTTAGCTCGCGGCCGATTTGGCGCACGGGTATCAGTACCCCAGCGGGCGTGAGGGAACTGGTCAGCGCTTCCAGCATGTCGGCCGGCCAGTGCTCGGAACCGGGCGGCAGCACGACATCGGTCGGATCCTCCGGCAGACGAGTATCGGCCAGGCGTTCGCGAAGGCGGGTGACCGAAACCGGTCCTCTTGTCGGCATAGCGTCTTAGTGCTTGATGCCACCTTCGGTAAGCTCGGCCGGATCGAGGAGTCGATCGAGTTCCTCGTCGGTCAGGTCCGTCATCTCCCTGGCGACTTCCTTGACCGGGCGGCCCTCCTTGTAGGCACGTTTGGCCACCGAAGCGCCGAGCTCGTAGCCGATGACCGGGTTGAGCGCGGTAACCAGAATGGGATTGCGGCCCAGCGCCCGGTTGATGTTGTCCTGATTGACCGTGAATTCCTCCTCCCCCGCGATGATCCGTTCTTCGCCCTCATACCAGAATCGGATTCTCTCGGAGTCTGCACCGGCTGCGAGGACCAACTCATAGCTGATGCCTCCCGCGTTGATGACCTCCC
>CALZMR010000344.1 GCA_945788575.1 uncultured Woeseiaceae bacterium
CGCCCGTTTTCGGACGTGCCGGAGGTGACAGACGTTTCGGAGGAAGGTGAAGCAGCTGCGACTGTTTCACCGTGACTCGCGCCGCGAATTAGTCCACCCAAGACAACAGGCCCCTCGAAGAGGGGTGACTTATCAGTTGAGTAACAGTCAATGCTTCCCAAAGGCAAACTATTCTGGGCCGGGATACTCGTTTTCCAGATTGTGTACGGCGTCGTGATCTTTCTCGCCACCCGCGCGTACTTCGAAAACGAGCCCGAATCGTCGACCATGCCAACGGCGCCGGTCGCGGGTCTCGGTGACTGGCAGTCCGCAGCCATGCAAGAGGCCTTGTCGTCACTGACGACGAACGAGGCGATGCCCGACGATCCAGCGACGATCTCATTCCTCGCGGATCAGCACTACGCTAATCAGGAATACACGAAGGCCGCCGAATACTATGAACGGCTGTTGGGCTTCGATCCGGGCAACGCGGATATTCGCAACAACCTCGGACTGACGCTCCACTATTCGGGTCAGTCTACGGAGTCGCTTGCGGTGCTGGCCGAGAACGTGGCGGCCCATCCGGAGCACCAGCGGAGTTGGTTGACGCTCGGCTTCGTCAACGGTCAGCTAGGCGATGCCCCAGCCTCGCGCCGGGCGCTGGAAATGGCGATCAGCATCGATCCGGCCAGCGATGTCGGCCAGTCGGCGCAGAGCATGCTGGATGGGCTCTGACGCAGAGCGAGCGCGTTAGTAACCGACATGCTGGAGAAACGAGAGTAGTCGCTCCCGTGCGTCGTTCTGTGCGTTCCACAGCACAAACTTTCTGGGTGAGCTGCCGGTTGTCCGTAGAGTGATGTCGCGTTTCCGCGATGAAGCTTAGCTGGTCAAAAATATTTGGGGTCAGAGTAAAAATTAAAGCCCTCGCTCCGAGCCCAGGTATCGTTCTGTTTTTACTCTGACCCCAAATATTGCTCTGACCCCAAATATCCGTAGCCAGCCACAAAACGAGCAACACAAAGCAATCTCTCCCGCTTTAGCTTCCCAGTTTCGCGACAACGGTTGCAGCGAGCTGCGCGCCGTGCCGCAACGAAGTCTCAACATCAGCGCCGTGGCAATAGCGGGAAAGAAAACCGGCTGCAAAGGCGTCACCGGCGCCGGTGGTATCGACAACTTCCCTGACCGGCACCGAGTCGCATTGAACTTCTCTCGCACCGTGGAATGCTCGACTGCCGTTCGCGCCGAGCGTGATGACAAATAGCTTGTCGTGCCTGGCGGCCAGAGAAGCAATTCGCTCCGCAGTGGCCGCGTCATCGACGGTTAAACCGAAAAACCCGATATCCACTTTATCGATACTGTGCTCGAGCAAGGCGAAGTCGGGATGCTGCAGAAAGTCTGCGAAGTCGATGGCGGTTAATCCGCTCGTTTCGATGGAGAGCAGTTCAGAAAACAGATCAACGATCTGCAGGTAGACGGGTGCAACCAAGAGCCCGCTCCCGGCAATAATGTCTCGCTGCTCCTGGCTGAATTCAAAACTACTCAGAACGCCCGCGTCATAGCGGACAAAGTTTCTTTCACCGCCTGCTTCGATCTCGATGTATTGAGTGGGGGTCGTGCCCGGGATCGTCGATATATGGCAATCGATGTCCGTGGCAGCCAGAGCGGCGCGCACCAGGTTCGCGCCATCGTCATCACCAATGCAGGAAACGATCTGGATTTCGTCGTCCGCGCGGAATTCGTTTCTCGCGTGGCGCGCGAAATTTGCGGTGATGCCTCCGAATCGCCGCTCACCGGACGGGAGGTAATGATCGACACCGCAATCTCCAACGCAAACGACTTTCATTCTGCTTCGCGTCTTACGTGTGACATGAGCAACTCGAGATTGTCGGAGGATACTGACTGTTCTTGCATGATCGATGTGCCGACAATCGCGCCGTCGCACTCTGCAAGAAGAGTCGCCGCATTCCTGAACTGCAGGCCGCTTCCGATGAGCACCGGTACACCGCATCCTGAGGCGTCGCGCAGATGCTGAACCGATGGCGCATCTCCACTTTCGTCGCCCGTTACGACAACGGCATCGGCGCCTTTGGTACGTGCGAGCATCGCGGATTCCCGCAACGGTCGCGGATCCACCATCGTTGCATACTTCACCTGTATGTCAGCAAGAATCAGCACGTCGTCTGCGCCGATTTCAGTTCGATACGCAATGAGCGCGTCGGGGTCGATATGGAACTCGCCGAACTCAGGTCGCGTCATGCGATCGACGAAGTAGTCGGTGCGAATAAAGGCAGCGCCGGAGGCTTTTGCAACGGCGAGAGAAGCCTGCGGGTCATTCAGCAAGATTTCACAACCGACAACTATCGAATTGCTTTCCTGCACGACCGCCCGCGTAATTTGCGTCATCGCCGCAATCGTATCGGGAGTGGCGGAGACCCGATGAGGCCGATCGTACTCGTTCTCGACAAGCACCCCGTCAACGCCGCCCTCTTCGAGCACGCGTAGATCAGCGACTGCGTGGCTTATCGCGTGATCGATGCCCTTCGAATTCGCATAGCCAGGCAACGGCGGCAAGTGAATCATGCCAATGATCGGTTTCGGCCTTTGAAAGTAGTCGGAGAACCTAGACATGCGAATTCTCCGGCCGGGCGCGTGTCAGGACGCGGTAAACCGGTGCTCCAGCCAGCGTGAGTGCGACACCGATCATGCTGTCGAGCGGGTTGTAGACCAGTGCCGCGATCAGAAACAAGGTCATGACAAAGATGAAAACCGCCGGCACGATCGGGTATCCGGGGAGCTTGAACTTGTCCGGCGAGGAAAGCCGTTTTCGTAGCCGGAATATCGAGCTGACCATCAGAATATTCATAAACTGAAATGGCACGACAAAGAACGTGACGATGCGTGAGAAAGAGCCGAAGAACAGCAAGGCGGCAATCGCAAATCCGGCAGCAAATAGTATTGCGCCGGATGGAACAGTACG
>CALZMR010000345.1 GCA_945788575.1 uncultured Woeseiaceae bacterium
GATCGTACTTTTCCCGGTACTTCCACAAAAAGTCCGGCGTTTGCTACCACGACTGGCTTACCTGGATACGAGTGAACCGCGCGATTGATCTCATGGACGCTCGCGATCTGTCGATTACCGAAATCGCTTATGCGGTTGGCTTTAGAGATCTGCGGACGTTCGAGCGCGCATTCGGCCGGTGCACTGGCCAGTGTCCCAAGGCCGTCAAGAAGAAGGTGCAGTTGTATTTGTAGTCCGGGGTGTACTTCGTCCTGGCACAGTATCTGAAACGTGCTGCGACGAAGTGACGATCTAATTGTGTTCCCGCGATTCCTCAGGCCCGAAGGTCTCGATCTCCACGTCCGCATACGGCCCGGAAACGCCAACCTGATTGGGATCGATGCGCCGAGCAGCTGATTCCTCGACAAGAATCACATAGTCGCCGGCTGCCGGGTCAATCGGCTGGAGTCCGTACTCCATGTCGACGTCGGCTTCCGACAGTTTCAGTTCCCTGATGAGGTCGTCGAGCGTGAGATCGGGGCTGCGATCGTGAATAGTCAGCATGACCTTGCTCATGGTTCGTCCTCCGCGCCTGGATTCGGCGGATAATTTTACCTCTGCACGCTAAGCGGTGCGAAAAGGTCGGCCCGCGGCTACTGCCGCGGGCCGATGATTACGCTAGTGCATTTCCGCGCTTTGACCCTCGTCGGACACAGCGGCCTTCGTCTTCGATGCTGCTTTCTTGCCTTTCGCCTTCTTCGTACGCGGCGGTGGTTTCTCGCCCTCGTACCCGGTCACAACCGGGGCCTGCATCTGCTCCATCTCCGCGAGCTCGAGCTTCTCGGCCTCGGTGATCTCGGCGACGGGTTCTGAGTATTCCGCCTCAGCTTCCTCGAACGTGGCCTCTACCTCATGCAGGCCCTCGATGCGGTCAAGAATGGCTTCGACATCTGTCAGCTCGTCGATCGATGTCGCTGCCTCGTCCTGCGCCTGCATCACGCTGAGACTGCGGAGCAGTGCCAGTCGTCGGCCATTAGCGATGCCCCAACCGTAGTCGAAATCGAATCCGACGCTGCCGCGGTCCTCCGCGGTGCGCGTGAGCAGATTCCGAATTGCCGCTGGCGACGTGCGAAAGTCACTTGCCCTGAAGGGGAAACGACTCCGGAACGCACCGACCAGCCCTGCAACAACCGGCGTTGCGGCCGACGTGCCACCGTCCGCCGAATAAACGCCTGAACCGCGGAAGTGGGTATAACCGCAGACGTCGGGTTTGAGATACATGAGCCTGCCGGGGCCACTCGTGGAGTAGCCGACTCGGCGCTTCAGTACGTCTACGCCGGCAACCGAAATCACCTGCGGGTGCGAGTTCGCGCCGTAGATACCCGCATTTGTCACACCGCGGCAACGGCCGTCGGGGCACTCTCTGCCGCAGTTTCCTGCCGCAAACAGTATGTCTGCGCCGGCATGCGCCAGTACGCCAACGATCCGGTTGAACGGATGCCTCGGGTTGTCCTGATACCGACCCGGGTGTCCGACCGGGAAGTCCCAGGAACCGTGGAACATCCCCCAACTGTTGTTGACCACAAGCGACGGAGAGGCGCCAGGGCGATGCGGGCCGCGGATGACGCGGTACAAGTGCACATAGGCCCGGATCGCGTCACTGAGCAGGCCAGCCATGACCGAGCCACCTCTGCGGGTGGATCGCAGCAATGCGATATCGAGCAGGGTTGCCCGCGGGGCGGCGATCATCGTGTCGTACGCCACCATCGTGCCGTGCCCGACAGGCAGTCTTCCCGGAATGTCGCCGGGCCGCGCCATCCAGCTTCGGCCGGAATCCAGAATCGGATTCTTTCCGCGGCTGCGCAGATGACGGAGATTGATGCCCGTATCGACGATCGCCATGTAAACGCCGCGACCGTCCATGCGACGACGCCGCAACCACGGTACGCCGACTCGCGCGGCAACATGCCGATCCGTGCCGAGCGGCGGTGAGCCGGGGCAGATTCGGGGATATGCGGCGATTACTTCAGCGTCGGACTGTTCAGCCGTGTCGGCTTCTTCAATGAGCGGATCCGCGAACACCGCTTGTACGTTTGGGTCAGCTTTCGCTTCGGCCACGAAACTCTCAATCTGGCTGTCAGGGACTGTTGCGCGCGTCAGGTAAGTACTGTCTTCGTGCGCCTCGCTGACTGTTTCACCCATATTCAAGTCGTATGGGTCGATTCTCGAATCTTCGGCAACTCCCGGCCGCAGCATTGCTGGAACTTCTACTGCTCCAAATTCCTGGTCGAGGTGACAACTTGGAAGGTTCTTCAGGATGTCCTTCGTCATCGGCTGTTCCGGCGCGCCGTCGAGCGTCAGTGCGCTGGCGAAGATCGCATCCGAATGCTTGAGTTCTACCAGGACGTGGCGCTCTGTATCGATTTTTGTAGCCATTGTCTTGCCCTCCGGGCGGTATAAGTGGGTTAACACCTGTTCAGTGAGCGCAAACCGCGTCGGCGGAGATCAAAAGCTTTGGTGCCCAACGCAAATTATCGACAGGTGCTTGTTTCGCACCCGTCCAGCTATAGCGCATGCGGCTGCCCAGGGCTCGGCAGCAGTTGAGTTTTATGCGTCAGAAATTGTCATTCTGGCGTGTAAGTACCGGATCGATACGACCGGAGTGGTCGAACCGATCAACACGCGACGACTGACGGTCACGTGCTTGAAGCCTGTTTCCGGAATCAAGACGTTCGGTGACGTCTCTACGGCGTCAACAAGGCGCGGGCAAGCATCTCTCTGGCTCAATCAGGCGTACCGCGAGTTTCCTCCATGATTGGGCAGCCCGGTCTTGAAGTTCACAAACAACCATATGATCAGCAATATTTGGGGTCAGAGTAGAAACAAGACTGAATATTCGAGGTCAGAGATAACGCAAAAGTTTTTACTCTGACCCCAAATATTAATCAACAATAGCTACAGATCCA
>CALZMR010000346.1 GCA_945788575.1 uncultured Woeseiaceae bacterium
TCGCCTGACACCGATCGGCCGTGAGCTTCGCCTCGTCGATGACGAACGGTGGACGGTATTCGAAACGAAACGGGAATTCGTCGCACGTGAGCAGCAACGGCTCTCTGGCATAACGCTGCGGCCTCAATTGCTGAGCGAGAACGACGAACTGTTGATCGGCAAATCGCTGCAGCGCGAGTGCACGGCGGCCGACTTGTTGCGTCGCCCGGAACTCGACTACGTGGCCGTGTGCGGTTTGTCCGGGGTGGGCGCGTTCGAATCGACGGCGCTTGCCAGCGACGAACAGCGCGAGCAGATCGAGCTGCAGCTCGAAGTGCAGGCGAAGTACGCCGGTTACATCGAGCGCCAGGCGCGCGAAATCTCGAAGCACGCCAAACAGGAGTCGCTGCGCCTGCCAGAGAACATCGATTATTCTGCTGTCGATGGACTTTCGAACGAGGCGCGGCAAAAACTTGAAGTCTCTCGTCCCGTGACCCTTGGCCAGGCGTCGCGCCTTGAAGGCATGACGCCTTCGGCGGTTTCATTGCTGTTGATTCACCTGAAGAAGCGGCAGCTTCGGAAGAGCGCCTGACAGGCGACTAACGTTGGCAGCGATAGGCTAGCGTCGTCGCGGGGGGGCGATTGATGTCCTGCGCGGTTAGTACCCGCCAAAGCAGCGGATAATCACGTGGCTCGAAAAACCGGTAGCTCAGGTAGCCGCTTAAGGTGACGAGGTTTTCCGGCGTGTCGAGCGGCCGAAGCAGCTCACGTGCGCGATCGTCAAAGCCGAGCGTTTTCAGGTACAGCCACTGGACGTTTGAGCCTGGGTCCAGTGCCTCGTAAAGCGCATCGGCTTCAGCAACACGATCCTCGGCACAGGCCTGGCGCAGCCGCATTATCAATACGCCTTCCTCATCGTTCGCGCGTTCCCTGTACATGTCGATCAGACCGGCCGCCCGCTCAATCTGCCCCACGGCGAGTAGTGCGCGATGCGATTGGTAAATAACGTTAGCGGTGGGACTTGGTGATTGCAGGGCTTCGTCGACGAGCGTGACAGCATCTTGCGGGCTGGCGCGGTGTACGTTTTCGATAATCGCTCCGTCGCGGACGTCGATCGTTGCCTCCCGGGCCCAACCCTCAAAACCGGCATCGCGAGCTTTTTCGAATTCCCCAATGATCTGATACAAATAAGCCAGCCAGGCCCAGCCAATGCGCCTGCCCGGCTCAAGCTCGACCATTCGCTCGGCCAGCGCGACCTGATCGGCCAGGCGCACATCAAAAGCAGCGGCGCGCATTTCGGCTTCGAGCCGCGTCATGTCGGAACGGGCGTGCTTGATGGCGGCGTTGATCGCTTTTTCGTAGCGCAGACGCTTTTCGGAACGTGGCGGGCCTGACGGCACGTAATGAAGCGATGTCGGATCGAGTTGTTTCTCCCACTTTTCGGCGAGCTGCAGCTGCGCATCGGCGAAGCTTGGGTCCATGCTTGACGCTTCTTCGAATACAGCGATGACGTCGTACACTCTATCGAGGTCATTCTGATCGGATACCTGTGCATCCAGCGCCAGTCCGCGCAAGTAGGTTTCCCAGGCTTCGACTGAGCGCGTGCCTGCGGATACCATGCGAGCGAGCTCCTCAGGATCCATCGCAGTCTGCAGCGCATTGGCTATTTCAAATGCGATTTCTTCCTGAATCTGGATTGAATCGTCGCTCCTACCGTCGAAAGTCTCGGACCAGAGATGCTTGTCATCTGCCGCACGAATAAGTTGCGCTGTGACTCGCAAGCGCTTACCCGCGCGGCGCACCGAACCTTCCAGGATGTGCTCGACGCCGAGCGCCCCCGCAATGGCCGGAATGTCTTCGCTCGAATCGCGATAGGCGAACGACGATGTTCGGGAGGCCACTTGCAAGTCGGTCGTGCGAGCGAGCGAGTTGAGAATTTCTTCGGTCAGCCCGTCGGCGAACCAGGCCTGGTCGCCGGCCGGGCTGAAGTCGTCGAAGGGCAAGACCGCGATTGACTTGTCCGTCGACAAGGGCGCTGGTGCACTGCGGTGAAGCTTATCCCAGGCGAGCCAGCCAATGACGATGACGAGCGTCACTATTGTTACGATATTCAGGACACGACCTGCACGGGGGTCCTTTGGCGCGTCGGCCGGCACCTCCCAAGCCTTCTTTACGCCCTCGGGTGTAAGCTCGTAGGCCCAGGCCAGGACAAGCGCAACGGGCAGCCCGAGCAGCAGCAAAACGATCAGCATCTGCATGAACCAGTCGGGCAGCTTGAACACGCTGGCAACCAGGTCAGCGACTTGCGCAATCAGCCAGCCGAGAACGACGTACGCTGCCGCAACGCGGAGCACGTTTCGATAACGAAGCTCTTCTATGAAACCCCGCATAGCGCGGCCCCCAACAGCCGGAACAGCAGCGGGAACAATAACATCCATGAGACCTGGCCGGGCGAAAGGGCTCAGCAATCAGGTATTCTTTGCCGATGAAATCGACCCGGTTCCTGTTGTTGCTTGCCGTTCTGTCAGTTGTTGTGGTCTGCGGCTGTTCGGGTGACGCGCCGGATACCGGTGTCGTTCTGCAGCGCGGCCTTCCCACGGACCCCGAGTCGCTGGACCAGCACACGGCAAGAAGCGCCCAGGCGGCAGAAGTCTTGCGGGACATAGGTGAGGGCCTCCTTGGGTACTCTCCGACCGGCGAACTGGTGCCGGCAGCGGCCGAACGCTGGGACCTGTCCGAAGATGGACTGACCTATACGTTCCATTTGCGAGAGCAGGCACGCTGGTCCAACGGCGACAGGGTCGAGGCCAGGCATTTCGTGTTCGGCCTGCGCCGCCTCGTAGCGCCGGCGACCGGCGCGTTTTATGCCAACATGCTGGCGGCCGTCGTCAATGCTCCGGAAATTGTGTCGGGCGACCTGCCCGTTGAAGCCCTGGGCGTTGAGGCGCTGGACGA
>CALZMR010000347.1 GCA_945788575.1 uncultured Woeseiaceae bacterium
GTAATGACCTCGGCAAAACGACGCCGCAGCAACAACCGCGCCGCTGTCAGTACATCGTCGTCGTCATCGACGATCAGAATTGTGCCGGTGTTGCTCATCGCCGCTCCCGAAACTGTTCGAAATCGTACACTTGGTGTACGGATTCGTACAGTAGTGCCAGGCCCCGACACGAATCTGACTAACCTAAACCTTACAAATCAGGTACTTACGAAGTTGGCACAGCTCTTGCTATGTACAGGGTAAGGAGAAACTGCGGAAACCACTGTGACCAAGATTTCGAGCCTCAGACAATCACAACGCGATGCCGGCGTGTCGGTATCCGGCCAGGGCATGGACCGGCGCATCGAGAAGAAGACGCCGCTCGGCCGCAAGCTCATGTACGGCGGCGCGGGCGTGCTTGCACTGCTGTTCGCCTGGTGGCTCGTGACTACGCTCCTTGGCGGTCGCAGCCTCAGCATCAATTCCGAGCGCATCGCCGTCTCGGAGGTCACGGTCGGCACATTCGAAGATTTCGTGCCACTACGCGGCCGCCTCGTGCCGCGCAGCACCGTGTATCTCGACGCCGTCGAAGGTGGTCGGGTCGACAGTGTCCTGGTCGAGGACGGCACAGTCGTCGAAGCCGGCGATCCGATCGTCGTGCTGTCGAACACCAACCTGCAGCTCGAGGTGCTGGGCCGCGAAGCCGCCGTCACCGAGCAGCTCAATTTCATGCGCACGCTCGAATTGCAGCTCGAACAAAACCGCCTGTCGCACAAGCGCAACCTCGTCGAGATCGATTACCAGATCACTCGCCTGACACGCAGCATCGAACGACAGCAGGAACTCGCCGCCAAGGACAGGGTCTCGCAGTCGACGATCGACGAGTTGCAGGACGAACTGAACTACTATCGGAACCGCCGAGAAGTCACGCTCGAGAGCCAGGCGACCGACGCGCGCTTGCAGGAGGCGCAACTCAGGCAACTGCGCGCCGCAGGCGCTCAGCTTGATACGAGTCTCGCGCTTGAACGCAAGAATCTCGACGACCTGAACGTACGCGCACCGGTTCCCGGAAAACTCTCCGGTTTCAGCGTCGAGGTCGGCGAGTCGATCGTGCGTGGCGGCCGCCTGGGACAGATAGTCGACCCCGACACGTACCAACTCAACGTGCGGATCGACGAGTTCTATCTCGGTCGCGTCGACATCGGCCAGACTGCCGTCGCAACGCACAACGGCCGCGACCTCGAGCTCCGCACCGCCAAGATCTATCCGCAGGTCAACGAAGGCCAGTTCGAAGTCGACATGATGTTCGACGAAGAACCCGCCGGCCTGCGTCGCGGCCAGACGCTGCAGCTGCGCCTGACGCTCGGTGACAACACCGACGCTGTCCTGATACCGAACGGGTCGTTCTACCAGGAGACCGGCGGCAACTGGGTGTTTGTAGTCTCACCGAACGGTGCGGAAGCCATCAGGCGCACCGTGCGTCTCGGCCGCCGCAATACCGATTTTATCGAAGTACTCGACGGCCTCGAGCCGGGCGAGCAAGTCATAACCTCACCGTACACGAGTTACGTCGGCATGGACCGGCTCATGCTCGACAGCGAGTAATTCATCCGAACACCGGTTCATAGCAAGGGGAAACCAAATGCTGAAGCTTCACAACTTGTTCAAGGTCTACCAGACAGACGAAGTCGAAACGGTTGCACTTAATGGCGTCAACCTGGAGATCGCGCAGGAAGAGTTCGTCGCCATCATGGGGCCGTCGGGCTGTGGGAAATCGACGCTGCTGAATATCGTCGGCATGCTCGACAATCCTTCGGACGGCGATTACTACTTCTTCGACGAAAATATTTCGCCGTACTCCGAGGCAAAGCGCAGTGATATTCGTAAGAAGAACATCGGCTTCATCTTCCAGAACTTCAACCTGATCGACGAACTCAGCGTTGCGGAGAATATCGAGCTTGCCCTGCTCTATCACGACATGCCGTCATCGCAACGCAAAAAACGCGTCGAACAGGTTATGGACCGCATGGGTATTGCGCATCGCGCCAAGCACATGCCCGGGCAGCTCTCGGGCGGCCAGCAACAGCGCGTCGCCGTTGCCCGCGCCGTCGTCGGCAACCAACCGTTGATCCTCGCCGACGAGCCGACAGGAAATCTCGACTCGGTACACGGCCAGGAAGTCATGGAGTTGCTGCGTTCGCTGAACAAGGAAGGCACGACGATCGTGATGGTGACGCACTCACCGGCGCATGCGGATTACGCGCACCGTACGGTCAACCTGTTCGACGGCCACGTCATCACCGACAACACGCGCGCCGCCTGAAACGGCGAGCGATACGGGGAATCCTATGTTCTGGAACTACGTAAAAATAGCCCTTCGCAACCTGCGCAAGAACAAGGCGTTTGCAGCGATCAATATTACGGGCCTGGCGATCGGCATGACCATCTACGTCTTTGGTGGCCTGATCGTGAACTACGAGCGCACGCACGACGTGTTTTTCGACAATTACGACCGCACTTATACGATCGGCGCCACAGCGTCGCCTGAATTGAATGTCGGTGTCACCGAATTCAATTCCGTGCAGTCCGCGGTCGGTCCGCTGATCGAGGCCGAAATCTCCGATGTCGACGCAGTTGCCCGTACGATTCTGCGTGAGTTCCTCGTCACGATGGATCCCGACAGTTTCTACGAGCAGATCAGGTTTGCCGATCCGGCCTTCCTGCAGATTTTTGATTTCAACTACATCCACGGCGACAGCGGCGTGCTCGAGGACCCTTCCGCACTGCTGGTCAGTGAATCGATGGCGATCAAATACTTCGGTAAGACGGACGTCATCGGAAAAGTAGTCACGCTGGACAACGAATTCGACTTTTATGTCGGCGCCGTCATCGAAGATGTACCACTCAACTCGCACTTCAGTTCCCTGGTCATCACCATCGTGGCGCCGATCCAGGCGCTGTCCCGCACGCGTGAATTCGACGTTAACGGAGACTGGAATAATCTTTCCATCGGCAACATGACCTACGTTTTGCTTCCGCCCACGCTCGACCAGACCTGGCTGCAAACGCAGATGGATAACCTGTTCGAGAACTCTGTTCCGAAGGAGAGGGCAGAGGTCATTACGTCCTTCAACGTGCATCCGCTCACACACGCGAATACGGCGATCTGGGACCTGATTGGCATCCCGGTCATCGGCGTGATCTCGCTGCTGAGCTTTCTCGTTTTGGTTGTTGCGTGCGTCAACTACACGAACCTCGCAACCGCCCAGTCGCTCGGACGCAGCCGTGAAGTCGGCATGCGCAAAACCATGGGCGCCGGACAGCGACAACTGCTGGCACAGTTCCTCGTCGAAAGCCTCGTGATTGCCGCAATCGCGATGCTTATCGCGATTGCCGTGCTCGAAGTCCTGATCCCGTTGTTCAACAACGCGACCGGTAAGGCGCTCACGCTGAATTACCTGACGACATTGCCGTGGCTGGTCGCCACAACCGCGGCCGTAGGGCTGCTGGCCGGCCTGTACCCGGCCTGGCTCATTACGCGCGCAAGCCCCATTGACGCGCTGCGCGACTCCGCAAGGAAGGGCAAGAAAGGTTCACGGATGCGCGCCGTCATGATCGGTGCGCAGTTTGCTATATCCGCATTCATGCTTGCGCTCGTCGCTATCGTTTACATGCAGAACGAGAAGGTGAAGGAATCGAGCTACATTTTCCCGCGCTCCGAGATCTATACGCTGGACCGCCTCAACGTCGAAAGCATCAGGGAACGCCTCGACACGCTGCGCCACGAACTCGAATCGCTGCCGAACGTCGACAGCGTCGCCTTTTCGAGCCAGGTGCCGTACGAGCAAAACAACTCCTCCACTTCAGTATCGCGGCTACCCGGTGACGAAGCCGGTGAATTCGGCCTGCAATACATGAGCATGACGCCGGAGTTCCTCGAGACCTACGACATGCCATTGCTCACCGGTCGCCGGCTCAATCGCGACATTGCAAATGATGCGGAAACTGAAGACTCCGAGGTCGTCAACGTCATCGTCAACGAAATGGCGCTCGAGCGACTCGGCATCGCCTCCCCGGAAGAAGCGATCAACGAGCGCTTCTACAACTACGACGAGGAAGACGGCAGCGTGCCTGAGTATGTCATCGTTGGCGTCGCGCCCACGCAGAACATCACGGGACTCTTCAATGCCGAGAAACCCTGGATGTACGTCTGGGAACCCGACTACATCCGTATCGGCTCAGTCCGCATCACGGGTGGCAACATCATGGACAGCGTCGCGCAGATCGAGGCAGCCTGGGACCGTGTGGTTCCCGACTACCCGATGCAGGGCCGTTTCCTGGATGAGACGTTTAATGACGTCTACGATATCCTGAAGTACATGAACGCATCGCTGGCGGGATTTGCCTTCATCGCACTGGCGCTTGCATTGATCGGGTTGTTCGGTCTCGCGGCGTTCATGGCCGCACAGCGAACCAAGGAAATCGGAGTCCGCAAGGTACTCGGGGCAAATTCA
>CALZMR010000348.1 GCA_945788575.1 uncultured Woeseiaceae bacterium
TGAAGAAGGTTCTCGAGTCCGCAATCGCGAACGCGGAGCCGCAGGCGCAGCGTTCATCCCGCTCTCTCCTAACAGGCTAGAACATTTCCGAGCCTCTCCGTAAACGTCAGTCCGCAATCGCCAACATCGAAGTCGCGAAGTGGGTGGGCGGACTGGGGACGCAGGTTCGCCGCCGATCTTCTCCGTAAACGTCAGTCCGCAATTGCCGACAACGAAGTCGTGAAGCGAGCAGGCCGACTGCCTGTCTCGTTTCAGGCTATAACCCTGAATACGTCCCCTTCGTAGATCAGATTCGGGTCGAAAACGAAACTCGTTCCTTTTGTTCTTCTCGCCGTACGCGTCAATTTCGTCGGCTCGAGATGCCGCTTCCATTCGAACGTGTTCCAGCGCTTTTTCGATATCTTCGTGAGCCAGTCGCCCTTGACGATGATCACGTATTCTTCAGCCGGTTCATTCAGGCGCGCCGCGGTTTCTTCGAGTTCCTTCAGAAGAGCTTGGCGCCTTTCCGGTGATAGACCTTGCGCATCGATATCAAGGGAGGCGATATAGGGCACCGGCGCGTCGACCGCCGAGATGATGAGATTGCTTACCCCGTCTTCGGTCATGTACTGGTAAATCACGCCGTCCCTGAGCTCAAAGACGGTGCCGTTTTCGGCTCTCCACCGCCCGCCGTGTTTCTCGATCTCGATACGCGCCCTGCGCCAGTCGTTGCGCGCGTTTGCATCAGATTTAAGTCGTTTGATCCTGGCGCTCAACCGGTCCATGTAATCGCTCATCGCACACCTCCTCAGCAACGACCACCGCTCTGGAAAGGATGACCGCCGGGCGCGGGGTCAGTCAATTCGAGGAAGTACCTAAACTGACTACGCCCGTAGGGCGAGGAGCGAAGCGACGATCCAAAGCAGCGAAGCTGCCCGTCAATCGATCCCTCTCGTACCAGAACGATGGTCGCCGCAAACGTCAGTCCGCAATCGTTGACATCGAAGTCGCGAAATGGGTCGGCGGACTGCTGAGGTAGATCACTGTTCGACGCGAGCAGCGTTCGAAAGTAAGAAGCGCCTTACTCGCTCTCAGCCTCTTTCAGGTTTTCGATCGCCTCGACCGCGTTGGACCCGGCGTCACCGGCGTCATCCGGCGCAACGGCATGAATCACCGCCTGCAGTATCTGGAGCTTGAACGACTGGGAGTAGCGATAATTGATCGAGGTGTTGCCGACCCCGGTATCGAATCCTTCGTTTGCCGAGCGCAGGAAGCTGCCGATCATCTCGATGAACGCGCTGATGCTATCGCGCGATGGCGAGACGATATCGCTGCTGATATTTTGACCTGGCACGGGCAGGTCTTTGACAGGAATCGCCATGCTAACGGGCTTGCTCACCACCGGAGCAGACGTGGGGGCCGACTCTGGTCCGGCCTTGGACTCGACCGCTGGCACTGGTGTCTCACCTATGACTGGGGTCGGGATCTCCGAGAGCACCGGCCGAGCTCTGGTCGTTTCGGAGTAGGTCACGTTCGTGACTTGGCGCATTCGAAAACGCATATCGACACTTGCGAGTTGGTCGCTGTCAAACTCCATGCCCTGCGCGCTGTTGAACGCTGCACCGATGTCGCCGCCGAAGAATGCATCGGCAATCTTCTGAG
The DNA here is from genome assembly GCA_945788575.1 of uncultured Woeseiaceae bacterium. Taxonomy (GTDB): domain Bacteria; phylum Pseudomonadota; class Gammaproteobacteria; order Steroidobacterales; family Woeseiaceae; genus UBA1847. The sequence goes on from CALZMR010000348.1 coordinate 1,642, forward strand.
CCTGCTCGATCACGGCCTGTACCGCGCTGAGTTCAGCTTCATTCAAGTCGCCACGAACACTCAACAGCATCCGTGAGCGGCTGGAGAACTCGATTTCAGTATTACTCACTAACGAATCGCCGTCTGTTTCCTGGGAGGTCGACGCAGATATCGCGTCCTCACGCTTCAGCGAGAGCTTGACGACGTCTCCTTCCTGAGTACGAATCGTGATTTTCGAGCGCTGCCTGGTAGACATGTCCACATCGAGGATCGACGAGGACGCCTCTCGGATCGCTACGGCCTCAGCCTCCAGATCCGCCAGGCCCGCGCCGATTCGCGCCAGAGTCTCGCGCACGTCGTTGAAATCTTCCTCGCCGCCAATGGCCTCGCGGGCGAAACCTGCCGACTCCTCTACGCGGGAGCGGATTGCGACCAAGGACTTCATTGCTGTCGTTGGCGACTGGGCGACAACCCGGCGTGCTACGCCCAGTGCTTCATTGGCCACATCTTCCGGGCCGGTAGCCTCGGCGTTCGCGGCGAAGGCCGGTTGCTGTGCACGAAACTCGAAATTGAATTGGGCCTGCAGTGACATGCGGAGTTCGTGTCGAAACGCGCGCAGTGCCGTGCCACATCCGATTTTCGTGCAGTGCCCATCATCAAGACGCGGCACACGGGAATCGAATTTCGAGGGATCGCCCCTAAGCGATTGACTATTCGCCGGCAGCGATCCCGTTGGTGCTCCGGCAATTCCTGAAATACCCATAATTCGTTCTCCGTCCGAATGTGATGCGCCAATTCGTACGCACTCCGGTTGGTGATTATGTAAATACACTCAGGATCAGTTATCGACAGTGTTTGAGAATCCTTTAGCCATTGCGTCTTGCAGCATTCGCAACCGTCGTCGGGGTCTGCCTTTGCGACGATCTCTTGCAGTTTTGACGAGCGCGCAAGCAGCACGTCGCGAGGCCAGGTTTCTTGCCCGCAGCGTTACTCCGGTTCGGAGCTCTCTCGGAAAATTCGATCCCTTGCCGCTTACGCTGGCGCCGGCGAAGAGTACAGCTGCGTGACCAGCAGAATGTGCGCAGCTGAATGCGCAGCAATCACGATCCAGAGGTTTCGGCCACAGAGGATAAACGCCGCTCCCCAGACGACGCCCATGATCGTCGTCATGACGATTCCGCCGAGCCCCCACTGAAAGTGTATCGAGCCGAAGATTATGGCCTGCACGAGAACAACCAGGCGCATATGCTTTTTTTCTAATAATGTTGCTCAGAAGTTGACATGTCA
>CALZMR010000349.1 GCA_945788575.1 uncultured Woeseiaceae bacterium
CGCTTCACGTTCTCGAATCCACTGCCTGGGCTTTACGACCGAATCGCAGCCATCCGCCAGATCATCCGTCAGGTGCCGGTCGATGGCCGAGTGCTGTTCCTGGACGGTGCCGAGTTCAGTAAAGGGCAGCCAGAGCACGTGGCAACGCTCGATCAGCTAATCGACCAGTTCGGCGAACCGGACAAGAAAGCAGCCGAGGTGAAGATCGAAGCGTTCCTGCCGCACTGGGAGTTGATCCGAAAGCACGCCGAGCGCTGAGCATGATCACGCTGAGGAACGCGATAACCCACGATGCACTGGCGCTCGCGGAGGTCGGTCAGGCGGCGTTTTGGGATGCCTACGGCGGTACAGCCAGTGACGACGACATAGCCGCGCACGTCGAGCGCTACTTCGGCGTCGACGCAATACGCCGCGAGATGGCCCTTCCACGAGTCACCTATCTTGTCGCCTCTGAAGCCGACGATTGCGCAGGTCTCGTCAAGATTCTGGACGGTAGCCCGCCTGAATGCGTCGACGCTGACACTGCGGTCGAGGTCCAGCAGATTTACGTCTCGACCCGATTCCAGCGCCGCGGCGTTGGCGGGCTGCTGATGGACAGCACCGTCGCGCATGCTCGAGAACGGCTCGTAGACGGCATCTGGCTGAGCGTTTGGTCCGAGGCGGACTGGGCGATCGCGTTCTACGAGAAATACGGCTTCCGCGAGATGGGTACGGCCGACTTCGAGCTCGGCTCAGAGGTCCACCTCGACCACATCATGTGGTTGCCGATCGATCGCGCCTAATCGAGCCCGAAGAATCGAACCGCATTCTCGGTCGTGATCTTCGCGACGTGTTCCTCGGTCTGACCACGAGCTTCAGCCACGACTCTTAGCACTTCCGTGAGATGCACCGGTTCGTTGCGTCTTGTCTTCGGCCGCGGTCTCAGTGTCCTCGGCAGCAGATAGGGCGCATCGGTCTCGATCAACAGACGGTCGTCGGGAACGATGGAGACGATATCGTAAAGGTGCTTGCCGCGGCGCTCGTCGCAGATCCAGCCGGTGACGCCGATGTACAGGCCCATCGCCAGATACTCGCGCAGCGACTCGTGTTCGCCCGTGAAGCAATGGGCGACGGCACGCGCGACGCGGGGCAGGGCAGGTTCGAGCACTTCAACGAAGTCATCGTGGGCGTCCCTCTGGTGCAGGAAAACGGGCTTGCCGGTCTCTACGGCGATCTCGAGCTGCCGCCGAAACGCCTCGAGCTGCGCCTGTCGGGGCGAGAAGTTCCGGAAATAGTCGAGCCCGCATTCGCCGACCGCGACACACTCCGGCGTGCTTGCCAGTTCCCGGATCAGTGCGTCGCTTTCGTCCGTGTAATCCGACGCGTGGTGCGGATGCACACCCGCGGTGGAGTACAGAACGCCCGGGTACTTGCGCGACAACTCCAGTGCGCGGCGGTTGCTGTCGTCGCTGCTGCCTGTCACCACCATGCGTCCGACGCCGCCGCTTTGCGCGCGATCGAGTACTTCGTCGCGGTCGTCGTCGAAGCTGTCGTGGGCGAGGTTCGCGCCGATGTCTATAAGTTCGTAAGCCATTAAACCTGGTGCCAGCGAAAGAAGCGGGCGCCGAGCCCGAGGAATACGACGCTCATCGCCGTGAGCACAAGCAAGCTCGGCAGGACGTCGATAATCGTTGCCCCGTCCAACATGACCGCTCGCGCCGAATCCAGAATATGCGTCAGTGGAAATATCTTCGCGGCCTGCTGAATCAGATCGCCAGCGCCCTCCAGCGAGAACCAGACGCCCGAGAGCAGCATCATTGGCCAGTTGATGATGTTTAGCAGCCCGCCCGCAAGCTCCTCGCTGGTCACTCGCGCGGCCACGAGCAAGCCGAGCGAGACCATCGATACCGCGCCGATCGCGGCGATCAGCAACAGCGTCAGATAGTTGCCATCCATTCGCGTATCGAGCAGCAGATGCGTGCCGGTATAGACGAAGATCGTGATCACCATGATCAGCACCATGCGCGAGCCGATTTGCGCAATTATAAACTCGACCGGCCTGAGCGGAGTGGCCCGCAAGCGCTTCAGGAATCCGTTCTTTCGGTAGCGAACGACGACATAGCCGACTCCGAACAGGCAGCTGAACATCATATTCATGCCGAGAATGCCCGGCAGCACCCAGTCGACGTAGCGGATCGGATCGCCGGTTATCTGTGCCCTGGTGATCTGGCTGAAGATGGTGCCGTCCGCCTGCAGCAGGAGACGTTCAGCGAAATAACCCTTGGGAGAATCCGGATTGATCCAGTAGCGGCCGGCACCCTCGAAGTCGACGAGCAGGTCGAACTGATGGCGTTCCACCTTTCGCATGGCGAGTTCCTCGTCGGCGATTGCGACGAACTCGACGAAGCGGGTTTCCAGGAAGGGATGCTGAGCCGTGTCGATCTCCTGCTCGGCCTGGAGGACGCCGACCGTGTACTGATCGCGCCCATCGCCACTGAAGGCGAACGCCAATCCCAACATGAGCACGACGGGAAGGACGATGTTCCACGCGAGCGTGCCGCGGTCACGCAGAAATTCGCGATTGCGGGCCGTGAAGATGGCGTAGATTCGACCGAACACGTTCAGGTCCTCAGCGAGTGGCCGGTCAGATCGAGAAACAGATCCTCGAGGTTCGGCTGGCGGATCTTGATGTGATTGAGGTCGTTGACCTCCTGCGTCAGCGTACTCAGTGCCGCGGACACGTCGTTGGAAACGATCTCGACCACGCCGAGCATGTCGATCACGCGGTGCTCGATCGTCGATAGGTCGCCGGTCACGTCCGCAAGCGGCAACTGGATGATCATGCCGTCGTAACGTTCCTTGAGCAGCTCATCGGGGCTGCCCTGGGTCATGATCTTGCCGGTGTCCATG
>CALZMR010000350.1 GCA_945788575.1 uncultured Woeseiaceae bacterium
TCGATGTCGACGAAGATTCGTCGAGCTATGTCATCGCAGTTCGTCCGTTCCATGACCGTGCAGGCGATTTCGGACGAATGCGTGTCCACACGACCGACGACACCGAATTCGAAGTCAACGGCGAATCATTTCTTGGCGCCGACGGACTGCGTGCGCTCGCCGCCGCCGGCCAGGGAACACCGACAGTCGCAGCAGGTACGCTGAGCGTTGCGAACCGGGAGTTCACAGCGGACATCGTGCTGGCAGGCTCGAGCGTCCCGGGTATCGACCGCGACGCAATCGTGGGCAACGTGATCGCCCGCAACGGCAACTTCCTGACCGTGCGCGGAGCGACGATTGTTCCATCAGACCGTCGTGCGCACTTCCACGACGACGGGGTCGTTGAAATCGGGCCCAACACGAGAGTCTTCAAAGACGGCGATCGGAGAACGGATCTGACGACCGACGCGATCTCCGTTGGTCAGAGAGTGACGATTCGCGGCAATCAGGCAGGCGCCCCGACCACTGACGCGAATGCGCCGCAGATTCTGTTCGATGCGACTGAAGGCGCGGTCCGCATGCACGTTACCCGCCTGTCGGGCATCGTGAACACGGTCGTTCCCGGCCAGACGGACATCACTCTGCACGCGATCGATCGCAGACGTGCCGGGATATTCGATTTCGCGGGCACCGGTATCGATCCGGACAACGACGCCGATCCGGCGAACTACGAGATCGCCACCGGTAACCTCGCTCTCGCGAACTTCGCAGAAGGCAGGCCGATCGTTGCCTGGGGTTTCCCGACCGCTTTCGGCGCCGCGCCCCCCGACTTCACCGGACGCACGATCGTCGACTACACCGATGTCCGCGCGGCGCTCGGCGTAGGCTGGGGCAGCGAAGGCACTCTAATGCCGTTCACCAGCATCGCCGAAGACGGCCTGCTGCTCAACAACCAGAACCCGGACATCGACCAGCGTCGCTTCATCAAACAGGGCCCGGTCCTGATCGACCTGACCGCGCTCGACTCCGACACGCTGATCGTACCGAGAGACACCGGACGTACTGTGTTCTACATCCGGTCGCGCGACAGCCTGCGCATCTACGCTGACTTCGCCGATTTTGTCGCGGACCTGACCGCGAGCCTGGACGGCGCGACCGCCGTCCGCTCGATGCACGCGCACGGTCAGTACGACAACGCGTCGAACGTATTCACGGCCAGCAAGGTCGGCGTCTACCTCCTGGAGCCCTGATAACGCATTCAGCCCCCGCGTTATAGCTCCTGACTCAGGCCCTGCTATCGGTCGATAGCAGGGCCTTCTTTTTTTGTTAGCATTCGCCAAAGCATTTGGAGTCCTATACGCCGCAATGTCCGAACACTCGGAACGAATCAACCAGCTCAAGATCGATCGTGACGCTCCGCCGCCTGCCTCGAACCGGAAGTGGCTGCCCATCGCCGCGCTGGCTGTCGTAGCCGCCGGCATCGTCTGGTGGGTACTGGCCGGCCGCGGCGGCGGCGTGCTGGTCGAGACGGACGTCGCTCGTCGGCCGCCGAGCGCCGCCGCGGCGAGCAGCGTCCTCGATGCATCCGGCTATGTCGTGGCCCGTCGCCAGGCGACGGTGTCGTCAGAGGTCACCGGCAAGGTCGTTGAAGTGCTGGTCGAGGAAGGCATGCAGGTCGAGGCAGACCAGATTGTTGCCCGGCTCGAGGACACGACGCAGCAGGCGCAGCTGTCCCTCGCAAGGGCACAGGCGGATGCCGCGCGCGCCGGTCTCGCGGAGACCGAGGCAAGGTTACGAAATGCCCGACGGGAACGCGGTCGTCTCGAGGAACTCGCCGAGCGCAATCTCGCGAGCGAAGCAAGCCTTGACACCGCAATCGCGAATGACGAGGAGCTCACCGCACGCCTCGAGACCGGCCGTCGGAACGTCGAGGTCGCCGAGAGCAACGTCGACCTCGCGAGGGACGCGCTCGCCAACACCGTGATTCGAGCGCCGTTCTCAGGCATGGTCGTCACGAAGAACGCGCAGCCCGGCGAGATGATCTCACCGGTATCCGCCGGCGGTGGCTTCACGCGCACCGGTATCTGCACGATCATCGATACCGATTCGCTGGAAATCGAGGTAGACGTCAACGAATCTTATATCCAGCGCGTCGAATCAGGACAGCGCGTGCAGGCTGTACTCGATGCCTATCCCGACTGGCGCATACCGGCCGAGGTCATCGCCATCATCCCGACCGCGGACCGGCAGCGGGCGACCGTGCGCGTGCGCATCGGCTTTCTGGAACGCGACGAGCGAATCCTGCGCGATATGGGTGTCAATGTTGCCTTCCTCGGCACCGAGATCGACGAGTCACCTGCCGCGATCGCGGGTGTCATCGTCGCAGGCGCCGCTTTGAATCGGGACGACGCCGGCGATTTCGTCTGGCTGGTCAGGAACGGCGCTGTTGAGCGCCGGGGCGTGACGCTGGGTGGCCCCGCGGATCGGCCGCAGGTGCTGATCATACAGGGCCTCGCCGTTGGGGATACTATAGTGCGGTCAGCGTCCGGACCGCTTACCGACGGTCAGTCCGTCAAAACCGAATAGATAACGACGAGAGGATACGAGGTATGAGCGCACTGGCGAGCCTTAGAGGCGTCAGCAAGACCTACCAGAAAGGCAAGGAGCAGGTCGACGTTCTGCACGAACTCGATCTCGACATCCCGGAGGGCGACTTCATCGCGATCATGGGACCGTCGGGGTCGGGCAAGACCACGCTGCTCAACCTGCTCGGCGGTCTCGACCGTCCGACCGTCGGCACGGTCACCGTCGGTGACGCTGAGCTTTCTTCGATGTCGAACAACCAGCTGTCCCGCTGGCGCTCGAATCACGTCGGCTTCATTTTTCAGTTCTACAACCTGCTCCC
>CALZMR010000351.1 GCA_945788575.1 uncultured Woeseiaceae bacterium
ATCGTCGCGGCACGACGATGGTGCTGGCAATTCGCCACTGGTTTTTCGAAGGCTTCCGACACCTCGAGCGCCCATCACACAGTCGTGGCTACTGAGTATTAGCAGCCTTTGCACGGTCGGACGATGAATCGGACAGGCACATTAATCGTGCCTGTCCAGACTCTACCCAACCGCACTAGTTATCGATCTCGATCGCTCCGATATCGCTGAGAAGATCCGCCGGCCGGGAGTTGCCCAGCTGATCGTTGGCGAATGGGGTAATACCAACCGTCGATTCAGTGAGATTCACCGTTATGCCGTTGAAGAAACTGCTGCCAAGGCCAAAGAGCGACACCCAGACATCGTCATTGATCAGCGCTGGACTCATGCCGGTGATTTGGTCGACATTGATGCCGGCGATGTCATTGGCAAGCGCCGAATCCAGGTGATGCCAGAAATGGATATAAGCATGGTTGTACTCGAACTGCGGCCATGTCTGTGCGGGTCCGCACCAATACGCTTGCTCGATTGTGTCTATCGTCGCACTAGCGCAGTTGTCGTACTGCTGAGCACCCGCGGTGTCCGGATCGACGTCTGACAAGAACCCCTGGAAATAACTCCTGAACTCAATCTCGAAGGCCGGCTGGCCATAAACAGCCTGGATCCGATCCAGCATCAGCGGGAGCAGCAGTGGGTTCATACCCTCGTTCGCCCCGCCACCCAGCGAGCCCAGAACTTCCGTCACCTGATAATTCCCGCTGGGAACCTGATCGAGAGCAGTGCCCGCGGGCTCGTAATGGAGCACCGCGAATGGATCGACTACTGCACCGGACGAGGTAATCAACGTCGACAGAGTCGCTGTACCGAGCACGTCGCCGGACAGGACGCCGTCTTCATCATTCGGTTGCGGATAATGCTTGCGCGATAACGATGCCCAGCCCGGTTCACCGATTGGCACGAGTATCTGGCTGAAATCGATGACCCCGATCCGGTTGTGTCCCATGCTTCGGAACTCGAACACGGAACCGGTAAAGATGTCGTGCGGATAGACGTTGCCGATCGTGTAGGCACCGGGGCCGATGCCGTCGATCTCATGAACCGTGTTTCCCACGATGATGGAATGACCAATGATCATGTCTTCCACAGCGTGTGCATTGCCGATCGTCGCGGCGATACCGCCCGCCATGTTCGGCTTGTCGAGTTCGTTGGTCCGCGGTCGTCCGAAGACCTGGTTCTCGACGATGGTGCTGCTTTGCACCTGCATAAAGCCGTTGGACATGTAGAGGCCGCCGCCTCGCCAGTAGCCGATATCCAGCAGGCTGAACAGGAAAGGCGGGAGCAACGGCGGTTCGACGAGATTTCTCGCCAGCGTGCTGTTCTCGACGTGGATTCTCGTCGACAGCCCGATGCCACCGCCATCCGAGTACACGCCGCCGCCGTAGGCGAAAAGCCCGGCAATACTATTCTCGGTAATCGACGAATTACGGATCGATGAGGTATTGGAGCCGGTATCGCGCCCGCCGACGGAGAAGACGCCTCCTCCGGCCGCGCCTCCCCCGTAGACGGAGTTTCCGCTGACGATACAGCCGTCCATCACGACCGTGTCTGCATATACTCCTCCACCGTAAGCGCCGCCGTCGCGAGACGTATCAGCGTCGTCACCGACTGCATGGTTGTCATAGATGGCGCAGTCCACGAGGTTGGCCACGCCCCAAACGGCGATTCCCGCGCCTCGTGCAAGCGTAGACGTCTGATTGTCATCCGGATGCTGGCCAACATCTGCGGCCATGTCGAATGCGATGTTGCCGCCCGTAATCGCAACGTTCACAAGAACAAGATCACCTGACACTGCCAGAACTCTCGCGGCTTCCGGACCGGCCCAGCGCAAGGTGATGCCGTCGGGGAGACTCGACGCATCGATGACGACGTTCTTGTTCGCAACGAGCGCCGACCTTCCGTAGTCCCGATCGTAATAACCAATAAGGAAAGAAATGTTGTTCGCGGTGTCAAAGCCCATGACCTCGCCGATCATTACAGTGTGATCTTCAGCCACGACGATCAGATCGATCGTGCCGCCATTCATCGTTTGGTCGAAAGTGATTCTCTGACCGGATGATGCGGACGCGAGCGCGGAACGAAGCGTTACCGTTCCGCTCGGTGGCGACGCACTGTCCATCAGGCTGTTAACGACGATCGCAGGCTGCGGCGGGCCTGTAATGCTGCCACTGTCGCTGCCACCGCAGCCGGCGATGCCGGCCAGTAGCGCGAGAAGAAGAATAATGCTTCGAGCGCCTCGGTATGAGCCGCTAAAGGGGTGCAAGCTTCGTTTCATTGCAGACCTCCACGGGAGCGGCCCGCCCCCGCAACGTTGCCCAGCGTTGAGTCTGACTGTAAGCGGTTTGGTGGCTGGTCGGTATAGGTAGATTTAGCGGGATTGGGGGTCGTTATGTCGTAACGCGCTCGGGTCAGGAGAGAGGCTGGCCGGTCGCATTGTGGCAAACAGGGGGTTCTCGTCCCAGCCACTTCCCACATGCAAAAAAAGGGGCTGGAAAGCCCGTTTTTGTTTGCTGGCAGAGGAGCGAGTCCCTGGCGGAGCTTGCTCTGTGAAACTTCTGCGACAATACGGCAGCTTGAACGGAGATCGACGACCGGCAACGTCATTACAATCACGTCGGACCGCACCGTTCGCCGGGCAGAAAGCAACCCGCTGTGTTCGCGAAGGAAGCAGCCAGATATGGCCATTTTCCCTTATTCCCACGCGCACTTATACAGGGTTACGGTCAGAGTACTGCCAGAGGGTTTCGAAACGTGGCCCATACGACACTCAGAACAAGTTATTCCGCTCTGACCGACCGGCTGAACCGCTTCCCGCAGGGC
>CALZMR010000352.1 GCA_945788575.1 uncultured Woeseiaceae bacterium
CGCCAGTCGATGGACATCATGACCGACCGCGCTTCAACGGATGTCTGGATCGTCGACGCGGACGGCGGTAATCATCGGCCGCTCCTGTCGGGAACGGAAAGCTATTCCTCGCACCGCTGGTCGCCGAGCGGAAACCGGCTGCTCTATATCACGGCCGCCGACAATCGCGGCGCGGAACTCTGGGTCCGCTGGATGGATACCGGACAGACGGCGTTACTGACGAACCTGCCCGAGAGCCCGGGATCCATCAGCTGGTCGCCGGACGGCAAGCAGATCGCGTTCAGCATGTTCGTGCCGAGTGAGGGGCTGAGGCTTGCAACGCCGCCCGCTCCGCCGGAAGGCGCGGAATGGGCGCCGCCGGTCACCATCATCGACGAAATGCCGTATCGGGCCGACGGTGCCGGTTATCTCGAAACCGGCTACAACCACCTGTTCATCGTGCCCGCCGACGGCGGCACGCCGCGACAGCTTACCGAAGGCGACTACGACCACGGCGGGGGCCTGAGCTGGTCGCCCGACGGTTCGACGATCGTGTTCGCGGCCAATCGGATCGACGATCCGCTCGAGGATCCGGTCGAGGCCGAGGTGTGGACCGTCAACGTCGATTCCGGTGAGTTGACGCAACTGACCGATCGCGACGGCCCGGATTTTTCGCCGGCGTTCTCTCCCGACGGCGAGTCGATCGTCTATCGCGGCTTTGACGACCAGAAACTCGGCTACCACAACGTCAATGTCTACGTGATGGATGCCGATGGCGGAAACAGCCGAAACCTGACGGCGGACTTCGACCGCTCGATCGACGACGCCGAATGGTCGGGCAGCTCGAACCGGCTGTACATCCAGTACGACGATCGCGGCAAGAGCAAGATCGCGAGCCTCGACCTGAACGGGCGCATGAGCGAACTACTGGACGACATCGGCAGCGCAACCACCGGTCGTCCATACACGACCGGCGGCTTCTCGGTCTCCGACAACGGCGTCATCGCCTACACGCGCGGCAGCGCGACGCGTCCGTCCGAGATCGGTGTAAGGCTGCGTAATGGCCGCACGGCAACCCTAACGTCCCTGAACGACGACCTGTTCGCGAAGCGGACGGCTGCGTCGGTCGAGGAGATCACGTGGCAGTCGTCGGTCGGGGATTACGAGATCCAGGGCTGGATCGTCAAGCCGCACGACTTCGATCCCGAGCAGCACTATCCGCTGATCCTCGAGATCCACGGCGGACCGTTTGCCGCCTACGGCCCGCATTTCTCACCGGAAGTGCAGCTCTACGCGGCTGCTGGCTATGTCGTGCTTTACACGAACCCCCGCGGCTCTACGAGCTACGGCGCGGACTTTGCGAACGAAATCCATCACAACTACCCGAGTCAGGACTACGACGACATGATGTCCGGCGTCGATGCCGTCATTCAGCAGGGCTACATCGATGCGGAAGAGCTGTTCGTCACCGGCGGTTCGGGCGGCGGCGTGCTGACCGCCTGGATCGTCGGCAGTACCGATCGATTCCGCGCTGCGGTCGTGCAGAAGCCGGTCATCAACTGGCTGAGTTTCGTGCTCACGTCCGACGGCACCGCGTTCTTCACCCGCTACTGGTTCGAGAACATGCCATGGGACGATCCGGACGCGTATTGGGCGCGCTCGCCGCTGTCGCTGGTCGGCAACGTGACGACGCCGACCATGCTGATGACGGGTGAGGAAGACTGGCGCACGCCGATGTCGGAATCGGAGCAGTACTATCAGGCACTGATGCTGCGTGGCATCGATACGGCGCTCGTGCGCGTACCGGAACGCTCGCACAATCTTGTCGGCCGGCCTTCGCACCTGATCGCTAAAGCGGCGAACATCATCGCGTGGTTCGAGCGGTATCGGGAGGACCAGGAGCCCTAGAGCGGTTATGAAGTGACTGCAGTCATTCTCTGTGCTGGGCGTCGAGGCCAGTCTTCTGCGCGAGATTCGTTAGCGGGTCCTGACCTTTTTCCCGGATGACGAATTGCGGCCTCGATCGCGCGCAATCTAAGAAAATATCGAGAGCCCATCGTCATCCACGTCGGTCTCTTGGCAAGGAGACTAAGGAACTTGCCGATGACGCGGGTCGGCGAAGACATTTGGTCGATATCGTGTATTTGATGTTGTCAGAAACACGCTGGACGTTCACTGCCACATGGCCCTGTCGGCGGGATGAGCTCAAAACCAGAGGCCTCGCCGGCCGCTTCGGTGCCGATACGCGCCGCTCGATCCGCCGCTTTCGGGACATGATGGAGTTCTGCTAATGACCCGAAGGAGACGGTCGCAAATCAAGCTAAGAGGAGCACTTTCCTTCGTGATCGCATTGTCGATTCTCTTAGTCTCTTGCGCAGAGCCCAATTCAGCTCCAGAGCGATACTGCGAGATTGGTAGCCCTGAAAAGGACCCGCCGCCGGAATTTTGGAAGTTGAGGCTGGGAATGTCAGTCTCGGAAGTACGAGAGATACTTGGTGAACCCGGTTACTCCCCTGACGTAGGTGTCGACTACTACGGATATCCTGGTACTTGCTCTACGGATGGTGGCCCCGATGCCGGGTGCTTTATCGGAATCGACTACCATGATTACTTCGCTGAGCGGAAGATTCCAGATGACTTCAACTCTTGGACGGTCCGATACTGTATGTGGGGCGGTATTGGTGAATAGCACACTGCCGCCTAACAGGGCGGTGCACTTGTCGCCCTGAATGTCCACTTGTGGCCGTTCTGAGTCGGTCATCATGCATCTGAACGAATGGCCGCTGACCGCGAGAGCAGACGTTCCACTATTGCCCAGGGGGCAGGCCCTCCGCGGTGACTTTCCTCGAAACTACTTTGACTTTTGCAG
>CALZMR010000353.1 GCA_945788575.1 uncultured Woeseiaceae bacterium
AGCGTTACGTCTTTCAGCTTACGACAGCACCCATTTCGAGTACTGCGGCAAGATCCGCTTGACGAGCATCATCCCTGCGGTAATGTCAGATCATGATCGAAGCTATCGCGTCTTTCGTTGAAACTATGTTCGAGCGGCCGGATGGTAGCATCCAGAACTACGGCCGCTACTTAATCGGCTTTATTGCGGCCGTCCTCGCCTTCTTTGTCGCACGTGACCGCGCGTCGAACTGGCGACGCATGAAGGACGAACATAAAGCGGGAATGCTTCGTAAGCCTCTATCGGCCAACATCATTACAACCGAGGAACATGGAGAGGTTCCGTACAGAGCGACGATAGAGCCAGCTGGTTCCAGGTATCGTGTTCTCGTCGTACGGGGAGAGGAGCCCGACTCGACCGTTGTTGTCGATCAGGTCATCAGCTCACTCGATGAAGCAGAGCTGTTTCTGCGCGAGGAGACGCAATTTATTCTCGCAGACTTCAGTTGATCTAAGTCGATTCTTCGATCCGTGACACGACGAGCTTGAGTCCGTCACGCTCCGCTAGTTCGCTTGCACCCGCTGCGAGTACTGCGGTAGATCGTCTGCGATCTCCACCCAATGCGGCTTGTCTTCCAGCCAGATGTGCGCTTTCGGTTCGATGAAGGACTGATCGTCGAAGCAGGGTGCCGTGAGGTCAATCTCCTGCGGCCGTTCGGTCTGGTGCACGTAGCTAATCGTCGTGCCGCAGGCCGCACAGTGTCCGCGCATGACTCCCGCCGAGGATTCGTGCTCTTCGACAGCACCCTTCGTGACGTGAAAACTCGCGATCGGAAACGTCACCCACGTGACGTACGGAGCGCCGCTCGCCCTGCGGCAGCTTTCGCAGTGGCAGTGGCAGGCGAAACTCGGTTCGTGGTCGACCATGAAATGCACCTGCCCGCAGATGCAGCGGCCTGTTTGCTGGTACTCGTTCATGATGTTCCTGTGCCTCTCTACATGTTCGTCATTGTCCGCCCGAATCCCGTAGCAGCAGCCGTCCGAGTGCCGACAGCGGCAGCTTGGACAGCAAGCTGATGGATGGGCGTTTCAAAATGATCGTTCTGCCGGAAAGCGTGTCGTCGATCCAGATCACTTCCCAGCGCTCGTTGCCGAGTTCGTTCAGGGCCGCCTCGAGTTCCTCGGCCGACAGCCGGTCCACTTCGACGACACGGTATTCCCAGTCGCCGATGTTTTCGAGGTCGTCCGCGGCCCACTCCACTGGCGCGTCGAGTTCATCGCCGGTCAGGTCGTCGAAACGCTGTTGCAAGTCGTCGTAGCGGCGCTCGAGTTCGTCGAGCGCGCGGTCGGCCGTCGATGGTGTCTCGTCTGTTGCGGGCTCATCGGCAATTGCCGCTGTATCTCCCGGCGCACCGCCGCCGCACGCGGACAGAGCGAGCGCAAGCAGCGCTGGTAATAGATAGCGTTTCATTGGCCTGCAGCCTTTCTAGTCTTTTGGATCATGAACCACTCCACAAACAGCAAATTAGGAACCCAGCACATCCAGGATATGGCCGGATAGGCCTCTTCAAAAGGGATGCCCGCAATCTGACTCAGCGGCAGATATATTCGCAGAGTCACAGCGGCAAGTGTCACCGCGTAACTGCGCAGCATCCACGCACGATGGGCTTCGATGTCGCGTCCCAGTACCTTCTGCCACGCGACGAGCGCCGTCGATACCCAGACAATCGCCATCATGCCGAAGCCGAAGTGCGATACGAGCCCTCCGGTCGACTCGACGGCCAGCAGGAATCCGGCGCTGCCGCTGACGACTACGCTCAGGATATAGACCTGGCCGAGACGCCGGTGGACGGGCAAGTACTTATTGCGGAACTTCTTGCTGAGCTGAAGCGCACCGAGCACGATCGCGATCGCACCGCCGCCGAGGTGCAGCGCTATGGCAACCGGTGTGTCGAGAAACAGTTCCTCGACGAAGCCCGTTCTTGCGCCCGGCAGCAGCAGGGAAACAACGGCGTAACCTGCAACACCGACGGCAAGGAAGGTCATTGCGAACCAGGCGATTGACCGGGTCATTCGAGGTCCTCGCTCTATTCCTCCAACAGAGCCTCATAGATAGCCAGATCGTCGGCCGAGAAACAACAGAAAATCACCTGGTCAATCGCCTCTGGGGCCTCTTCCAGTAGCAACCGGCATGTCGAAACCGCGATCTCAGCCGCAGCTTCGATCGGATAGCCGTAGATACCCGTACTGATGCTCGGGAACGCGATGGTTTTCGCCCGGTGCTCGATCGCCAACCGCAACGAATTGCGATAGCAGGCGCTGAGGAGCTGCGGTTCGCCGAGAGAGCCGCCATTCCAGACAGGGCCGACCGTATGGATCACGTGGCGAGCCGGAAGCCGGTACCCTCGGGTTATTTTCGCATTGCCTGTCCTGCAACCGCCCAGCATCCGACACTCCGCGACGAGGTCGGGCCCCGCTGCCCGGTGGATCGCGCCGTCGACACCGCCGCCGCCAAGCAGGGACGAATTCGCGGCATTGACGATCGCATCGACCGCGAGCGTCGTGATGTCAGCCCTCAGAGCTCTCGTCGTCGGAGGGCTGTTCACTCACATACCGAGAGCCGGCGATGATGCCGCTGCAAATTCGATACACGTCTGCATCAGACAGCTTCGACTTGGCCCTCGACTGTGTCCATGCAATCGAAACAGATACCGTGAGTCAGGGTGGGCAACACCGTATCACCCATCAGGTCGAGCTCTCTGACGGCATCTTCGACCTCCACCCAGTTATCGCCGCCGAGATCGACTCGTTTGCACCAGCTGCAGATCTCGAGGAAGCGGTCCGGGTCTCGATCGACATCACAGTCTCCCTTCCTCGAGGGGTTTTATCCTGAGCTCCATGAAGCGGCGAGCGGCCGGCGTGTCGCAACGAAATGGCACTGTCACCTCGCGATGCTCCGAGCGCGCCGTATCGAACATCAGTTTGAAGAGGTGCCGGACTTCGTATCCCGAAATGAAGTCCCAGACGCGGACCGTTGGAGGTCGAATGGTTGGCTTACCGTTGAAGTCCAGCCAAGCGGTCTCGACCGACGCCACGCAATCACTGCGGTCAATCTGATAGGCGAAATCGCTGTTGTCGTGCAGTTCGTTCATGGCTTTCGCCGGCCGTGCTATTCAACGACCGGCTGCTCGTGCCTTGGCTCATAAATGCCGATCCTGCCGCCCCCCGGCAGCGTCAGCGTGCTGAGCAAACCCCAACCCCGGTCGGAGACCACGCTGCACTCGATTCCGCGCATTGTGGTGCTGGCGACGAACTCGTGTATATCGTCGCACATCAGGTAGACCTCGTGCGAACCGCCAGGGTCGGCAGGATGCACGGCGAGCTCGGTCGGTGGCACCTTGAATATCAGCCAGTCGTCACCGGTGTCCACATATGGGAGCCCGAGTACGTCACGAAAGAAGCTTCGATCCGCTTGCGGGTCGCTCGAGTAGATGATGGCGTGCAGGCCCGTGATCATCGGCTCGAGCTCAGATCCACACGTCGTTATCAGCGGTCATCTCGCCGCCTTCGACGCCAGTATTGACCGTGCCGCGAGGCTCGATGAGCATCAGATGTACGACGCCATCCGTCACCGGACGGTGCTCGACACCTCGTGGGACGACGTACATCTCGCCGGCCGACAAATCGACGTGACCGTCTCGCAACTCGATGCGCAGCTCACCGTCGATGACGATGAAGGCCTCATCGGTGTCTTCGTGATCGTGCCAGACGAATTCGCCTTCGATCTTGGCGAGCTTGAACTGATAGTCGTTCATTTCGGCGATCACACGCGGTTTCCAGCGGTCGTCGATCAAGTCGAACTTGTCCGCGAAATTGATGACGTCTCCGGTCATGACGAACTCCGCTGCTAGCCGTCGCCGCTGCTGAGCTTCGATTGGAAGGACATCTGCAGGCCAGTCGGCGCGCCAATGAAATAGATGCGCTCGCCGTGGGCGTCCATAGGGCCCTGCGGCTCCAGTGCGTTCTGCCTGGCGTTCTCGGCATAGGCGTCCGCGTCGTCGACAACGACCTGCAG
>CALZMR010000354.1 GCA_945788575.1 uncultured Woeseiaceae bacterium
CCGCGGAAAGGCCCATGAAGACCAGAAAAAACTGAGCATCAATCGCCAGGAGCTCAGCGAAAAAGAGCAGACCGCCCAGCACCATCCAACCCCACCAGACCATCGCTTGCCTCCCGCCTCGAGTAGACGGCAACTATAGCGCGATCGCGTACCTGCCCAAAGGAAGTTCGCATCCGGCAAATGGGTTAGTATCTCGACGCCAGCAAAATAACAATCGGGGGATCCAGCATGGACGATGGCGTGGCAGATGCGGCCGGAATGACGTTTGCGGACGTGGTTTCGGCGATCAACGGAGTTATCTGGAGCCCGGCGCTGGTCTGGCTGCTACTGGGCACAGGCCTGATGTTCTCGATATTGACGCGTTTCGTTCAGGCGCGTCTGTTCCGCGAAATGATCCGCCTGCTGTTCTCGAGCAAGGAATCGGCGCAGGGCATCTCCTCTTTCCAGGCGCTTTCGGTCTCGCTCTCGGGGCGTGTCGGAACCGGCAATATCGCCGGCGTCGCAGCCGCGATTGGGTTCGGCGGTCCCAGCGCTGTCTTCTGGATGTGGGTCGTCGCATTCCTTGGCGCATCGACGGCCTATATCGAGGCCGCCCTCGGCCAGATCTACAAGGAAGTCGACGAAGGTCAGTTCCGCGGCGGTCCGGCCTACTACTTCGAAAAGGCACTCGGTCAGAAGTGGTATGCGTGGCTGTTTGCTATAGCGACTATTCTCGCGACCGGCCTGCTGCTGCCCACCGTGCAGTCCAACAGTATCGGTAATGCGGCAGAGCTGGCATTCGGCGGTGGCGCACAGATCAGCACCTTCCTCGGCACGGTGAGCCTGACCAAAGTCATGACGGGTTCGATCGTCGTCGTCGTGCTCGGCGTGATCATTTTCGGTGGCGTCAAACGCATCGCGCACTTCACGCAGATCGTCGTGCCGTTCATGGCGCTGGCCTATATTGTTATGGCGATAATCGTCATTCTGATGAACGCCACAGCGCTGCCGAGCGTCATTAGCCTGATCTTCAGTGACATCTTCTCGCCAATGGCCATGTTCGGCGGCGCCGTATTCTGGGGCGTGAAACGCGGTGTGTACTCGAACGAGGCCGGCCAGGGCACCGGCCCACACGCCGCTGCGGCGTCCGAGGTGCAGCACCCGGCGCAGCAGGGACTCGTGCAGGCATTCTCGGTTTACGTTGACACCTTGTTCGTCTGCACCGCAACCGCATTCATGATTCTTATCACGGGTGCGTACAATGTGCAGCCGGATGCCCTCAATGGCACATTTGCGGTGCAGAACCTGCCGGTCGATACGATCATCGACAGTCCTGCGTTCACTCAGCTTGCTCTCGAGAGCGTCATGGGTGGATTCGGAAAGGTCTTCGTAGCCATCGCCCTGTTCTTCTTCGCGTTCACCACTCTGCTCGCGTACTACTACATCGCCGAGACCAACGTCGCGTATATTCGACGTACATTGCGGATTCCCTACGAAATCACTGTTCTCAAGCTAGCGATGATGGCGGCCGTCTTCTACGGCGCCGTTAGGGAAGCGGGCCTCGCCTGGGGCCTCGGTGATATCGGCGTCGGACTCTTGGCCTGGCTCAACGTCATCGGCATCCTGCTGCTGTTCCTCATGGGCCAGCCGGCGTTGCGTGCATTGAAGGACTACGAAGCGCAGCGTAAGGCGGGCGTAACGGAATACACGTTCGACCCGGAGAAGCTCGGTATCAAGAACGCGGATTTCTGGAAAAAGTAGCGGCCGGCCGATCTGAGATTAGACAGGGAAAGGGGAACGGCCCGGCGCCCCCTCCTTGCAGACCAGGACGCGTCAGTACAGGTGGCCGCGCGGCGTGAGATCTTCGTTCCCTGCTCTAAGCCCGCATGCCTCGAGCCTGAGTTGGCGTATATCCGACTCGATTCGCGGATGACCAGGGCAGCTGCGCAGAGGCCACGTCTTGCGTCAGCACGCCGCGCGAGCCACTATCGAGGTTCGACGAGGCGGTCATGGAGGCTGCCTGTGATGCAACCGGCACCATTACCGGATAACGAAAACGAGCGATTGGCCGTATTGAGACGGCTGAATATCCTGGATACGGCGCCGGAGGCCGTATTCGATGAAATCGTCGCGCTCGCTTCTCAGATCTGTGGCACACCGTGCAGCCTCGTCAGTCTCATCGACGCCGACCGTCAGTGGTTCAAAGCAAACAAAGGTCTCGATGTTGCGGAGACGCCGCGCGACGTCGCATTCTGTGCCCATGCCATCCTCAGCGGCGAGATAATGATCGTCGAAGATGCGCATGCGGATGACCGCTTTGCCGATAACCCGCTGGTCACCGAACTGCCGAAGATCCGCTTCTATGCGGGCATGCCGCTGACTATCGAGGAAGACATCAATGTCGGCACACTGTGTGTCATTGATCAGAAACCGCGGCAGCTGTCTGAGGAACAACTCAGCGCGTTGAAGGTACTTGGCCGAGCTGCCATCGCGCACATTCGATTAGCCCGTCTGGAACAGGCATGGACCGGCAGCGAAGAGTCGCTGGCCGTGTGCGCGTGGTGCCGAAGCGTTCGTAGCGAAATTGATGGCACCGAGGCCTGGCAGCCCCTTCACGACTACGTGGCTACCGCCGCACGCGTCTCGCACGGTATGTGTCCGGTATGCGCGAAGAAATTGGCGGCGGGCAGCATCACGCCCTAGGCTTCAGTCCCGAACGCTATTTGTTCGGATAATTCAATGCCCGATTGTCTACCGCGAGTGCGGCTTCGTGCACAGCCTCCGCGAGGCTCGGGTG
>CALZMR010000355.1 GCA_945788575.1 uncultured Woeseiaceae bacterium
GTATCCGCTCGCTGAACGTGGCAATTCGGCAAACGCTGGACCTCTACGCCTGTGTGCGGCCGATCCGCTACTTCCCCGGCGTGCAGACACCCATGCGCGAGTCCGAACTCGTCAGCATGACCGTATTCCGGGAGAACACGGAGGACATCTATGCCGGCATCGAGTATCCGACGGGTTCAGAGGAGGTGCAGAAACTGATCCACTTCCTGCAATCCGAACTCGGCGTGACGAAGATCCGCTTCCCGCTGAGTTCGGGCATCGGCATCAAGCCCGTGTCCCGTGAAGGCTCGGAGCGACTGATTCGCAAGGCCATCCAGTACTGCATCGACAACGATCAGACTTCGGTGACACTCGTCCACAAGGGCAACATCATGAAATTTACCGAGGGCGCGTTCTGCCAGTGGGGCTATGAGTTGGCGCGCACCGAGTTCGGCGCCGTCGAGAAAGACGGCGGCCCGTGGCTGTGCTTCAAGAACCCGAAGACCGGCAACGAGATCATCATCAAGGATGTGATCGCCGACAACTTCCTGCAGCAGATCCTGATGCGCCCCGAAGAGTACGACGTCATCGCGACATTGAATCTCAACGGCGACTACATCTCCGACGCGCTGGCCGCGCAGGTCGGCGGCATCGGTATCGCACCGGGCGCGAACATGGCGGATTCCATTGGCGTCTTCGAGGCGACGCACGGCACCGCGCCGGGCTTCGCCGGCAAGGACCGGGTGAACCCCGGCTCGCTGATTCTTTCGGCGGCGATGATGCTGACCTACATCGGCTGGCAGGAAGCGGCGGACAACGTTTACAAGGGCGTGGCCAATACGATCGCCGCTGGCGAGCTGACCTTCGACCTGGCGCGTCTCCGCGAGGCGATCCACCACCCGAAACGCAAAGATCGTCCTCACGGCAAGGAAGACGTGCAGGAAGAACTGCAGCACCTCGTGCCAGGCGCTACGCTCGTCGGCACGAAGGGATTCGGCGAAGCCGTCATCCGTCACATGGACGACTAGGACTTGTCCGACCCCATTTTTGATCGCGATTGCCGGCGCTGTCCGCGGCTTGCCGGGTTTCTCGATGAAGTCCGCAACAAGCATGCGGACTACTATTGCCGGCCGGTTCCCCCGTTCGGCGACGAGCAGGCGCGGTTCCTGATCGTCGGGCTCGCGCCTGGCCTGCACGGCGCCAACCGCACGGGCCGCCCGTTCACCGGCGACCACGCCGGCATCCTGCTCTACAAGATGCTGCACGCGCACGGCTTCAGCACGCACGAAGAATCGCTCTCTGCCGACGACCCGTTACGTCTGGATAACTGCCGCATCACCAATGCGGTGAAGTGCCTGCCGCCACAGAACAAGCCCGTCGGCGCCGAAATCAACACCTGTAACGACTTTCTGGCCGCCGAACTCGACACGCTGCCGGCAAATGCCGTCGTGCTGGCCCTGGGAGGTATCGCCCATCGCGCGATCGTACGGGCAAGGGGCTTGCGTCAGGCGGACTACAAGTTCGGCCACGAGGCGCTGCACGATCTCGGCGACTTCCGGCTGCTCGATTCGTATCATTGCAGCCGATACAACACCAATACGCGGCGCCTGACCGAGGACATGTTCTCTGCAGTTTTCAGACAGGCGAGGGCCCTGCTGGATTCGTGAACGACGAGACTGCTTTCGACACCAAGTCCTTCCTGCGGACGCTGACGCATCGGCCCGGCGTCTACCGCATGCTGGATGCGAAGCACCGGATCATCTACGTCGGCAAAGCGCGGGATTTGAAGAAGCGCGTCTCCACGTACTTCCAGCGTGCACACGATGCCAAGACCGCGGCAATGATGACGCTGGTCGAGCGCGTCGAGGTCACGGTGACCAACACCGAGACTGAAGCACTGCTGCTCGAATACAGCCTGATCAAACAGCACAAGCCGCGCTTCAACATCCTGCTGCGTGACGACAAGAGTTACCCATACATCTACGTCTCGACCGAGCACCCGTTCCCGCGGCTGCGCTTCCACCGCGGCGCCCGCAAAGGCAAGGGCCGCTATTTCGGTCCGTATGCAAGCACGTCGGCGGTCCGTCAGACGCTGAGCGAGTTGCAAAAGCTGTTCCTGATCCGGCCGTGCCGGGACACCTTCTTTGCCAATCGCTCGCGACCTTGCCTGCAGTACCAGATCAAGCGCTGCACGGCGCCGTGCGTCGGCCTGATTTCCGAAGAGCAGTACGCTCGAGACATCGAGGCCGCAACTCAGTTCCTCGAAGGCCGGAACGAGAGCGTGATAGCGACCTTCGTCGAACGCATGGAAGAGGCGTCCGCGGCACAGGACTACGAGCATGCAGCGCGCTACCGCGATCAGATATCGAAACTCAAGGAAGTTGAGAAACGTCAGCTGGTATCGCGCTCGGCCGGCAAGGATCTCGATATCCTGGGGTTCGCCTCGAACGGCGCGATCCACTGCGTGACCATCCTGTTCATTCGCAACGGCACGGTCATTGGCAGCCGCGACCACTTCCCGAAAGCACCAGGAGTGACGGACAAGGCGAGAATCCTGAACAGCTTCGTCGCCCTGTATTACCTCGGGCGCGACGCCCCGCGCGAGATAATTACCGACGTTGAACTCGAGGACGGGCCCTTACTCTCAGAGACGCTTACAGAGCGCTGCGGCCACAAGGTCGAGATTCGGCACCGGGTTCGCGGTGATCGCGCGCGCTGGCTGGAATTGGCGGCCACGAATGCCGAGCACGGGCTCAAGATCAAGGTCGCCA
>CALZMR010000356.1 GCA_945788575.1 uncultured Woeseiaceae bacterium
TTGTGACTGTTCATGAGAATCGTCGCCGTTCCGTGATGTCCGCTTTGGGTCACTACCAGTCGTTGAGTGTATCAAAGCACCGAGGGCTGCTTACGGCCAATACCAGCCATTCGGAACAACGGCTTTCAGGCGTAGTTAGGAGGCGCTCTTCCACGGCGTTGCGAATTCGGACCTCAACGCCGCCGAGATCACGAGAACTGCCCATGGCAGAGCGACATCCCATCGAATTAGAAACTCTGTGTTGAGTCCGATCCATATTCCGGCGAGCGCAATGCCGAGAACGACACACGCCCATATCCAAACGGACCATTCCCAGCCTCTACCCATCAGAAGCATACAAATGACGGCCACTGCAGACGACGCAATCTTGAGGACGCAAACGAACCAAAACAAAGTACCGAACTCGACCTCATGCATCTTCAACACCTGCATGGTCTTAATGGCGTCAACGATAAGAAGCAATGCGATCAAGACAAAAACAGTCCGAAACGCCAGAACTGCTGTCCTCGAAGCCAGGCTCTTTCGCATGCTATTCAGAAGTGTTTCTTCAGACACGACGTAAGGTTATTCCACTCTTATGCACACTTTGAAGACCGGCTGGTATGGGTCATTAGCAGCCTCTCGCAATCTTATCAGCTCAATGGCTGCCATCAGGCGTATAGCGGTCATTCGGCAGCGACGTTTCGAGGCTTGGGTTCTATGCGTCCGTTTTCACCAAGAGCGGTCATTGCGGCCGCAGGAAATCGAATGAATCGAAGAGCCGCCAACGGCCAGGAGCGGCCGCCCAGTCCATCTCAGACAGTTCCTGCCACAAGGAACACCACGATTTCTGTTCAAGATCAGCGCCTTACGTGCAATCTCAGAAATTCACAAATACGCTCTGGCGCTCCTGGAAACATGCTATCGGGCTCGGGTGAGAAAGAAGCACTCATCCGCAAGCATCTCATCCGGCGGGTATTCCTGAATTTCGAAGCCGAGCGACTGATACAGCTTCAACGCGGGCGTGTTGTCCCGGTAAACGAACAGCGAGAAGCTCTCCAGTTCGGATTGTTCGCCGGCAGCCTGCATGAGCCGCGTCACCAGTTCCCGACCAAGACCACGTCCACGATGCTCGCGAGCGACAACCAGCCGAGCGAGATTCATGTAGCCGTTCCGATCGTAGAACTGCCCGAATGCATGCAACGCACGGTTCGCATCACATAAGAAGTAGGAATCCATTTCCGGCCAGTGACAATCCGTGCGAAACGTCTCGGCCGTATACGGGTAGCGGAACTTCGGGCCGCCCCAGACATTGACCTCCTCCGCACTCCGGAACCAGGTCATGAGCCGGTCCATGTCGTCGCTTTCAGCGCGAGTCAGTTGCCAGTCTGCAGACATTACGATTTCACCAAAGAGCCACCGGACATGTAACGGGAAGCCTGCCTTGTGCGAGCTTCATTACTTTCGTGAGTACCCTGGCGCGCCAAACGATAGGGCCTACTCGTCGTCTGGTTCAAACCTGAAGAAGTAGTATGTGGTATTGCTCTGTACTGGCAGACCGGTGCGCTCGGCTACGATATCCAGGATAGGCGTGTACGTTTCGGCAACACCGACGAATCGCCATGGGCCAGGCCTCGCCGACTCGAGCCACGGAGCCCAACCACAATACCAATCAGTGAGACTCAGGTTGGGAATAGTCTCCGGAGTAGTTGTTATTTCTTCCCAGGCGGTCACGTCAGGCGTCACAGAGAGGCGGGCCACAGGCGGACCATAATCTGCCGATATTCTGGCAGGTACGGAGAGTCTCACCGGTACGATCGATCCTCCGGTTGATGACGCTTCTGGTAGTACGTTACATCCGCCAAACGCGAGACTGAGCGTTGCGATCGATACGATGATGGAAGACCTGGGCATGGCTTTTCGTTTTTGGCCCTACTAAGCGACCCGCGTAGTCATTCTCCAGACATCGTCTCCGAGAAATAGCGGTCGAAGGCGCGATGCATGCCCTCCGGCGAGAGTTCGATCGCATTCATGGCGAGCTTGAACTGTTCCATCTCGGCGACCTCGCGGCGGCCGTCGGCAGCGACGACCTTGAGGCCCATCAACGCAATGTCTTCTTTCTCCGCGTCAGACAGCGCGCGCCCGAGTTCGGTAAGGTTTTCTACCAGGTCCGGACGCACGGCTTCCTCGCCCATCGCCCTGGTCAGCAATTCGAGCGACTCCGCGCCGGCCAGACGGAAATGATCCGCGATCAGCTCCAGCATCTTGGCTGTTTCCTCGGGTTCGATTCGGCCGCTGCCGCGCGCAACGAAGATCAATAATGCCGCGACGAGAAACTTCGAATCGTAGGTAATAGGGCCGTCGCGCGTCTCTACAACGAGCACTTTTCCATCGAGCGTCTGCTGTATGATCGTGTCACTCATGCTCAATCCGTTTCGTAGACCTCGCGCATTCGCGCGACGGACTCCGTGATCAGTGTTTCGAGTACGTCCTCGTCAACGTCCGAGAGACGGTTGATGTAAAGACACGACTTGCCGGTCTTGTGCTTACCGAGCTTTTTCATGAGCGTGCCGAATCGGCTGAATCCCGGCATGACGTAGATTGTCAGATTGCGAGCCCGCGGCGACCAGCCGGTGATCGGCCATTCGAAGTGTTTGCCGGCCGTGTTCGAGTAGCGGTACTTACCGAAGCCGACGATGCCCTCTCCCCACATCGTCGCTCGCGAACCGGT
>CALZMR010000357.1 GCA_945788575.1 uncultured Woeseiaceae bacterium
GAGATGTGAATACTGATCGGGACGCCGAGTTCGAGCGCTGTTTTGCGCGTCGCGGTGAGTTGCTCGGCATCAAGGGTGTAATTAGCGTGCGGCCCGAATATCGGCGTAATGCGACTGTTGCGGCCCTTCCATCGTTCGACAAAGCCGATGCCCTTCGTAATGGAATCGTCGGCGTTCTCGGCATCGGGGCTGCGCTGGTCGATGACCGTGGCCGAAATCATGGCGCGCATGCCGCAGCTCTCGACGACCTCGGCGATCGTATCCGGGAAGTAGTACATGTCGACAAACGTCGTCGTGCCGCCGCGAATCATCTCCCAGCAGGCTAGCTCGGTGCCGATGCGTACGAATTCGGGGTCGACAAATTCGACTTCGGCAGGAAATATGTAGTTGTTGAGCCAGTCCATGAGCGCAAGGTCGTCGGCGACGCCACGCAGCAAGGTCATCGCAGCGTGTGAATGGCCGTTAATCAGGCCAGGCATCACGATGCGGCTACCTCCGTCGAGCACCTCGATGGCCTCGTACCCGGCCTCTATCTCGGCGGCCGGGCCAATTGCCAGGATCAGCCCTTCGTCAACGGCGACGGCACCGTGCTCGTAGACAGTCCCCGACTCATCCATCGTGACGACATAGTCGCCTTTGACAATCAGGTCGATGCGATCGTCGTCGACGGTCGCGGCCGGCTCCGTCCTCGAGCCGCAGGAAGCGAGGGAAAATACGAGAAATAGTGTTATTGAACAGCGAGTTGCGAGCGTCATCGTGCCCCCTTTTTGGGCCTATTGTAGCATCGCCGTCGTACCTCGCCCGCGCAAAAAAAAGAGCCGGTCAATGACCGGCTCTTCGTGTATCGACGATACGTTTTTGTCAGAAGCGCTTTGTGAAACGTGCGCCGAATTCACTGGCGTCATTGTTCAGCATCACCAGCACGTAGTCGCCCGTGTTCAGGCGGGCGCCATCGTACTCTTCATCCGTGACGTTGCGGCCGTAGATCGATGCCGACCAGCTCTCGTCCGGCGAATGATAGGCGATGTCGAAATTGATCAGATCGCGGCTGTCGATGAACGTGAAACGGGCCGGATCGGAACTCGGCTCGCCGTACATGTCGTCACGATACGAGTAATCGGCGCGCAGCACGACTTCGCCGCCGCCACCCATCGGGAAGCGTGCCTCGGGGCTGATCGAGAACGTCCATTCCGGAGTGAGCGGGGCTTCAGGGCTAATGGTCTCGCCGTTCAATACCTGGTCATCCACGTCCACGTTTATGTAACCGAGTGTCGCATGGAACAGGAAGTTGTCGGTCAGGAACAGCGTGTTTTCCCATTCGAAGCCTGTCGAGTCCTGTTCGACGATAACGAGGCCGGTGTTGAAGCCAAAGCCTGTTGTCTCACTGATCTGGTAGGGCAGGTCCTCGTAATGCGTGAAGAACACCGTGGCAGCCATCTGGAAACCGTCCCATGGCTGGCCCTTGATGCCGACTTCGTAGTTGGTCGCCGTAATGTTGTCGCCGGCAAAGAAACAGTTCGGGTCGCCGAACAGGCAGAACGGACGTGCCGGAAACTGGCCGGACTGGTAGCCGTTCTGGATGCTGCCGTAGACGGTCATGTCGTTGTCGAGCGTGTAATTGACGGACAGGTCCCACATGATTTCGTCCCAGTCCTCGCTCCCGGCATCCTCCGGGTTAATGCAGCACCTGGTTAAGGCGTCCTTGTCGTCATTGGTGAAGCGAAGGCCGCCCGAGATCCGCAACTCGTCGGAAACGTTGTAGCCGACGTTGCCGAAGACCGCGAGGCTGTCGACGTCCTGCTCGAGGTAGAAGATTGATGGACCACCGCCGTTGAATGTATAGCCGTTCTGGGAGTTGCTACCCTCTTCGTGGAAATAATAGGCGCCGGATACGAAGTCCCAGTCGCCCATGTCACCGTTGAGCTGCACTTCAATCGAGGTCTGGTCGGCGTCGCCGAATTCCGGGAAGGACAGGAAATCGTCGACGAAGCTGTCATCGTCGAGACCGGACTTGTACTCCGACCGGCGATGACTGGCGATGACCTTCGTCGCAAGCGTGTCGCTGAAGGCATAGTCCGCCGTTATCGAAACACCCCAGGCCTCGTTGGTAACGTTAGTCTGGCTCGCCTGGCCCGTGTTGTTGTCATAGGGGTCGGAAGCAACGTCCGAGTTGCGGTAGCCGGCGTTGTAGACCGCGCCGTTGATACCGAGGCAGTTCACATCCGGGTCGGGGTCCGTCGCGCGGCAGTTGGCACCGAGTTCGTCGATCAGCGTTGTGTAGGGGCGCAGACCGCCTTCCGCATCGTTAGCGTCCGCCGTAATGACGACTGAAAAGTCATCGCTGGGCGCGTAGCGCATTGCGAGTCGCGCGTAAGTTTCCTGCATCTCGCCAACTTCCCTGCCGGCATTAGGCAGGTTCAGGAAGTCGCCGACTCCGTCGCGATGCTTGAAACCGCCCGTGACCGAGAACGCGAGCTCATCGGTCAAGGCCATGTCGCCATAGAAATCACCATTGAGGCGATCCCGGGTGCCGATCTCGACGCTGACCTTCGCGCCCGGATCCTCGCCCGGGGTCTTCGTAATGATATTGATCGCGCCGCCAATCGAGTTACGGCCGTAGAGTGTGCCCTGTGGCCCGCGCAGGACCTCAACACGCTCGAGGTTGGACAGGTTCCAGTTCTGGCCGACCTGCCTGCCGATCAGGTGGTCCTGCAGGCCAATGCCGCGGATAAACGGGTTGGCCGACGAGTTGTGGCCCGCCGAGAATTGCGTGATGTTGAGGTTCGGTACGAACTTGCCGACATCGACGATATCGACAATGCCTTGCTTGGCAAGGTTTTCGCCCTCGAACGCGCTGACCGCAATCGGTACCTCGTAGATACTCTGCTCACGCTTGGCGGCCGTAACCGTGATTTCCTCGATCAGTGGATCGTCCTGAGCGACGGCCAAAGGCGCCGCGCCAAATAGTAAGGCCGTCGATACGGCGCATACCAGCCCTGTGTTTTTGTTCACTATTATTTCTCCCCCGAGAAAGTTAGAGAATTGTTAACAACCTGCTTGCAGGCATTTCTTAGGTGCACGAAGTATAGCGGAACAAGCAACTTGTTTGCGATGTATACGTGCTCTAAGGTGTTCATCCATGGGACACATTCAGGACAACATCGGTTCCATTCCGAGCTACTCAGCGCCACTGGGTGGCCGGCTGAGCGACGAGATGGTCTCGGACTTCAAAAAGGTCGGCGTACTTGTCCTGCGCGACTTCGTCAGCGTTGCCGACTGCGAGAAGCTGCGTTCGAGAGCCGGTCAGCTCGTCGATGAATTCGATCCCGGGGACGTGCGTAGCGTATTCTCCACGACCGGCCAGCAACAGCTCGACGACAGCTATTTCATCGAATCAGGCGACAAGATCCGCTTTTTCCTCGAAGACGATGCATTCGACGACGATGGCAAGCTGCGCCAGGACAAGGAACACAGCCTGAACAAGATGGGCCATGCGATGCACGACCTGGATCCCGTATTCGATGAATTCTCGCGCGGTTCCGATCTCGCTGAGGTGGCACTCCGAATCGGGTTCGTTGATCCAGTGATCCTTCAATCTATGTACATCTTCAAGCCGCCGAATATCGGTGGCGAAGTCGTTTGTCACCAGGATTCGACCTACATCTACACCCAACCCGAATCCTGTGTCGGTTTCTGGTTTGCCCTCGAGGACGCGACACTCGAGAATGGCTGCATGCAGTTCATCCCCGGCGGCCACAAGTTGCCTCTCAAGAAACGTAACTACCGCGGTGCCGACGGCAAACTCATAACGGAGACGCTCGACGACACGCCGTGGCCCGAGGACAGGAAAGTCCCGTGCGAGGCGAAAGCCGGCACGCTCGTTGTATTCGACGGACGGGCGCCGCACCTGAGCGCCGCGAATAGTTCCCCGAAATCCCGGCATGCCTATACTCTGCACGTGATCGATCGGACCTGCTACTACCCACCCAGCAACTGGCTGCAGCGGCGCGATGATCTGCCGTTGCGTGGCTTCGAATAGAGAGCGTCATGCTGTTCACCGATGTAATTCGCACCAAGCGTGACGGCGGGAAACTGTCCGACGAACAGATCCAGTTCTTTGTCGATGGGCTCGCGGATGAGAGCCTGCCGGCAGAGCAAGTATCGGCGCTGGCGATGGCCATTTTCCTGAACTCGATGAGTTTCGAGGAGGCCGGCAAACTGACGCTGGCGATGGCGAGTTCGGGCACGGTTCTCGACTGGTCGACCGAAGGCCTCGACGGCCCCGTCGTCGACAAGCATTCGACGGGCGGTGTCGGCGACAAGGTCAGCTTCCTGCTCGCTCCCATCGCTGCTGCCTGCGGCTGCTACGTCCCGATGATTTCGGGTCGTGGTCTCGGTCATACGGG
>CALZMR010000358.1 GCA_945788575.1 uncultured Woeseiaceae bacterium
CTTCTGGGACGGCGGCGTGAAGTCGCGGACGGGCAGGTCCATTTCTTCACCTTCTCGAAACTTAGGTATCGGTCCTATCCACAAAGCGACTCGGGCTCGGCACCCGTCGTGGGGGATTGACACGACGCGCAGTATAGGATGAATGTCGTGTTGTTTGCACTCGCTACAGGCGCCGACATAGCGGGCGAGATTAAATGGCAGATTCTGGATAGACGAGACAGTCGGCTGCTTGCTATACCTGAACGTCGGCTCCCAGGGTTCTCGACAGGAATCCAATACACAGGAGGTCAACATGAAGATTTCCCAGGTTGTTCATTGTTTAGTAGCTGCCGGCCTGTGTTCCATAGCGACGGTCGCGTCAGCCCAGGACCCGGTAGATGAACTGCGGCTCGAACTCGAGCGCTTGAAGGCCGAGTATGAACGGCGCATCCAAACTGTGGAGCAGAAGCTCCAGGCATTGGAAGGCGTTCCGGCCGAAGCCGCTGCCGAGCCGATCCCAACCTCTGTCGAGGAGCGCCTGGCCGCACTCGAGGAAACCTCGGAGCGTGCAACCCTGGACTTCGGGTTCTTCGGCTATCTTCGGGCCGGGTACGGCGGAGACGGCAAGGGCAATACCCAGTCGACCTTCCAGGCGCCGAACAGCGGTGCGAAATACCGTCTGGGCAACGAGGCGGAAACCTACCTGGAGGCCGGTTTCATGAACCGGACTCCACCCGATGAGATCGCGGGCAACGATACGTCGTTTGAAACCGCGATCCGGCTCGCCTATTTCACCCCGCTGGCCGACAGCAACACCTTTGACACCACGACCTCCTTGCGTGAGGCCTATGCCAAGGTCAGGGGAATTGTGCCCTCCGACCCCGGCATCGTGTTCTGGGCCGGGGAGCGGTTCTACTCCCGCTATGACGTTCATATGAACGATTTCTACTATCGCGACATGAGCGGCTACGGCGGCGGGGTCGAGGACATTACGCTCGGCGACGACTGGGCCAAGCTCTCCGTGGCCTGGCTAGGAGGGTCCATCGATGAGCTCGACGCCAACGGTGTGGCTTTTGCTGAGCCGGAAGGGCGGTTTTCCAAGGACAACCTGGATATCGGTCTGTACGACATCGCCGTGCCCGGCGGTACCCTCGCCGTGTTCGGGACCTACTCCAGCTTCGAGGGCGATACCTTCATCGACGAGGAGGGCCGGCAAATCGTCCTCGACGATAGCGACGGCTTCGCCGCCAGCCTGATCCACGACAGCGATCCGAGGGAGTATCTCCACAACCGCTTCGTCCTCCAGTACGGTGATGGCGCGGCCTACAATTTCCGTTCCCAGCTATTCGCGCCCGCCGGACTGGATCGCTCCGACCTGACCCAGGTCGACGTCGACGAACTGCGTACCTGGCGCGTGCTTAACCAGCTCGCTCTGAACGGCGACAGCCGCTGGTCGATGCTCTCCGTCATGCTCTACGAGGAGAACGACTTTGGCACGCCTCAACTCGACCGGGTCCGGTGGTTCTCCGCCGGCGTCCGGCCCGCCTATCATTTCACGGATCATGTATCCCTCGCCCTGGAGGCGGGTTACGATCACACCGATCAGGACGATGGTCTGAGCGGATCGGTGTTCAAACTGACACTGGCACCGCAGATTACGCCCAAGCCACTGGCCTACAGCCGACCCTCGATCCGCGGCTACATCACCTACGCCTGGTGGGACGACGAATTCAGAGGGTCCGTCGGCGCCCCGTCCTTCGAAGACGATACCGACGGCTTCGCTGCCGGCATCCAGGTCGAAACCTGGTGGTAGGCGAGGGGCGACACCCATCACGAGAGGAGGAATGATGGACACTGATGATTCTGCGGGCATCGTTGTGCTCAAGGCGCCGATGACGGGTGTGCTCGTCCCGATCGAGAAGGTTCCCGATCCCGTGTTCGCGGAGAAGCTCGTGGGCGACGGCATCTCGATTGATCCACTCAGCGAAACGCTGGTTGCCCCCTGTGACGGGGAGATCACGCATGTTCACCCCGCCGGCCACGCCGTAACAATGAAGCTGCCCGGTGGGCTCGAGGTCATGCTGCACGTCGGGGTAGACACCGTAAACCTCAAGGGTGAGGGATTCACGGTCAAAGTGAAGGCGGGCGATACGGTGACGGCCGGCAGCGAAATGATCGCGTTCGACGCGGACTATGTCGCCACCCACGCCAAGAGCCTGCTGACGCAGGTTGTCATTACCGATATGGAGAACGTCGTACGGTTGGAGCCGGCGACCGGATCGGTGTCGGTTGGCAGCGATGTCGTACTGCAGGTCGTCCCGCGGGCCGGCGCGCCGAGCGACGAGGGTGCCGAAGGGCAGACGGTCGCGTCGGACGCCATCCTCATTCCAAATGCCGAGGGTCTGCACGCGCGGCCCTCGGCCGTTCTCGCAAACCTCGCGAAGCGGTACGCCTCGCAGATCCAGATCCAGCGCGACGAGCTGATTGGGAATGCCAAGAGCGTGACCGGAATCATGAAGATGAATAACGCGCAGCAGGACAAGGTCGTCCTGATTGCAACCGGGCCGGACGCGCAGGAGGCGATCGATGCGATCGCGCCGCACCTGGCTTCCGGTCTGGGTGATACCGGGCATGTGCCCGCTCCGGCTCCCGCCACGGTCGAATTGCCCGAGCGTGCCGCACCGGTGCGA
>CALZMR010000359.1 GCA_945788575.1 uncultured Woeseiaceae bacterium
AAAGCCGAACCGTTCAGCCCGCCGGTTGAAAACCGGAGTTCCCTGCCGCTGCCGACCGCCGGATATGCATCGACGTCGAGCTTCGAGATCCTGCGCAGCAGGTGCCGCAGACTCGAGCGCTCCGGGACCGGCATCGCACGATGGTCCTTCTCGAGCACCTCCGACGCGTACGACCGCACGAGTTTGCCGAGGTACTGGTTGAGTACATCGGCCTGCTCGAAGAGTTCGACACCCATCACCTTGCCGTCGATCGCGAACGCGACGCCGGCCTGGTTTGGCCGGGCGCGGAAGTTCCTGACGTACTCATCGAGAGCCGGGCGTTTCGCCTCGTAAACGTCGGCCATCGAGCCTGTCGGCGCGTGTGCGCCGAACTCGCTGCGCTTGGCATCCACGCAATCCCAGACGGCGCCCTGGTCGGAGCGACGGCCATAGGTACCGGTCTTCAATGCTGCCGACACGGATTCCATCTTGACCGCACGCGACTGGTACAACTCGCTGTAGTCGCTGTCGCTGAACTGGCGAGAGTTATAGGACCAGCGGCCGTGCTCGACGCAACTCACCGGGACGACGATTTCACTCTTGGCCTTGACGAATACGCTCGTATTCAGCACGCGGTTCTGCTTCGCGCCCAACAGCGTCTCGCCATCTGCGGCGAACAGGTCCTTGTCGAGATTGTTCCTGAGCCTGAGTTCCGGAACGCTGCCGCCTTCCGAGACCTCCGAGACCTCAACCCCTTTCTCCCTGAACGCCTCTGCGAGCGTGACGTAGTCGCGCGGAACCGGGTTCTTGCGCAGTAGCGGGAAGACCGCGAGGCCGCCGAATACCAGCGCCGGGTCGACCCGATAGCCGGCAATTTCTTTTTCCAGATTGAACATTTTCCACCTCCATTTGGCGCCTCGTACAGGCGCCTTTCCCCTCTAGACGGGGATGGGTGGAAAAATGTTAGAAATTGGTGCTTATTCTTCGAGCGTGATACGCAGGAATTGCGGTGGGCTGGTCTCGATGCGCAAGACACCGGACTGTTCCGGCATGGGCATCCGGGCGCGGCCGTCGGTGCCCGTGGACACTTTGACGAACGGCCCCGTCTTCGGCATGAAGATGAGGTCGAGTCCTCTCGCGGGGACCTGGAGCCGGGTGTCGACGACGTGCGTCCAGAGAGGCAGCGACGCCGACATCGATTCGGGAAAGCCCATATCGAGGCCTGAGCCTCGGATCGTTACGCCACCCGCAGCGATGCAGCGGCGACGTAAAGCACCAGCGCGAGCGCGATCACGGCCGTGAAGCCGAAGTGAATCGCGAGCAATGTCGCCAGCACCGCGCTGATGACGGACGCAAAACCATTGATGCCCCAGGCCCAGGGCACGAAGCCAGGTGCGTCGTCCGCTACCCGGCGAAGGCCCAGCGGGAACGGCATCCCCATGAAGAATGCGAGCGGCGCAATCAGGATTACGGATAGCAGGATTCTGAGGCTGTCCGCGACGCCGACAAGCCAGGCGAATAACGGCGGCAACACAAGCAGGTAGACAGCGGCAATGCCGACGATGCCTGCGACGGCGATCTTCACCGGCCGGATCCTGCGCGCCGAATACGCACTGCCTGCGCCGGCGAACACGAGAAAGCTCGCGAGCACGACCGCAATCGAGTACAGCGGGTGGCTCAGGAACAGCGTGAACTTCTGGATGAATGCGATCTCGACGAACAGGAACGCGAGTCCGAGCAGGAAGAAGTAGCTTCCGTAGCGCAGCCCGCCGGTCCAGGTGCGTCTCATCGCGAACAGGGGCAACAATATCAACAGGCCGCCGACGACGGCCGCTTGCACGAGTGTCGCTATGACAATGAGATAGGCCCACTCGATCAACCCCGCACCCCCGGCACTGCGCAGCGCGAGTACTTCGGCCAGCGATTGCCACTTGAAGAAATGCGAGAAATACGGGCGATCGTCAGTCGCCGGCTCGGTGAAGTACTTGTAGTCGGAGAACCAGGCGTCGGCGTCATTACCGAGCATCGCCTGGATGCCCTCGAAGAGCCACGGCCTGTCGAGCAGATTGAAGCGATTGGTATCGACAATGTCGATCCCCGGAAAGTACACCGTGTCGAATGAACGAGAGCCCGCGAACTCGCGAATGACGTCGATGTCGGCGGCGGAGAATTCGCCGTTCCTGACGAGCAGGGTCACGGTATTCCAGCTGCGGATCACCGCAAGCTGCCGGGCCGGGTCGGCACCGCTCCGCTCGATGGCCTCGATCGCGATCGCAGCGAGTTTCAGGCTGTCGCGAGGCGGTGACTTGATCCAGCGCGTGATCGCAAGGAGCCCGCCGGCTTCGAGGTCACTTAGGTACTCGCCAAAGGCCTCCACTGTGTAGAGATAGCTTTCATTGAGCGCCTGTACGCCGGAACCGGCCGTCGCGAACGAATCCAGCAGGCCGATCTGGATGAGATCGTATGGGCGATCGTTTTGTGCGACATAGCCGCGTGCCTCGGCCGTGTGCACGGTAACGCGAGGACCGTCGTAAATGCGGCCGGCGAAATCCGCGTAAGAATCCGCCACGAGTGCCGACATCTGCGGATTCAGTTCGACGGCATCGACAAGGGCCGCGTCATGGTAAAGCGCCAGCAACACGTCGCTGCCGCCGCCGGCCCCGAGAATAAGGACCTCTGGCTC
>CALZMR010000360.1 GCA_945788575.1 uncultured Woeseiaceae bacterium
GATGTCGGCCATATGCTGACTGCCCTCCTGCACCGCGAACTCGGCCAGCCCTCTGGCAGCCTCCCCGCCCCAGTCGGTCATGTCGGTCATCGAATGCCAACCGCCAAGGTTCGACCGGTCTATGCAGCGCCCGGCACGCCTCTGCCCGTCGATCGCCTCGAGCAACGCGTCGTTGAGTTCTTCGGCGTTCGGCGGGCGCGCTTTCAGTATCGGTGTCGGAAAGAGATCGAGGCGTTCAGTCATGGCTTTCTCCAGGGTCGCCGCGCAGATTAGCAGCGCGCCGAGCCTGTGCCTACAACCTGGCGCGACAGGCTGCGAAACGCCATCTGGGACGCCTATTCCCCGTCCATGACAGGTGACCGGAGCTCATATCAACGAGCATTTCCGTCCTGCGCGGGCCGGAAAAGCTTGCACCCAGAGGCGTCCTGGTGTAATAACGCGTTAATACAGTGATACACGCGGCAGACCAGCGCCATGAAGCCCAACCGACAAGACAGCGAAGACCAGCAGATGGACTCAGAGAACGCCCTGTTCCGGGCGGTCATCAGCCTGAAGAACGTCGATGAATGCCGGAGTTTCTTCAAGGACCTTTGCACGCCGGCCGAGCTGCAGGCCCTCGTGGACCGCTGGCAGGTCGTGCGCTATCTCGAACAGGACCTGCCCTATCGTCAGATTCATGACATCACTGGCGTCAGCGTCACGACGATAGGCCGCGTCGCGCGCTTCCTGAGCGACGGCTTCGGCGGCTACGAGACGGCCGCCAAACGCACCCTCCGACACCCACACTAAAGGAATCCAGCATGGACACCTCCGGGCAGCGCATAAAGATTGCGGTGCAGAAATCCGGTCGTCTGACCGACCACTCGCTGCATCTGCTCGAGCGCTGCGGACTCAAGTTCACCCAGAGCAAGGATCAGCTGTTCTGCTACGGCGAGAACATGCCGATCGACCTGTTGCTCGTGCGCGATGACGATATACCGGCGCTCGTCGCCGAAGACGTCTGTTTCAGCGGGCCTAAAGACTTAAATAATGTAAAAATTGCAACAAGTTATGTGAATTTATTAAACGATTTTCTTACTAAAAACTCGGTCAAGGCGGAGATCGTCTACTTCTCTGGCGCGGTGGAGATCGCACCCCGCCTCGGCAAAGCCGACTTCATCTGCGATCTGGTATCGACCGGCGGCACGCTGGCCGCCAACGGACTCGTCGAAGTCGCTACGGTACTGGAGAGCGAGGCCGTCATCATCCAGACGGAAGCGCCCCTGCCCGACTGGAAGCAGGAACTGGTCGACAAGATTCTCCAGCGCCTCGACGGCGTCCTGCAGGTTCACGAGAGCAAGTACATCATGCTGCATGCGCCGCGGGCCGCACTCGGTGAGATACGCTCCCTGCTTCCGGGTAGCGAGGCACCGACGGTCATCCCGCTGGAGGGCTCGGACGACCGTGTCGCCGTGCATGCCGTCTGCCGGGAAAACGTCTTCTGGGAGACCCTCGAGAACCTGAAAGCGGCCGGCGCAAGCTCGCTGCTGGTCCTCCCTGTCGAGAAGATGCTCGCGTGATGAGGGCTGTCGACTGGAAAAACCTGGACGAGGCGTCCCGGAGCGCCGCTCTGGCTCGCCCTGCCATTGCCGCGGACGAGCGGATGCGCAGCAGTGTCGCCGAGATACTGACCGAGGTTCGCCGTGGCGGCGACGCCGCCGTTCGCACGCTGACCGAACGCCTGGACGGTCCGCGCCTGGAGGATTTCACCGTTGACGACGAGGAGGTCGATCTTGCGATTGCCTCGCTGTCCGAGGCGCAGATCAGTGCCGTCGATACCGCGATCGCAAACGTCCGCCGGTTTCACGAAGCCCAGCGCCCGAGTGAGATCAGTGTCGAGACGATGCCGGGCGTCAATTGTCGTCGCATATCGCAGCCTTTGGACGCGGTCGGTCTCTATGTTCCGGCCGGAACGGCCCCGCTGCCCTCGGCCGCAATCATGCTGGCCGTACCTGCCGCGATCGCCGGCTGCCCGACAAAGGTCTTGTGTACCCCGCCCCGCAGCGACGGCCGCGCGGATCCCGCTGTCGTCGTTGCCGCGAAACGTGCCGGCGTCGACACAATCTTCAAGATCGGCGGCGCTCAGGCCGTGGCCGCGATGGCCTACGGTACGGCTACCGTGCCCCGGGTAAACAAGATTCTCGGCCCCGGCAATGCCTGGGTGACCTGCGCGAAGACGCTGGTCGCTGCCGATCCCGCAGGGGCCGCAATCGACATGCCGGCGGGACCGTCCGAGGTCCTCGTCATCGCCGACGAATCGGCGTCGGCCGCGTTTGTCGCGGCCGACCTGCTCTCTCAGGCTGAACACGGCACGGACTCCCAGGTCGTTCTGGTAACGACGAGCGCGTCACTCGCCGAGGCCGTACGCGGCGAGATCGAGAGCCAACTCGCGACTCTGAGTCGAAGGGAAATCGCGGAGGGCGCGCTGGAAAACTCTCGAATCGTCGTCGTCGAATCCGTTGCTGACGCCGTCGCCGTGAGCAATCGGTATGCCCCCGAGCACCTTATTCTGCAGTGCTCCGGTGCCACGGAATTGGTGTCGAACATTCGCAATGCAGGCTCCGTATTCGTTGGGCCGTGGACGCCCGAGTCGGTTGGCGACTACTGCAGCGGCACGAACCACGTACTTCCGACCTATGGCTATGCACGCAACTATTCGGGTCTGGGTGTGGATCAATTCCTGCGCAATATGACCGTGCAGGAACTCACCGAGGAAGGCTTGAGAAATCTGGGCGACACGGTTCTGACGCTGGCGTCCATGGAAGGCCTCGACGCGCACGCGGCCGCGGTGTCGATAAGGCTGGGGGCTGCGGAATGACGATCGCGAGCCTCGCGCGCGAGGAACTCAAGGGCCTCAAACCCTACGAAGCCGCGGCTCAGGTAGACGGTGCCGTTCGTTTGAATGCCAACGAAGCGCACTGGAACACGACCAACGGATTCCGGCGGCCGCTGAACCGGTACCCGGAGGTCCGCCCGGCCGGCGTGCGGCGGGCGCTTGCCGAACGTTATGGCTGCGACGATCGCGAACTGCTCGTCACCCGTGGATCGAGCGAGGCGATCGACCTGCTTATCCGGGCCTTTTGCCGGCCGGGCATGGACAACATCGTTACTCCGGCGCCCACGTTCTCGATGTATCGCCACTATGCCCGCGTGCAGGGTGCCGAGATCCGCGAGGTAGCCACGAACCGTCAAAACGACTTTGCCGTCGACGCGAGCGCGATCCTCGCCGCCTGCGACGACGATACCAAGCTCGTGTTTCTGTGCTCGCCGAACAATCCGACGGGGACGTCGATACACACAACCGAGATCCGGAAGATCCTCGAAGGCCGCGCCGGCAAGTCGGCCGTCGTCGTCGATGAGGCATACATCGAATTCTCCGGGCACGCTTCGGCCGTTTCGATGTTGCGCGAGTTCGACAATCTCGTCGTTCTGCGCACGCTGTCGAAGGCACTGGCGTTCGCAGGCGCTCGATGTGGCTCCGTCATCGGGCCGGCGGAGGTAACGGCATTGATCCGTCATCGGGCCGCCGGAGGTAGCGGCATTGCTCAATGCGATTCAGGCTCCCTATGCCCTCGCGACGCCGGTCGTGGAGTGCGTGGAGGATGCGCTTTCAGATCAGCGTCTCGACGAGGCAGACGCTCAGGCGAGCGCGGTGATGAGTGAGCGAGAAGAACTCATGAAATCCGTCGGCCGCCTCGGCTTCGTCACGCGGGTCTGGCCGAGCGACGCCAACTTCTTCCTGGTCAGCGTCAGCAATGTCGATCGCGTTCTGAGCGTCGCCGCGGAAAACAACGTGCTGCTTCGCCACTTCGGCGACGAACTCGCAGACTGTCTCCGAGTGACCGTCGGCAGTCCCGACGAGAACCAGCGCCTTCTGGCCGTATTCCAGGCTGCGGAGAAACCTCGCGATGACTGACAAGGTCCTGTTTATCGATCGGGATGGCACTCTCATCGAGGAGCCGGAAGACTTGCAGGTTGACGCGCTCGGCAAGATTCGACTCGTCGAGGGCGTAATCCCCGCCCTGATTGCGCTGCGGGACGCTGGCTATCGGCTCACGATCGTCAGCAATCAGGACGGCCTCGGCACCGAATCGTTTCCCGACGAGCAGTATCGAGAGTGCCAGGCGTTCATGCTGCGCCTGTTCGAGTCGCAGGGCATCCGCTTCGAGGAAACCTTCATCTGCCCGCATCTTCCCGACGACGGCTGCGATTGCCGCAAGCCGCGCACGGGCCTGCTGACCAAATTTCTCGCCGCGAGCACGATCGACCTGTCGTCATCCGCCGTCATCGGCGATCGTGAGACGGACCTGGAACTGGCCGAACGCATCGGCGTAACCGGGTACCGGCTCGGCGATGGCCATCTTTCGTGGCCCGACATCGTCGAGGCGCTGCTGAACGGCGATCGAATGGCGGAGTGCCTGCGTGAAACGAAGGAAACTCGCATCAAGGCCACCGTCAATCTGGACTCGAACCGACCCGGGACGATCCGAACCGGGATCGGATTCTTCGATCACATGCTCGAGCAGATCGCCAGGCACGGCGATTTCCGTCTGGAACTCGCGTGCGACGGCGACCTCGAGATCGACGAGCACCATACCGTCGAAGACACGGCCATCACGCTCGGTACCGCACTCAGGAGCGCGCTCGGCGACAAGCGCGGGGCGGGCCGCTACGGTTTCGTATTGCCGATGGACGAGAGCGAAGCGCGCGTGTCGCTCGACCTGTCCGGGCGCGGCAGTCTGGTATTCGAAGCTAAGTTCCCGCGCGATCAGGTCGGCAGTCTCTCTGTCGAGATGGTCGAGCACTTCTTCCGCTCGCTGGCAGACTCGCTCGGAGCGGCGATCCACATCCACGTTACCGGCGAGAACACGCACCACATGGTCGAGGCCTGCTTCAAGAGCGTTGGACGCGCGCTCCGGACTGCGATCCGGGTCGAAGGCAGCGATCTACCGTCTACAAAGGGCGTGCTCGCGTGACACCGGACGTAGTCATCGTCGACAGTGGCGGCGCCAACATCGCTTCATTGCTATACGCCTTTGAGCGCCTCGGCGCCAATGCTCAGCTTTCGGCGGACTCGGACACGATCCGCTCAGCCGACCGTGTCCTGCTGCCCGGCGTGGGTGCCGCGGGCGACTCCATGCAGCGACTCGAAGACCTCGAACTGGTCGATGTCATCCGCGGACTCGAGCAACCCGTTCTCGGCATCTGTCTGGGCATGCAACTGCTCGCCGAACGTTCCGAAGAAGAGGACGTCGGCTGCCTGGGCGTACTGCCGGGCACGGTGAAGCGACTCGATGGAAGCGTCGACACGCCGGTTCCCAATATGGGCTGGTGCCCGCTGCGCTCCGTTCGGCAACATCCGATCCTGGACGGTATCGACGACGGCGAGTACTTCTACTTCCTGCACAGCTATGCCCTGCCCCTCGGCGCCGAAACGGTCGCCAGTGCCGATCACGCTGCGCCGTTCTCCGCCTTGGTCAGCCAACGAAACTTCGTCGCGGCTCAGTTTCATCCGGAGCGCTCGTCGAAAGCCGGCGCCAGACTCTTGAAGAACTTCCTGGAGTTCGCGGCGTGAGAGTTATCCCTGCAATCGATCTCAAGGACGGTCAGTGCGTGCGTCTGTTTCAGGGTAATTTCGACAACGTCACGACGTACAGCAACGACCCGCTCGAAGTTGCGCGCCGGTTTTCGGCGCTCGAGGTTCGTGACCTTCACGTTGTGGACCGCGGACGGGCTCGATCCTCCGCCGTCGGCCGGAGCGAGAGAAACGGCGAAAGCCGCGAGCCCGATCAGCACGAGGGCCGGCGTCGCCTGCAGGTC
>CALZMR010000361.1 GCA_945788575.1 uncultured Woeseiaceae bacterium
ATCGTGCGCTGAATGTCCTCGGTGCTTGCCGCGAACTCCATCGCAAGTACCGCCTCACCGATGAGTTCGCCCGCCATCGGGCCGACTATGTGCACGCCGAGGATCTCGTCGTCGTCTGCGGCAGAGATGATCTTGACCATTCCGCTGGTCTGCTCCATCGCTTTTGCGCGGCCGCTGGCCGCGAACGGAAATGATCCGGTCTTGTACTCGCGCCCGGACTCGCGGACTTCCTGCTCGGTCTTGCCGACCCATGCGATCTCCGGCGCCGTATAGATCACGCTGGGTATCACATCATAGTTGACCTCCGCGATTTCGCCCGCGATCAGGTCGGCGGCCATGACACCCTCTTCCGATCCCTTGTGCGCCAGCATGGGACCACGCACGCAGTCGCCGATTGCGTAGACGCCCTTGACGCGAGTCCGGCACTCGTCGTCGACAACGATGAAGCCACGCTCATCCACCTGGATACCGGAGTCTTCGGCAAACAAGTTATCGGTGTAAGGCCGGCGACCGACGGCGACGACGAGCTTGTCTACCTCGATCGACTTCGGGCCGGTCGCGTCTTCATACGCGACCGTTACGCCCTTCTTGCCGATGTCGGCTGAGGTGACCTTAGCGCCCAGGCGAATGTCGAGTCCCTGCTGCTTGAAATCCTTCCCGGCGGTGGCGGCAACTTCTCGATCCGCCATGAACAGAAAATCGTGCATCGCCTCGAGAACGGTAACCTCGGCGCCGAGACGGGACCAGACACTGCCGAGTTCCAGGCCGATGACACCGGCCCCGATAACGCCGAGACGCTTCGGCACGGCATCGAATTCCAGTGCGCTCCAGGAGTCCACGATCTGCTTGTCGTCGAATTTCGCGAACGGCAGCTCGATCGGAGTCGATCCTGCGGCAAGGATGACGTGTTTGGCATCGATGACCTCGGGGTCGCCATCCGCCGGCGTGAATTCCACTTTCCGTTCCGCGAGCAGCTTGCCGTGACCCACCAGACCGTCGACCTTGTTGGCCTTGAACAGCCCCGCGATACCACCAGTGAGCTGGCGCACGATTCCGGCACGCCGCTTCTGCATCGCCGCTATGTCCAGCTTGACACCTCCGGTAACAATGCCGTGTTTTTTGAACTCGTGCTCCGCGCGGTGGTAGAGCTCTGAAGACTCGAGCATCGCCTTGGACGGTATGCAGCCAGCGTTAAGGCAGGTGCCGCCAAACGCATATTTTCCGTCTCTGTTTTGCCATTCGTCGATGCAGGCCACGCTGAGGCCATGCTGGGCGGCGCGAATCGCCGCTATATAGCCGGCCGGGCCAGCGCCGATAACGACGACGTCATAGCTCTTGCTCATCATTCAGTTCCTAAATCTGCAGTAACAAGCGGCTCGGATCTTCGAGCTGCTCTTTTATCGTAACGAGGAATTGAACCGAGTCCTTGCCATCAATAATGCGATGATCGTAGGTCAGCGCCAGATACATCATCGGTCGAATCTGCACTTCCCCATTGACGGCCATAGGACGTTGCTGGATCGCGTGCATGCCCAGGATCGCACTCTGCGGCTGATTCAGGATCGGCGTCGACATCATCGAACCGAAGACGCCGCCGTTGGTGATGGAGAACGTACCGCCGGTCAATTCGTCCATGCCGATCTTTCCGTCCTGCGCCTTGCCGGCCAGGTCGCCCAGATCCCGTTCGAAGTCAGCGAAGCTCATCTGATCGACGTCGCGAAGAACGGGAACCATCAGGCCGCGTTCCGTCGAGACAGCAATTCCGATGTCGTAGTAGTTGTGATAAACGACGTCCGTGCCTTCGACGGAGGCATTGACGACCGGGAACTTCTTCAAAGCCTCGACAGCCGCCTTCGCAAAGAACGACATGAAGCCGAGACGGACGCCGTGCTCCTTCTCGAAAGACTCCTTGTATCGCTTGCGCAACGCCATGACCTCGGTGAGATCGACCTCGTTGAACGTCGTCAGCATGGCCGCCGTATGCTGGGCTTCGATGAGCCGCTCGGCAATCCGCGCGCGAAGCCTCGACATCGGTACCCGCTGTTCGCTGCGCTCGAAGCCGACGCTGATTTCATCGCCAACGCCCACCGTCGGGTCGCCTGGCGTGACGTTGCTGTGGTCATCCGACTTCAGGAAGCCCATGACATCGGCCTTGGTAATCCGTCCGTCCTTGCCAGTGCCCACTACCATCGTTGCATCGAGATCGTGTTCCTCGAGCAGGCGTCGCACCGCGGGGCTCGTCTTAAGCGACTTCGGCGCCGCTGCTTCAGGGGCCGGCGCGGATTGTTCCGGCTCGGGCTCTGCCTCGACCGGTGCCGCAGCCGCGACCTCCCCTTCCTCGAGAATCGCGAGTACGTCGCCAGCCGTCACGGTCGCACCTTCCTCGATGAGGATTTCGACGATCGCGCCAGCCGCCGGTGCCGGAACCTCGAGGACAACCTTGTCGGTCTCCAGATCGACGAGATTTTCATCGCGCTGTACCGCGTCCCCTGCCGCTTTGTGCCATGCGACCAGAGTCGCATCGGAAACCGACTCGGGCAGTGGAGGAACCTTTATTTCGATACTCATTTAGTCTCTCTGGGCTTGTCCGACTTGCTCGCCTTTACCTCGATACCGAGAGCGGCTTCGACAAGC
>CALZMR010000362.1 GCA_945788575.1 uncultured Woeseiaceae bacterium
CGATAAGTATAGTCAGGGTGGCCTGAGAGCGCCGCGACGCCATGGCGACAAAGAAAAGGCCGCGCCAGACGAATCCGGCGCGGCCCAGTCGGCTGAGGAGAGCCGTTATTCCTGATTGACCCAGTGGTTGACGCTCGCCGTTTCGGTGAGCGAATCGGTCCACTGATAGCCGTCCGTCCAAAGGTAACCGTCGGTCCAGAGATAGCCATCGGTCCAGAGGTAACCGTCCGTCCAAAGGTAGCCATTCGTGCCGATGCTGCCGTCGGTCCAGAGATAGGCGTCGGTCCATAGGTAGCCGTCGGTCCATAGGTAACCGTCGGTCCAGAGATAACCGTCGGTCCAGAGGTAGCCGTCGGTCCAGAGGTAGCCCTCGAGACCCATGATGTAGTAGTTGCCGTTCTCATCGACGTTCGCGCGGCCGCCATAGTGAAGCTGGCCCGTGATGTCGAGGTTGATGTCGAGACCGCGGTTCGCGCAACCGGTCGCGCTACCGAGGACTGCCTCGACGGCGTCGACTACGCCAGCGCCCTGCTGGAACACGCTGTAAGCGAGCTGACCGTTGTCATCGACGGCAGGCCGTGCCGAAGCAAGAATGCGACACTTGACGTCGTCATTCGACATGCCCGGATTCGCATCCAGAACCAGCGCAGCAACACCGCTGACGACAGCCGCAGCCTGCGACGTGCCCGACATGGTGAAGTAACTCTCGTGGTCGTGGAACTCCGGATGTTGAGTAGCGATCGTGCTGGTCAGGCGGCTGCGAGCCACCATGTGGCCGCCCGGCGCTACGACTTCCGGCTTCACGAAGCCTTCGACCGTCGGTCCTGCTGCGGAGAAGGAGGCCAGGACGTCATCGCTGCCATCAGCCGGCGTGTAGTTG
The DNA here is from genome assembly GCA_945788575.1 of uncultured Woeseiaceae bacterium. Lineage (GTDB taxonomy): Bacteria > Pseudomonadota > Gammaproteobacteria > Steroidobacterales > Woeseiaceae > UBA1847. The sequence goes on from CALZMR010000362.1 coordinate 881, forward strand.
TCGGACATCGCACCGACCGTGATGACGTAAGGGTTGTTGCCTGGCACGCCGATTGTCATCGGATCCGGGCCGGTGTTGCCAGCCGAAGCGACGACGACGATACCTGCCTGCCAAAGGCGCATGACGGCCTGATTAATCGGATCGTCCCAGTAGTGGGAGCGCGCCGGCGCGCTGAATGAGAGATTCAGCACGCGGATGTTGTAGGTGTCCTTGTTCGCGAGGATCCAGTCGAGACCGCGGATGACATTCGCGTAGGTGCCATGACCCTGTCCGTCAAATGCCTTGACCGAAATCGCGCGTACGTCCGGGGCGATGCTGTTGCGGCGCATCGTGCCATCGTCGGCATAGTCGGTATTCCAGATGATGCTCGCGACGTGCGTTCCATGACCGTAGTTGTCGTTATGTCTGCCTTCCCGATCCTGGATCGCGTTGTAGCGGTTCTGCATGCGGCCGGTGCCCGTCGTGTCCTTTTGCAGCTCCGCGATCGCGGCCATGCCGCTATCGAGAATTGCGACGGTCACGGACGTGCCCGTGATGCCCTGGTCGTGAAGGTCATGTGCATTGACGAGCGTCGGGTAGTGCACGTACTCGCCTGGCGAGCCGCCCGCGGTGCCGCCGGCGGTCGTCACTTCACCGTTATCGGAAAGCTGACGGACGCTGGCGTTCAATCCGAGGGCCGCGCGCTGAGCATCAGTGAGGTCGGCAGCGACGGCGTCGATGATGCCGAGTTCGTGCGTTACCTCGCCTCCGACGGCGCCGACTGCAGCGATAGCCTGTTCCAGGGAGTCCGCACGCACAATAACTGACTGCGCGGAAGATGCGATGTCCGCAGAGTCGGAAGCGTCCGACTGCGCGTCCTGATGTGCCGCGCCGGCGATCAGGCCGAAGGTGGCGATAAATCCGAGTACCGTTTTGCGAAACATGTGCAAACCTCCATAAATCTGGAGCACATTTCACCAAATGCGGGAGAGATTTGGACGTGTGCACGGGGAGCGGAGCCGGGCGGAAAGTGTGACCCAGGTCACATAACGGCCCGGTTAAATCGAGCGCGTTATCTACCAATGTGTCCGTCGCCGATGTTGTACGGACGGTCGCCCGACGCAGACGAGGGTGCGGTCTGGGTGATTCCCTAACGCGCGCCGGGCATTAGCTTGTAGATCTCCCGGGAGAGTGGGGACGAAACCAGAAACACAACGGCCGCTGTCACCGGCAGACCGAGCAGCATCCGGATCGCATCGAAGCGATCAAAGCCAGGATTGAGTGTGGCGTCTATCGACATATAGCCGACAAACAGGATGGCGATCGCGAGTAATAAGCCGAGTGCGACGCATGACGCCGCAAAAATTCCAGGAACTGAAGCGACGTAACCGGCGTATGACTGTCGTGCATGATCTGCGTCACTCATCAAATGACCCCTGACGTCGGCGCTCAGCGGAATAGGCACCAAGTAACACTCGCCATGTCTCGCAATGCCCGTTTCGGTTGATGGCTGGCATGAGGCGGCTGTCGACGGCCCGAAAACGGAATCTGCAATATTCCTGAGGCATTTCAGATCGCGTTGATTGTGGCATCATGCGCCGGGTCGGGTGGATCTCAGCACTGACAGAAGTTCAGCTGCGGGACCAGCGTCGAGGGGCGGTATGTCCGCAACAAAGAAAAATAATCCAATTTGGTCTCTTTTCGTCGTGCTGGCAGCGTTGACCGCCTTGCCCACCGCGGCGTCGGGCGAAATCGTCGTCGGAGTCGTCGGTCCCTACGATCGTCTGTTGTTCCAACAGCAGGTGTATCTGGATGAACTGCGGGCTCTGACGGAACGGGAATTCGACGTGCGCCTCAAGACGTTTGCCGGGGATTGGTCGGCGGAATCGATGAATGCGGCGTTGGATGCCGCGTACGCGGACCCGGACGTCGATATGGTGCTGGTCACGGGCTTCGTGACGAATCAGTTCGCGGCAACGCGGACCGAGTTCCCGAAACCGACGTTTCTGCCCGTCATCATCGATACCGGTCTGTTACCAGGACCTCCCGTGGAGGGCACCTCTGGCATTCCGAATCTGAATTATCTCGGCGCCTACGCGGACTTTGGGGCGGATCTCGACACGCTCGCCAGAATCGCGCCGTATCGCAAGCTCGTTCTCATCTACGACAGCACTCTCGCCTATGCCATACCTCGCCTGCGGGAAGCGGCGTATGCGGTGAGCGGGCAACGCGGTATCGAGTTGCTCGAGGTCACTCACGACGGTGTCGACCATGCGCTGATGAATCAGGTACCGGGCGACACCGATGCTATATTTCTCGCCGGTCTGCCTCGAATGCCCGAGGACGCGTTCGACCGACTGATCGAGACGATCAATCAGGCCGGCCTGCCGAGCTACAGCTTTCTTGGCGTCCCGGACGTCGAACGGGGCGTATTGGCGACGAACAGTGAACCGCGCGATTTCACGCGTCAGGCGCGGCTCAATGCGCTGAACATGCAGGCCGTCATGATCGGCGGTCGCGCCGAGGACCAGCCCATCGAAACGACGATTCGCGACAGGCTCACACTGAATATGGAAACGGCTCGCAGGATCGGACTGTCGCCGAGCTTCGAAGTCCTCCTTGAAGCCGTAATGCTCAACGAGGATCCCGTTGTCAGCGGCGATGCGTACGGTCTCGTCGAGATCGCGCGGACTGCCCTCGAGCAAAACCAGACGCTTCAAGCCGAGACCTTCGGCGTATGGGCCGGCCAGGAGGAGGTCGCACGTGCCCGTTCCGGTCTGCGTCCACAGGTCAGCAGCAGCATCACGAGTTCGGTGAGGCGCGACGACTCTCCGTCCGTCGCGGGCGGGCTCTTCTCG
>CALZMR010000363.1 GCA_945788575.1 uncultured Woeseiaceae bacterium
TTATCCGGACGCGTCCTTCATCCGATTGACTAGCCTGCCGATCGAATGCGACAAGCCCTCCCAGGCGTCGTCCAACTCGTCCCGTAGCGGCAGCCAATCGTCGCTCCCTGATTTTCGCAAGGCTTCCAGCCGCAATTCGACCGTGGCGAATCTGCTCTCCATCGCCTGTTGTGCACGCTCCAGCTTGTCGTCGGACGTCAGGCTTCCCATTGCGATCGCGTGCCTTGTTGCGGCTCGGACGCTGTCGCGTCTTGCTCTGAATTCAGCGAGCTTCTTGCTCGCAGATTTGGAGTATGTGGCCTTCGCGGACACTGATCTGACATGCCGCGATGGACTCCGAAATTCGGTATTCATTTCTGCTGTTGTATCTCCGCTGACGGTGCATGAGCAAAGCCCGGTGCCGATGATCCCGCTGGACACCCTAACTATGGGGGCAGACAATTGACAAAATCAACTAATAGTGTTTGCTAGTTCGATTAGAGGAGTTTATAAATAACCATGAATCTCGATCTGTTGCGGACATTTCTCGAGCTAAATCGGACACGCCACTTCGGCCGGGCGGCGGAGGCCCTGTTCGTTACACAGGCGGCAGTGAGCAGTCGGCTGAAGTCGCTGGAGGATCAGCTGGGTGTGACACTGTTTGATCGCAGTACTCGGGAAATGCGTCTGACGCCCGAGGGTGGCCGACTTGTCCGACATTCCGAAAAGCTCATCGCTGCATGGCGTGCTGCCCGCCAGGACGTGTCGCTCGCCGAATCCAGCCAGCAGCTGGTTATTGGCGGAAGCCTGCGCCTCTGGGACGTCTTGTTACAGCGTTGGTTACACGATCTCCGCCGCAACCATCCCGATCTGGCGATAATTGCCGAGGCACAGACGCCCGACTTCCTGACCCGGAAACTGATTGACGGCACGCTCGACGTGGCGATCCTGCTGGAACCCGCGCAGCTGGACATCATGCACATTCGCGAAATCGTGGCCGTGGAATTTATCCTTGTTTCGAGCGAACAGGGTCTGTCGGTCGAGCAGGCGCTTGAAGACAATTATGTTTTCGTCGATTGGGGATTGTCGTTTGGTCTCGACCACCGACGCACTTTTCCCGATGCTCCAGAGGCGATCACACGCGTCTCGCATGCCAAGATGGCCCTCGAGTACATCAGCCTGATCGGCGGGAGCGCCTACCTTCCGCGAAGAATGGTCGGCAAAGATGTCGAACTTGGGCTCTTGCACGAGGTAACTGATGCGCCGACATTCACGCGACAGGCTTACGCGACATTTCCGGTGCGATCGTCGAGACTCGACTTGATCGAGAAAAGCCTCGAACTGGTACGAGCCGACTGATCATATTCGTTCAGAATTTGCCGGCTTTGAGCCCGCTTGCTCAATTCTGATGTGTGCCCGGGCAAAACAGCACGTAGCACCTGTGTCAGGCGGCGCGGGTCTTCTCTTCGAGCCCCTGCGAACGCAGATACTCGTCGTAGGTGCCCGAGTAGTTGATGATTGACTCTGGCGTCATTTCGATGATGCGCGTCGCAAGCGAAGAAACGAAATCCCGGTCATGGCTAATGAAGATCAGCGTGCCCGGATAATTCTCGAGAGCCAGATTCAGGGCCTCGATCGATTCCATATCGAGGTGATTCGTCGGCTCGTCCATGACGATCACGTTTGGCTGCAGCAATGCGAGCTTGCCAAACATCAAGCGGCGTTGTTCACCGCCAGATACGACCTTTACCGATTTCTCACTATCGTCTCTGGAAAACAGCATCCGGCCGAGTGTCGCGCGCAGTAGTTCTTCGGGCGCACCGGGCGGTTGCCATTGTGTCATCCAGTCAAACAGGCTGATATCGCTGTCAAACTCTGGCGCATTGTCCTGGGCGAAATAGCCGCATTTCGAATTCTCCGCCCACTTGACGTTGCCGCTGTCTACGTCGAGATTCTGTAACAGACAACGGACAAGCGTCGTCTTGCCAATGCCATTCGGTCCCAGAATGGCGACACGCGAGCCCGCCTCGATGCTCAGGTCGAGATTCTCAAATAGCGGGCCCTCGCCAAAGTCTTTGCTCAGACCAGTCGCCTCGACAGCGAGTCGGCGCAGCGGCTTTTCCTGCTCAAAACGAATGTACGGACTGACACGGCTCGATGGCTTGATATCCTCGAGCTGAATCTTTTCAAGTTGCCGGGCGCGCGAGGTCGCTTGTTTCGCTTTTGACGCATTGGCGGAAAAGCGGCTGACAAACGCCTGTAACTCGGCCATCTTGACCTTCTTCTTGGCATTGTCCGCGTACATACGCTCGCGGGCCTGCGTTGCTGCAGTCATGTACTCATCGTAGTTGCCCGGAAAGATCTGCAGCTTGCCGTAATCCAGGTCGGCCATGTGCGTGCAGACTCTGTTTAGAAAGTGACGATCGTGCGAGATGATCACCATCGTCGATTTTCTCGAATCCAGAAAATCTTCCAGCCATCGAATCGTGTTGATATCGAGGTTGTTAGTGGGTTCGTCGAGCAGCAATATGTCCGGGTCAGAGAACAGCGCCTGAGCGAGGAGAACGCGGAGTTTCCAGCCGGGCGCCACGGCACTCATCGGCCCACAGTGCTGGCTGACCGGGATACCGATGCTCTGTCGCCGGCGCGCGATTCCGCGGAATATCCGTCCATTTCCGCGAATTCGACCTCCAGATCTGCGACCAGTATGCCGTCTTCATCACTCATCTCGGCCTGGGAATAAAGTCGATCACGTTCCTGCGTCACCGCCCAGAATTTCTCGTAGCCCATCATCACCACGTCCAGTACGCGGTATTCCTCATACGCGAACTGGTCCTGCGAAAGCTGTCCGACCCTGGCACTGGGGTCGATGGAGACGTTGCCAGCGGTGGGTTCCAGCTCTCGGGCCAGTATCTTCATCAACGTAGATTTACCGCTTCCATTAGCGCCAATCAGGCCATAGCGGTTGCCATTGCCGAACGTCGCGGAGACGTTTTCGAACAGGGGCTTAGCGCCGAACTGAATCGACAAATTCGCAGCAGAAATCATGGGTTTGGACCGGGTGGGAGGTGAATCAGCGGCGGGATGCTATCATGCCGCGCCCGCCAGTGGGGCCACCACCGGCGCTTTCCTAATCAGAGCAAAACGATGGCTCAGTCCGATGCCACGCCAGGCATGACCAGCTTCCGCGATCTCAAGCTATCCCCAGCGTTAGTACGGGTGTTGGACGAGATCGGCTACGAAACGCCAACGCCGATTCAAAGTCAGGCAATCCCGCTGTTGATGAATGGCCGGGACATACTGGGGCATGCACCCACTGGCACCGGCAAGACAGCGGCATTCGCCCTGCCGTTACTCTCCCGCATCGACGTGCAGAACAAGAATACTCAGGTCCTGACGCTGACGCCTACTCGTGAGCTGGCGATTCAAGTGGCCGAAGCGTTTCAGCGTTACGCGTCTCGCATCAAAGGTTTTCACGTTTTGCCTGTTTACGGCGGCCAGGAATACGGCGGTCAGATTCGGCAGCTCAAACGAGGCGTACAGGTCGTCGTGGGCACACCCGGTCGACTGATGGACCACATGCGTAAGGGAACGTTGAAACTCGGTGATTTACAGGCAGTGGTTCTGGACGAAGCCGACGAAATGCTGCGCATGGGATTCATTGACGAAGTGGAGTGGATTCTGGAGCAGACACCTGACAAGCGCCAGATGGCTCTGTTCTCTGCGACGATGCCAAAGCAGGTTGAACGAATCGCGCGGCGTTACCTGAACGATCCGCAGGAAATTTCGATCAAGGCACGCACTGCAACCGCAGAAACCATTCGCCAACGCTATTGGCAGGTTAGTGGCCTGCACAAACTCGACGCACTTACGCGAATTCTCGAAGTTGAATCATTCGATGCGATTCTGATGTTTGTTCGCACCAGGACTGCGACGACGGAACTTGCCGAGAAGCTCGAGGCCCGCGGTTATTCCGCCGCAGCGATGAACGGCGACATGGCCCAGAATCATCGTGAACAAACCGTCGAGCGGCTCAAGAGAGGGTCTCTCGACATACTGGTTGCGACCGATGTTGCGGCGCGCGGACTCGATGTCGACAGAATCAGTCATGTCATTAATTACGATGTCCCCTATGACACCGAGGCATACATCCACCGCATCGGTCGTACAGGACGGGCAGGTCGACGTGGCGAGGCGATCCTGTTTGTAGCGCCGCGCGAACGGCGCATGTTGTCGGCGATCGAGAAAGCAACACGGCAGAAAATTGAACAGATGGTGTTACCGAGCACTGAAGCCGTAAACAACAAGCGCATTGCCGATTTCAAACAGAAGATCACGGACACGCTGGCTGTAGGCGAACTCGGGTTCATGCAGGGCCTGGTCGAGCAATACCGCCAGGAGCACGACGTGCCGGCGGTTGAAATTGCAGCCGCTCTGGCAAAGATTTCGATCGGCGACAAGTCCATGCTGCTGAGTCCCGACAAACACAAAGGCAAGGCCAGGATGAAGCCGCTCCGGGATGCGGAGGCTGGCGCAGAACGGTATCGAATAGAGGTCGGTCATGTGCACGGCGTTAAGCCGGGCAATATCGTTGGTGCTATCGCGAACGAATCGGGCCTGGACGGTGCGCATATCGGGCATATCGAAATCGAGAGCGAGTTCAGTTTGGTCGATCTGCCCACTGGAATGCCGAAAGACGTATTTCTTGACCTGAAGAAAGTGCGAGTTTGCGGTCAGGCGATGAATATCTCACGGTACGGCGAAGCCGGGCGCCCACGTAAACGAAAAGGCAAGCCGAATTCAAAGGGAAAACCAAAGGTGAGGAGCAAGTCAAAGCCCGCATCACGGAATAAGAAGTCGAAAGGACCGAAGAAATAGCAGGTCGGCCGGGAGGTTCGAACGAAGTGAGCGAATCGTCCGAGGAGCGCATAGCGCTACAACGAACGCGGAGCCTGCGAAGCAGGCGAGTAATCCTGTCCGGCGCGCCGGCGCCTCTTTGATCGACTGTCGCTGAA
>CALZMR010000364.1 GCA_945788575.1 uncultured Woeseiaceae bacterium
ACACCGCTCGCTGTGAGATCCGCTATCGACAACCGACACGAATCGGCGAGACGCTCAAGCTGAAAGGCTGGATCGAGAAGCAGAAGGGCCGGCTTGTGCTGCTGAAGGGCGAGGCGAGGCGCAAATCCGACGATGTGGTCGTAGCGGACTGCGAAGCCCGCTTCATGCTGGACTGAAGAGCCTTACGACTTAGGGGATTTGAACCTGGAGGACTCGGTCAGCTTGTGCTGGCCGGAGCGTTCCCCGATCTCGCGCTCCACATCGGCTATCGTATTCACCAGCGCCGCATACAAGCGCCGCAGTTGAGAGTACGACATCGCCTGGGCGTCGATCATGCGCAGCGCATGGATGACGCCGAGACTCAGATCGTGGATGTCGGTCTCATGATCGGACATGGTCCGAGTGTAGCAATCGGGCGGGCCTGGCTTATGTGAACCCGATCACGGCGCTGTGATAGCATCCGGGCGTTTTTCGCACGGGCGGATCCATGCCGATACCCCAATCTTTACAAGGTCGTCTGCGCCTGCCGCTCATAGGCGCGCCGATGTTCATCGTCTCCGGACCGGAGCTTGTCATCGCCCAATGCAAGGCCGGCATTGTCGGTTCCTTTCCGGCGCTGAATGCGCGGCCGCAATCACTCCTGGACGAGTGGATTCGACGCATCAAAGACGACCTCGCGGCATACAGCGAGGAGAATCCGGACGAGATTGTCGCCCCGTTCGCGGTCAATCAGATCGTTCACTCCAGCAACAGCCGGCTTCACGAGGACCTCGAGACCTGTGTCCGCCATGAGGTTCCGATCATCATTACGAGCCTCAGGCCGCCGTCCGAGGTCGTGGATGCCGTGCACAGCTACGGCGGGCTGGTCTTTCACGACGTCATCAGCATCCGCCATACCCGCAAAGCGATAGAGCAGGGCGTCGACGGCATTATCGCGGTCACCGCCGGTGCAGGTGGACACGCGGGCTTGATGAGCCCGTTCGCGCTGATCAAGGAGATTCGGAAAGAATTCGACGGCGTGATTATCCTCTCCGGTTCGATGACCAAAGGCAGCGACATTCTTGCCGCGCGTGCGATTGGCGCCGACCTCGCATACATCGGCACGCGCTTCATCGCCACCGAAGAGGCCAACGCCGCACCGGAGTACAAAGAGATGCTCGTGGAGTCGGCTGCCGCCGATATCGTCTATACGCCGTACTTCAGCGGCGTGCACGGCAACTACATGCGCGGCAGCATCGAACGCGCCGGCCTCGATCCGGCCGAAGTCGTCGGCGAGAAGGGCACGCTCATGGACTTCGGCAAACGCGAAGAAAGTGCGGCAAAAGCCTGGAAGGACATCTGGAGTGCGGGACAAGGCGTCGGCACGATCGACGACATTCTCCCCACGCGCGACGTCGTCCTGCGCATGGAGCAGGAGTACCTGGACGCGAAAACGCGCCTGGGAGTGGAGTGACGTCTTGAGAGTCGTAGCTCTTTCCTACCTGTTCGTCGCGACCGGCGGCGCCCTCGGAGCGATGGCTCGTTACGCTCTCAACGTCTATCTGCAGCGTGACTACTTCTTCCCGTGGGGGACGCTCAGCGCCAACCTGCTGGGCTGTCTGGCAATGGGGATCGTCGCCCAACTGGTGACGAGTTCGGCATGGTTCAACGCCTCGGGCATCGTCCCGGACCAGTATCGACTGTTGTTCGCCGTCGGCTTCGTCGGCAGCTTCACGACGCTGTCGGCGCTGGTACTGGAGATGAACACGATGCTGCAGCGAAATGAAATTCTGAGTTCTTTCGCCTACCTCATGGTGACCCTCATCGGCGGCTTCGCATGCTTCTATCTCGGCGTCGTCGCGACACGGACGCTCTTTCGCCTGTAGGAGCCCGCCTTGCGGGCGAAAAGAGGCAAGGTGCCTCGTCGTTCCTTCCATCGTCCCACTAAAGATTAATCCGCAACGGCCGGGGTCGTGGGATAACCGTCGAGTGCGGATTGGGAGCCCGCCTTGCGCGCGATCATGGTCCAAGCCAGGTCGCATCCCACAGCGAGTATCGGCCTATTGAACGGACCAGCCGCGCTCTCAAAGGATTGGCGACGATGTAGCGGGCAACTCGCTCGAGATCGTCATCATGCCGTATCGCACGATCGTAGAAGCCCTTTTGCCAAACACTGCCCGTTCGATCGTGGTGCCGATCGATCCGTCGCGCAGATCCGGACTTGACCGCGTTTATGATGATCGCGAGCGGCTTTGTACCCGTCAGCTGTAATAGCCAATGTAGGTGGTCTGGCATTACGACAAACGCGAGGGTCATTGCATTTCCCGCTCGTTCCTGTGCCCGCATTGCGTTGACTACGAATCGTCCGCATTCGAGGCACCGGAAGAGCGATTTGCGCCGAAACGTGGTTGTGGTGATGTGATAGGCGCGGTTGGCTTCGCTGAACCGGCCCTTGCGCGTTTGACGCGTACCCTTAAGGCTGGTGCTGCTTTTGGTTACCAACATTCAGAGGGCGTTGCACGCCGTTGGAAAGACATATACCCGTGAATCCGGAATTCACGCGAAGATTCGGACTCAGATCGCCCGCAAGGCGGGCTCCTACAGCGTCTCCAGGATCGCCATAAT
>CALZMR010000365.1 GCA_945788575.1 uncultured Woeseiaceae bacterium
CGGCCGGGGCAAGCACCGCAAAGTCTACCCGGATTCGCGCGGCAAGGCCCGCGGATTCGCACCACGCACGGTGCCTGCGAATCGTTACAACCGCATTAAGATCGGCTTTTTCAGCAGTTTTCGCGGACTTGCGCGACGCGCTGCGATGCACACGTCGAATGCCGTGCACAGAGGTTTCTGCAGAAAATTTGCGCGATTTCGCGTCGTTTTCGCGCAACATCGAGCCGCACAAAAATGGGCGGGCATCCTGCCCGCCCGGATGTCAGGCCTCGCCGGCCAGTGGGGGTTATGACATTGCCAAACCGAGGCCAGGAACTCGTTTTTATCACAGGCGAACAATAGTCCTGTGCAACAAAGGACTGTACCGGGGAAACTACCTAGCAATGTTACAAACTTGCCGCGCACCTCCTGCTAAGATTGCCCGCCCGATCGACCGACGAAGCCAGGCATTCCTGAACCATGATTGATGATCTTTCTCTGCAAATGCGTAATCGCCGCGTTGCGATCTGGTTGCTCGTTTGTTGTGGCCTCGTGTTTGCGATGGTTGTGCTGGGAGGTGTAACGCGGCTCACCGGTTCGGGATTGTCGATGGTCGACTGGCGACCGCTCATGGGATGGTTGCCACCGCTCAGTGACACAGAGTGGCAACGAGCGTTCGAGATGTATCAGCTCTCGCCAGAATTCCAGAAGATCAATTCGCATATGGATGTGCACGACTTCAAGAGCATCTTCTGGCTCGAATACCTGCATCGACTGCTCGGACGCACCATCGGCATCTTGTTCGCCGTGCCTTTCATTTTCTTCGTGGTCAGAGGCTATATTGGCAAACGAGAGTGGCCAAAATACCTGCTGATGTTCGCTCTTGGCGGTTTTCAGGGTGTGCTTGGCTGGTACATGGTCAAGAGCGGGCTGATCGACAATCCAAGGGTCAGCCAGTATCGGCTGACCGCACACCTGGTTTCTGCTTTTCTGATTTACGCGTTCATGTTCTGGGTTGCGCTGTCCCTGCTCTTCCCGCATTCCGGCAGCCGTCGCCACCCGTGGTTCGGCCGCACCGTGTTGCTGGCATGCCTGATTTCGGTCACGATCATCTCGGGTGGCTTCGTGGCCGGTCTGGACGCTGGCGAGATATACAATACGTTTCCCCTGAGGGGCAGCCAGTTGATACCGCCCGGACTAGCGGCGCTCGACCCTTTCTGGCGTAACCTGACGGAAAACATGACGACCGTGCAGTTCGATCATCGCCTGCTCGCGACGACGACGTTTGTGCTCATCGTGGTCTACTGGCTGTGGGCGCGTAAGGCCGGATTGCCGGAGCGCGCCCGGCCGGCCGCAACCGCGCTGCTGATGACAGCGGTTCTGCAGTTTATTCTGGGTATTGCGACATTATTGTTAAGCGTTCCAGTATTGCTGGCCGCAAGCCACCAGGCCGTTGCGATGCTCCTTTTCACGGTGACGTTGTATCTCGTGCACAGTCTGCGGAAAATACCCATGTGACGCAGGCGGAAATTCGGAGAGTATCGAATCATGTCAGAGCAAATGGAAAACCCGACGGCTGATAGTTCGGTCTGCTTCGACCTCGAACTGATTCAGCGCTACGACAGCCGCGGTCCGCGCTATACGTCGTATCCCACGGCACTGCAGTTCAGCGACAAGCTGACGGCTCTGGATTACGAGCAAAACGCGCGGGCGAGCAACACGAGCGGCGTGCCGCTATCGCTGTACGTGCATATCCCGTTCTGCCATACACTCTGCTATTACTGCGGCTGCAACAAGATCGTCACGCGCAATCAGGATCGTGTCCGCCATTATCTCGAGAATCTGTATCGAGAGATCGACATGCAGGCTGAGCTATTCGACCGCGACCGCCTCGTAGAACAACTGCACTTCGGCGGCGGCACACCCACCTACCTTGACGAAGGCCAGCTGCGCGACTTGCTGCAGAAAATCCGTAGCTGCTTCACGCTGGACGACTCGGACGAGCGCGAGTTCTCGATCGAAGTCGACCCCCGTACCGTCGACGAAGATGGCATCAGACTCCTGACTGAATTGGGTTTCAATCGTCTGAGCCTCGGCATTCAGGACTTTAATCCGCAGGTCCAGGCGGCGGTCAATCGCAAACAAAGTGTTGCCGACGTCGTAGCGCTGGTCGACGCGTCCCGCGACGCCGGTTTCGAGTCAATATCTTTCGACCTCATTTACGGCCTTCCGCACCAGACTGTTGATAGCTTCGACAAGACGCTCGACACCGTGATTGACATGAAACCGGATCGGCTGGCCGTCTACAACTATGCGCATCTGCCAAAGCGCTTCAAGGGTCAGCGCATGATCAACGCGGATGACATCCCGACGCCGGAAACGAAGCTGCAGATTCTCGAGCGCACGGTCCACAAGCTCACCGACACCGGCTATGTCTACATCGGCATGGATCATTTCGCCCTGCCGGGCGACGATCTCGTGACCGCGCGACGTGACGGCACCTTGCAACGCAATTTCCAGGGCTACTCGACGCACCGACAGTGCGACCTGGTTGGCCTTGGCGTCAGCTCGATCGGCAGCATCGGCAACGTGTTTTCGCAAAACTCGGTTACGACGATGG
>CALZMR010000366.1 GCA_945788575.1 uncultured Woeseiaceae bacterium
GAATCCACCCAGAGATGCTGGTAGGCCTGTCCGCCGTCTTTATCGGCATCTGTGCGCTGGCTGTCTCGCTCTACGAGACGCGGCTCATGCGGTCGGAGCAGCGCTCCGCCGTTTTGCCGATTCTCGAACTCAGTCGCTCGCACTACACAAATGAGAATTACGAGGATGCGGTCAACTGGCGGCTTTCTCTGCAGGCGGAGAACGTCGGGATAGGTCCGGCACGCGTTGTCGACTTCCGAGTGCTCGTGGACGGTGAACCTCGCGCGACCTGGTCGGAGGCAATGGGCGCGCTACTGAGACGAGACGAGGCCATCTTCTATGGGCAGTCGTCGATCAACGGGCGTACGATTCCGCCGGACCGCATGGTTACGATGTTCGACCTTGGGAATACTGAGCTCGCGCGAGAACTCGTTGACGAGTTCGAACGGCTCGATTTCGAAGCCTGCTACTGCTCCGTATTCGACGAATGCTGGGTCACCCGCTACACAAGCTTCGGTGCAGCGGAACCCGTGAAAACCTGCGAGCGCGGCGACGATTCGTTTACCGAATAGCCCTCAGAACCGCCAATTGAATCCAAGCGTGGCGAAGCCGCCGCTTTCGTCGCGTTCGCCGTTCAGAAAGCGCGCCTGGAAGCGGATGGCTGCTCGTTCGCTGGTGTGAAAGTCGACGCCGCCCCCGATTTCCCAGGCGCCTTCGCCGAACAGGGCGAAGGAACCGCCGGTCGATACATCCGCATCGTAGACAGCGCTGCCGACCAATGCGTACCACTCTGTCTTCCCGCCGGGCGCAAAGATAAAGCGCACATGGAAGTCGACACCGTCGACGCTGATGTCGGTATCCACGCCACCGATGGTATCGTTCGCTGTACCCAGATCGAAGTAGCTGAAGCCGATCGCGATGGCGCTCCGTGTCCGGTATTCGACGCCAACGTTGTACGCGAATGAGTTGCCACGAAAGGTCACCGAACCGTCTTCGTCGCGGATAATCGCGCCGCCGATACCTGTGTTGATCGCCCAGCCGGCGCGATCCTCTCCCTGCGCCTGTGCCGTACTCATGAACAGAATCAGAGCGAGCGGAACGAACACGTAGCGAACATGCTTCATCGAGTCACCTCTCACTTATGCCCAGGCGGTAGTATATGTGGCAGTGTCAGTATTGTCCCGGTGGTGTGGCGCTGCGACGCGGCGGGAACCAGAACGGCTTGTCGACGACCATGGCCTTCGCCATGTGGCGATTCCAGTGCATCTCGCGCTGATAGAAGACTTCGACCCACAGCGTACTGCCAGGCTCGCCATGCGGTGTGCGGACGGTGCCGAGCGCGATGTTCTGTTTGCACACCGGTGACCAGACCGCGGACGTGATGAATCCGATTTCCTGCTTGTTGCGTTTCTCTTTCTCGAAAATATACGCGTTATGTGCCGGTTTGTTGCCGTCGATATCCAGTTTGACCAAACGCCAGGCCGAACCGTTGCGCTTCTCCTCGGCCAACGCCCCCCGTCCATTGAAATTCGGCTTCGTGAAGTCGACAAGCCAGTTGAGCCCGAGCTCGAGCGGCGACCTCGATCGTCCCGTACGCACCGTCTCATCGGCCGGCAGAAACTCGTGGAAGGCAGCAAGGAAACCGGCCTCGATGCGCGCCATCTCGAGTGCGTCGGTACCGATGGCACGAATGCCATACAATTTGCCCGCCTCGAAGAGGGCATCCCAGAGCGCTTCTGCGTATTCGGGTGCAATCCATAGCTCGTAGCCGAGATCGCCTGTGAAGCCAGTGCGCGACACCATAAGTTCTGCGCCCTGGAAGTCGACGTGGATGAGCCCGAAAGGCTTCAGGGTTTCGAGACCGTCGATACCCATCGTCGACAACACGCTGTAGGAGGTCGGCCCCTGCACGGCCAGTGCCGCTACGTCCTCGGTCTCGTGCCGGACGTCGACGTCGAAGCCCAGCGTCGCGTCCATCAGCCAAGCGAAATGACGCTCTTGCGAGCACAGCCGGTATTCGCCCTCGCGCAGGTGAAAAATGGTGCCGTCATCGATGACCTGTCCACGATCGTCGCACCAGACCGCGTACGCAACGCGCCCGGGCGCGACCTTTTGCATGTCGCGCGTCACGAGCCGATCCAGATACGCCTGCGCGTCGGGACCCGAGATTCGGTATTTTGTCATTGGCGTGAGATCGAACACCGCGGTCGCGTTGCGAATCGCGAAGTACTCCGTCTCCGAGCAATACAACGCATCCGGGACCGTGTAGCCCTTCCACTCGTGCCACTTGTTCAAGCTGTCGAGCGCGGACTGCCTCGCGTTGAACGGCGAGCGCAAACGGCCCTGAGCGACCTCCGCGATGCTCATCGTGACTTCTCCCTGCGAAGAATCTCGCGCGCCGCGTTGCGTCCCGGGGCCCCGCTGACACCGCCGCCCGGATGCGCGCCCGCGCCACAAAGATACAAACCGTCAATCGGCAACTTGTACTGCGCCGCGCCGCCGACGGGGCGCGTGAACATGAACTGATCGAACGCAAGCTCGGCGTGATGCCAGTGGCCGCCGGTGATCCGAAATTCGGACTCGATATCGGCCGG
>CALZMR010000367.1 GCA_945788575.1 uncultured Woeseiaceae bacterium
GCCCTTTCAGTTGTTGCCGTTCTGGTCGCAATCATCGCAGTCTCGGAGTGGCTCTCTCGCCGTACCTGGCTCCGGCATCTCGGGGCTGCCCTGCTCGTCATCCTGTTCACCGCGATTGCGATCAATAACCGTGTGATCCCGCCCTACGGGCACGAGATGCCGGTCTACGGGGCTATTTTCAAGTACGTCGCGCCTCTCGGCATCTTCTGGCTGCTGCTGCTCGTAGACCTGAAGAGCGTGCTAAAGGTCGGCGGGCCGATTCTGGGACTATTCCTGCTCGGCTCCGCCGGCACGGCGCTCGGCGTCGTTTTGGGCCACTGGGCGGTCGGTGGCAGCGAGGCATTTGGCGAGCTTCACGCAGCGCTGGCCGGAATGTTCACCGGCACGTACACGGGCGGCAGCGTCAATTTCAACGCGAT
Source organism: uncultured Woeseiaceae bacterium (assembly GCA_945788575.1). Lineage (GTDB taxonomy): Bacteria > Pseudomonadota > Gammaproteobacteria > Steroidobacterales > Woeseiaceae > UBA1847. Next base: position 420 of record CALZMR010000367.1, read on the forward strand.
CGCGCTCGAATACGGCGTCAACGAGCAACCCGCGCTGTATGGAGGCGCCGCGGCCGTCGATAACGCGATGACGACAATCTGGATGATCGCCTGTGTCGCCCTGCCCCGGTTGCTTGCCGGATTTTGGCCGAAGCCGCGGTTCGCGGCCGAGACACCGGAGGCTCATTTGCCAGTCGACGACGAGACTGAGACCACCAGCATCTTCGATATGTCGATTGTGATCACGCTGGGCATTGCCGGCGTGGCCGCATCGGACTGGTTAGCCGCCGTGATCAAGGGCTCCACCGGCGTTGCCATTCCGGCAACGCTTATTCTGACGACTATCGCGCTGATCACGGCGCAGCTGCCGGTCGTCAAGCGCCTTCGGGGCGCCCGCCTGCTCGGGCTGTTCGCCGTCTATCTGTTCCTCGCGGTCATCGGGACACTGTGCGACCTCGAAGCCGTGGTTCGAATGGGCGAACTGGCTCCGGTGCTGAGCGTGTTCGTCTGCATCCTCGTCGCCGTTCACGGGGTCGTGGTCTTCGGTGCGGCACGGCTAATGCGGATCGATCTGGATACCGCTTCCGTAGCCTCGCAGGCGAACATCGGCGGCAGCACCTCCGCACTTGCGCTGGCGCGCAGTCTGGGACGTGGCGATCTGGAGCTTCCGGCGATTTTGATTGGCGCCGTAGGGCTCGTGGTCGGCAATTATCTGGGCTTCTTCGTCGCAACGATGCTCGGTGCCTGAAGCGGCGTAACGCTTTGGGCGATTTAACCGCCGCGTTATTTGAATCGGATCACACTCTCGGCCCATGCCGTCGTCTGATGCGCACGTCCGCTTCGCTCGCGACCCTGCTGTAATTGCGGTCTCTTCCCTGAGGTGCTCGCGATGGACGCGAGCCAAGGTGACGAAGATGTTATCGAATACTCGCCTCGCCGCTTTTCTGGCCGTCGCCGCCCTGAGTCTGACGCCGGCCGAACGCAGTTCAGCATCCCCGCAGAAAGACCGTGTCGATGTGGTCGTCTATTACTCGGCCATGCCGGACGAGGCCGAGCGCGCCCGGACTGCGGCGCTTGGTGCATGGATTCGCTGGGAGTCCGACATAGAGCCCGTGCGCGGCTTGTCCGTGCCTGCACAATCGCTCGCGGCGATCCGTCGAGGCACCGGCGTACGGCAGGTGACCTTGAATTCAGAGGCTGAGCTTCCGGCTCCCGCACCGTAGTGCAGCAGGCACGTAGCGCAGCAGGCTACATTCCAAACGCAACTCCTAGTCGGCGCTGAGGGCCTCGTCCTTCGCGATGAAGGGCCAGGCCGCCTTCAGGTACACGAACATCGACCAGATCGTCATGATCGCTGCACCTACGAGCAGGACGAATCCCACTTTGTAGATGTTGATGCCCATCAGCGGCATCTCGAAGACCATGAAGCCGATGCCGAACATCTGCAGCGTCGTCTTGATCTTGCCCGACAGAGCCACTTTGACGTTCGCGCGCTCGCCGATCGTCGCCATCCACTCGCGCAATGCCGAGATCGTGATCTCACGGCCGATGATGATCATCGCAATGATGTCTTCCCACAGGCTCGCCTGCGCCTGCACCAGCATGACGAGCACGATCGCGACCATGAGCTTGTCGGCGACCGGGTCGAGGAACTCGCCGAACCGCGACTCCTGATTGAAGCGGCGGGCGACCCAGCCATCGATGAAGTCGGTTACCGCGGCGATGCCGAAGATGATCGCAGCGATCGGGCGCGCGTAAGGAATGGGGCTGTAGAAGCAGACGACGACAACCGGGATCGCCGCAATCCGAAACAGCGTGAGCATTATGGCAAGATTGAGTTTCAAGGCAGGTCTTCGTGCAGATCGGTGTGAAGCTCATTGTATATGCTTTCGGCGAGCACGCGACTGATGCCGTGAACCTTTGCAAGATCGTCGACGCCGGCGCCGAGAACGCCTTGCAGACCGCCGAACTGACGCAACAATTCACGGCGCCGCTTCGGACCGAGTCCCGGGATGCTCTCCAGCGGCGATGTCGAGCGTGCCTTCGCGCGTCGCTGACGGTGGCCGGTGATCGCGAATCGATGCGCCTCGTCGCGTATCTGCTGAATCAACAGCAGTGCCGGAGAATCCGGCGAGACCTGGAGCGGCGTCTTCTGCTCGGGCAGA
>CALZMR010000368.1 GCA_945788575.1 uncultured Woeseiaceae bacterium
TCGAAGCGCTGATCGACGATCATCTTCTGGACGGAGCCCAGGTCAGGCGTGGCTCTTGCTTCGACGGACATCAGAGAAAAAATCGGCGCCCCTTTGAAGTGACGCCGATTGCCTTATTACTGGCGGTCGTTGGCCGGTCAGAAATCGAAACCGGCCCGGATGCCAATTGTCCTCGGCGGCGCATAGGTGACTCTCTGCCTGTCGAAGACGAAGTTTCTTGCGATTTCTGCACGCTCGTCCGTCAGATTGTTTATGAACAATTCGGCCGACCAGCCGTCGGCGCGCACACCCGCAGTCAGGCTGAGCATTGTCCAGCTGTCAATGCGGTCTCGGTTGATCGAGATAATGTCGCTGAACGAATCGGACGACCACGAGAACATCGGCATGACGTGGGCCGTCCAGCCCTGCGCCCCCATCTCCCACTCGTACCGTGCTCGGAGGTTGCCCTGGAACCCGGGTGCGAATGCCAAATCGTCGCCACTACTGACGTCGTTGGTCGGCGTGATGATGGTAGTGAGTTCCGTGTCCAGTATCGAGAACGCACCAGCCACAGTCAGGCCGTCCGACCAAACCGGCAACCACGTGAAGTCGCCTTCGATACCGGTCACCTCGGCGTCCGCCGCGTTATCCGAGAAGAACAGGTTCGAAATGCTCGGGTCGAAGATCGTCGTCTGCAATCGCTCGATGTCGACAATGAACAGTGCGGCATTAACGCGGAACGTCGAGTCGAAGAAGTCGGACTTCATGCCAACCTCGATGTTCGTAACGTCATCCGTCTGCAGGGCGAACGGCACCGTGAAGTTGTTGGGGCCTGCTGTACCGCCGGGGCGGTTCAGCAGTCCAGGCCGGAAGCCTTCGGACCAGGTGAAGTAGTACATCTGTTCATCTGTCGGCCGCCAATCGAAAGTCGCCTTGAAGATCGTGCCGTCGGCGATCGCCTTGTCCGGTGCACCTACCGTGTTGTTCGGTGAGAACTGCGCCGAGATATTGGTGCCGAATGCCTGCGCATCGGTTGTCGCGCCGAAATTGAAGAACGACCCGTTCGCGCTGCCCTCGAAATCGACTTCGATATCGTAGTAGCGCGCGCCTAAGGTCATCGAGACCTGATCGCTGATGTCATAACTGAATTCACCGAACAGGCCGAACTGATCGTCGGTTCGCAGAATATCGTTGCGGAAAATGACGCCTGCCGGGAACGGTCCGGGGTCGCTGAAATAGCCTGGGGACGCATTGCCGATCTCACCGGTTACCTGAGTGTTGGTCAGCGGGTAATTCGGTCCAAAGCCCGTGGTCACGCCGTCGAAGGAAATGGCGTTGACCGAACCCGGGTAGGTGAAATCGTTGAGCTCCTTCAGTTCGAGCTCGCTCATAAACGCGCCCGCGGTTACCCGCCATTTCTGAGACTGGTCGGTGGAGAATCGAAACTCGTGCGTTATGACCTCGACGTCTGTCGAACTGGCCACGAACAGATTCGGCGCCTGGCAGGTACCCGTCGGGGCACCGGCAGGGTAGGTCACGCTGCCGTCACAGATGTAGTAGGGCAGATACTGACCGACGAACATATAGTCGGTGTAGTCGACGATCTGGTCCGTCTCACGATCGGTGAATGCACCTGTATAGACCGCCTCGAGTTCGCCGAACAGCGCCGTCACCGTCCAGGCCGTGTTGCTGAAGCTGTCCTCGATCCGGTCATCGACGTAACGCTGAATTTCCAGATCGCCAAGCGACGGATCGGCGAAGAACACACCGTCGGACTCGACGTCCTGCACCGCATGCGCCACAACGATCTGCCAATTGTCGTTGAGGTCCCACAGACCTGTCACGCGACCGCCGGTGTACTCGGTGCCGTTGATGTCGTCGCCGACGAGGGCGCTGTTGTCGGCATCCAGGAACGTGACGCCGCTAAGGTCGGCGGTTGACTGGAAGCCGGCACGCTGCGCGCTGACCGGCACGCCGTTGGCGCGGGGCGTACCTTCGGGCCGGAAACGGGCACTTTCGCTCGCGTTGACCGTGCCCGCGACGTTGTCGATCCAGCCTTCCTTGTTGTCGTAGTAGACAACACCACGAAGCCCGAAGGTGTCACTGACAGGCAGGTTTAGCATCGCCTCTAGGTTGCTGTTGTTGCCGCCGTCGGCAACTGTCGCGCCGCCGACTCTTACCGAGCCGTATGTGCCGTCAAGGTCCGGTTTATTGGTGATCAGACGTACGTTGCCCGCCTGTGAGCTGGACCCGAATAAGGTTCCCTGGGGACCGGAAAGCACCTCGATGCGCGCGAGATCGGCTGCATACACGTCAAGATTGCGGCCGGGCTGGGAAAGCGGCTGTTCGTCGAGATAGAACGCAACATTCGGTGCCAGACCGGCGACGCCCGCCGTGGTCAGGTTCGGCGTCGTCGATGCGATGCCGCGAATGTAGATGGTGTTCTGCCCCGGCCCGCTACCGCCGGCCGTTACGCTGGGTAACTGCATGACGTAGTCGGAAAAATTCGTGATGCCGAGTTCCTGGAGATCTTCGGACCCCAGCGCCGTCACGGCGATCGGAACGTCCTGCA
>CALZMR010000369.1 GCA_945788575.1 uncultured Woeseiaceae bacterium
GCCTTCGATCCAGGCCTCGGCCACTCCGTCCTAGTAGGGATGCGGGATGGTAAGCGTCGTGTCCGCGATGGCACGATCGCCGGCGAGTTCCTGCACGACCGCGGCATCGCCCCGCTGAAAGGGCCGTAAGATCAATCGGGGTGTTTCAAGGGAGGGCTGGGACAAACGGACCTCACTCGTCGTCGGGCGAATTCGCCGTCACGTGCTTCATGATGTTGATGTAGCTGTCGACCCAGTAGATATCCTGGTTCCCGGCCAGATACTCGAGCAGCTCCTCGTGAGCTTCCGCGGAAACCGCCAGATAGTCGCCGCCAACGCCGTGGAAGAGGACATTGAACAGCCGTGTGCCGTTGGCTGCCTCGCTCTCCACGCGATCGATCAGTTCCTGCCCGGAGACTTCGACCGGTCCCCATCCGGCCGCGAAGCCTGGCTCGACCTCTTCGTAGAATTTGATGGCGACGAACTGGTCGCGAACCGCGGGCAGGTAGTTTTCGCCGCTGACAATGATGTCGCCACAGGGCGGTGTAAACGTTCGCTCGGTACGTCCGTCGATGGCATGCAGAAAGCTATTGGAGACCGCGACTTCTCGCACGATCTGGTCCAACCGATAGTTGTCGATGTCGTAGTAGCTCGCAACCCAGTCCCGATCAGGCAGCGCAGCGCTGCAAGGATGGTCGACGGTGTGGTTGCCCAACTCGTGCCCGCGTTCCGCTGCGGCTCGCCATTCGCCCAGTCGATCTCTCACCGTCGGCGACGCCAGCGTCAGGTAGAACGACGCCTGCAGGTCGTGCCGATTGAGCGAAGGAATCGCATTGTCCAGTTGCGAATCGATGGCATCGTCATAGGACAGGCTGATTGCCATGGACTGCCCGTCGGGCCACTTGAACGCTTCGTCCGCGACCGAGAGATCAGAGATCGGCAGCAGGATGAAGAACACGCAGGCAACAGAATACGTGCGCATCGTGAGCCTCGTATTGATGGTCAATTTTCGAGCCCGGAGTCTAGCAGCAGACTTGCAGTGTCATTGACAGGTACGGTCAGGTGGCCATCGAGTGCTGCGCATCGAGATAGTTCGGGGCGCGACGTGGCGATCGTTGCACAGTAGTAGTCGAAATCCCGCCTAGCCAATGATCCGGCCGTAGATGGCTCTCTCAAACGCCTCGCCTTCCTCATTCGATGGGTCGCCAGGCACAGGATCGTCAACTCCGTCCTGGGCGTCCGCCCAGTGCGTCAGTTCATGAAGCAGTGTCACGCCGATGAGGTAAATCTGCTGACCTTTGATCGCCTTTACCGCGCCTCGACCGACTTCGTACTCATTGACGGTCCACTCGTCGACCTGCAGCTGATTGCTGCCCCACGTGTAGCAGCCGTAAGCCGGCCCGCCGGCGCAGATGAGCCGCTTGATGATCGCTATCCTCGGGCCCTGCCCCCACTGAAGCGCCTCGATAATCGTGCTCCTGGGCGTCTTTCCGGAGAGACCCTGGATCGTGTCGATGATGTTGTCGACATCAGCGAAGTTCGGGAGCTCCTCGCTGACATAGCGAGTGAATTGCGGATAGATTGCGATTGATTGTTCTGTCAGTCTCATAATTCGGATGCACGTAGAAGCAGCGAGAAGTATACCTGCGAAGGGTCCGACGAGCGCTGATTTCAGCCGGGAACCCTGGCCGCCCGGCGAAAAGATGGCGGCAAATTTACTTGCTGCTATCCGCGCGGCACCCGAACCGCAGTTGCGACGATCTCGTAGACAATCCCGGGCTGGACGGCCTCGTCCTCCCCGAGATCGGCACTTAAGTGCTCCGCCTGTTCTTCCGTGAGTTCGCGGCGCACTAGTTCACCGGCCATCGTGACCCGCTTGCCGCTGATATCGGTCGGGACAAAGAAGCTGTAGTCCACGAACGACACGCGAAGCACCGCTTGTCCCTCCTGCGCGATGAAGAAGCAGCCCTTCTTCTGGCAGACCTGTGAGACCCGGGCAGTAACCAGGACGGGCTGACCGACGTAGGTCTCGCTGTCCGCGACCAGCGCGGACAGGCTGACCGCCTCGCGCGTCTCGTCGAGCGGAGAGCCGAAAGTCTCGTAGTCCTCTGTGCTCTCAACGGGCTCGGACAGCCGGATTACCGCTGAATTCTCGTCCGCGACTGCTACGGTCATGAGCGCGGTTGCCAAAATACTCAGAAGTGTCCCAAAACTCAGGCGTTTCATAGTGTCCAGTCCTGTCAGAAGCTCTTGGTTTGAGTCGCGAGTATGCAAAATGCGCGGCTGAAACACTACCGTCGGCGCCGGACATGGGCTGTGTCACGAATACGCCCGATCGTGTCTCCCGGGAGGTCGGGCTATCGATTCTGTGCGCGGCGCCTGACACAATTGCTTTGTCTCCAGATCTGGGCCGACCCGACTATGACGACTCACGCAACGGCTGGAAAGCAATGGAAGGAAGACGAGCTGGCTCGCCTCACCGTGGAAGACCAGGTTCGGCTGAGAGGACTGGAGGTTACGCGTCTGGACACGTTCGTGGATGCCGCGTTCGCGTTTGTGCTGACGCTG
>CALZMR010000370.1 GCA_945788575.1 uncultured Woeseiaceae bacterium
CCGCCCACGAGTCCGGGTCTGAACTGCAGAAAATTCCATTTCGTGCCGGCCGCCTCCAACACCTCTTCGGTATCGATGCCGACGCGTTCGAAGATCATTGCGAGCTCATTAACCAGAGCGATGTTGACGTCACGCTGTGTGTTCTCGATAACCTTGGCCGCTTCCGCGACCTTGATGCTCGAGGCCTTGTGCGTACCGGCAGTGATGATCGAGCGATAGACGGCGTCAACGAATTCAGCGGCCTCGGGAGTCGATCCCGACGTGACCTTCAATATCGACGTCAATCGATGTTCCTTGTCGCCGGGGTTAATTCGCTCGGGACTGTAGCCAACGTAGAAATCCTCGTTCATCGTGAGCCCGGATTCGGCTTCCAGGATCGGCACGCAGAACTCTTCGGTCGCCCCCGGATAGACGGTCGACTCATAAACCACGAGGTCGTTGGGCTTAAGGACCCTGCCAAGGATGTGACTTGCGGATTTCAGCGGCGTCAGGATCGGACGATTGCTGTCCCCGATGGGGGTCGGAACGGTGACGATGTAGAAATTGCAGTCCGCGAGGACGTCAGTGTCGCTGGTGTACTCGAGCATGGTCGCCTTGGCGAACTCCTCCTCATCGACTTCGAGCGTGGAATCTCGGCCACCCTCCAGCTCCGCGATTCGTTCGGGCTTGATGTCGAAACCCACCGTCGAGTACTTCTTGCCGAACTCGACGGCCAGGGGCAGTCCCACGTAGCCCAGACCGACCACGCCGATCCGAAGTTTATCGATATCAAACACCATGTTCAGACGATCCGTCTCCCAAAGGACGCACTACATATCACATATGTACGACATCTACGTAGACGTTCACCCCAGATACCAGAGCGCGAGGACACCGGTGATGCTCATCGTGATCGTATAGGGCACCGCCATGATCACCATCCGCCCGTAAGACAGCCGGATCAGCGGCGCCAGTGCCGAGGTCAGGAGGAACAGGAAAGCGGCCTGGCCGTTCGGAGTCGCGACCGACGGGATGTTGGTGCCAGTGTTGATCGCGACCGCGAGCGCGTCGAATTGATCGCGCGTAAGGCATGCCGATGGGAAGTCCGATCCGGCCTGAACCGCGACAGCCGCCATCGCCCGGAACTCCTCGGGCGTCGGGCAATCCACCGGCGAACCAAACGTGGCTACGCTGGCCTGATAGATTTCCGTCACCTGATTGATGTACACCGTCGCGACGAAAACGTTATCCGAAATCATCGACAGGAAGCCGTTGGCGGCATAAAAGAGCGCCTCCTGGGTCTTGCCTTCATAAGACAGCACCCATTGGATGACCGGGTCGAACAGCCCCTGATCAGCGATCACGGCAACGATGGCGAAGAACGTCACCAGGAGCGCCGTGAAGGGCAGCGCCTCTTCGAAGGCGTGGCCCAGACGGTGCTCTTCGGTGACGCCGTTGAATGCCGTCGCGAGGATGATAACCATCAGACCGACCACGCCGGGCTCGGCGACGTGGGTCATCAGCGCAATCGCCAACAGCACGGCAACCACGCTCTGCGCGATGATGATCGCGGCATCTTGCTTGGTGCGTCGATTGCTCATCTCCGCGTCGTAGGCCTCCAGAACCTCGCGAACCTTGTCCGAGAGCGGCTGGCCGTAGCCGAACGTCTTCGTCATCTCGAGAACGGCGCAGGTGATCAGGCCGACAACCAGCACTGGCATTGAGATGTGCGCCATCTGCATGAAAAACTCGAAGAATTCCCACTCCAGTTTCTTGGCGATGAGCAGGTTTTGCGGCTCGCCGACCAGCGTGGTGACGCCGCCGAGCGCCGTGCCCACGGCGCCGTGCATCATCAGACTGCGCAGGAATGATCGGAACTCGTCGAGATCCTCTCGGTGAAGCTCGATGACTTCATCGTCCGTAGAAGCATCGTGGTCCGTCGAGAAGCTCTTGCCCGATGCGACCTTGTGATAGACACCGTAGAAACCGACAGCCACCGTGATGATGACGGCCGTTACGGTCAGCGCATCGAGGAACGCGGACAACACTGCCGCGGTCAAGGAGAAGATCAGCGACAACAGGACCTTGGAGCGAACCTTGAGCAGGATTTTCGTAAACGAGAACAGCAGCATCTCGCGGAGGAAGTAGATGCCGGCGACCATGAACATCAGCAGCATGATTACCGGGAAATTATTGACCGTCTCATGGAAGACGTGTTCGGGCGTCGTCATTCCGAGAACGATCGCCTCGATCGCGATCAGACCACCCGGCTGCAGGGGGTAGCACTTGAGCGCCATCGCCAGCGTGAAAATGAACTCAATCACAACCACCCAGCCCGCAAGGAACGGATTCAGCTGGAACAGGATCGGGTTGATGATCAGAAACCCGATAATCGTGAGCTTGTACCAGTTCGGCGAGTGGCCGAGGAAATTGGCACGAAACGACTCTGGTAGCGTATGGGGCATGACGGCTCTCGTGTTCTGGTTGTTGATTTGCGCGAGAGGCCGATTCTAGACGTTCCGCGCGCGTTTTTTAATGCTATGAGCGTATCGGCCCTTCGGCAGAG
>CALZMR010000371.1 GCA_945788575.1 uncultured Woeseiaceae bacterium
GGGTCGAATGGACTGCCGCTGGCGAATATGGCTTTTCCTTCTGTCCATGTGTATGCCTGTTCTGCGGTGCATTCACATTTCGAGGTCGGATTAGACAGTGCGAAGATGATCGGTCGATCGTTGATTGCCGCCATCGCCCGCACAACCTCTTCATCGAACTTGCCTGGTTGCGCGCAGACCCCGATGATCGCACTTGGTTTCAACGTGTTTACGGCTTCAACGAAACTGCCTATCGGCGCGCGATCGTGGGCGTAGCTGCGCTTATGTTCCGGAATCTTATCGCGGCCGCCCACGACGAGGCCTTGTGTATCGAACAACCAGCAGCGCTCGCGAGCCTCTGCTTCGTTCACGCCCTGTTCGATGAGACCGGCGACGATCGTGTCGGCGATACCGATGCCCGCTTCACCGGCGCCTAGAAACAGAAACCTCTGGTCCGGTAACGCGCCGCCTGTTATTCGCATTGCCGCCACAATGCCTGCGAAGGCAACAGCGCCGGTCCCTTGAATGTCGTCGTTGAACAAGCATGCATCGTCGCGGTACTTGCGGAGCAGCCTGAATGCATTGGTCGTGCCGAAATCCTCGAGTTGGATCAGTACGCCCGGAAAAACGTCCTGAACGGCGGCGATGAGTTCATCCACCAGTTCGTCGTACGCGTCGCCACGCACGCGGCGCCGCTCGATGCCGTTGTATAGCGGATCGTTCAATAAACTCTCGTTGTCGGTACCGACATCGAGCATGATCGGCAAACAGTGCGTCGGCGGGATTCCGGCACATGCCGTGTACAGGGCCAGTTTGCCGATCGGAATGCCCATGCCGTCGGCCCCTAGATCACCAAGACCGAGAATGCGCTCGCCGTCCGTTACGACGATTATCTTCGCGTCCTTGTGCGGCCAATTCTGCAGGATCTCCTTGACTCGGCCCTTGTCCTGCATGGAGACGTAGAATCCTCGAGACTGCCGAAAGATGTGCTGGAATTCCTGGCACGCTTTGCCGACGGTCGGCGTGTAAATGACCGGCATCATCTCTTCTATGTGATTCATGAGTACCCGATAGAAGAGCGTCTCGTTGCGGTCCTGCAGAGAGACCATGTACAGGTATCGCTCGAGGTCCGTAGGCTTTGCGCGCACGTTGTTGATGACGCGCAGTTCCTGCTCGGCCATGGAGTGCACTCTCGGCGGTAACAGGCCCTGGAGCTGCAGATACTCGCGCTCCGCGTCAGTATAGGCTGTGCCCTTGTTGCGTACCGGGTCGTGGAGGATTTTGACGCCGCGATAGGGGGAGGGAGGCGTTCTCTCGGTCACTTGTCTTCTCTACATCTGAGGGTCATTTAGGGCTTGCCGAGCAGGCTGGCGATCGACGTTCAAAGATCAGTGCTCGGCGCCGTCCACGCAGTGAGCATAGCCCCCGGCCGTCCTTAGGTGCATTGCGGAAAGTGCCGATGCGGGTTCGTTGGATTTCAGCACTTTCCCGACCATAGGCATGTGGGCAACCACGAGAAAGCGGAGAACCCGACGACCGCGTCCGACCGCATGGTTCGTGTGTCCAGTAGCTATTTGTCCGGTACGGCATGCCGCCACACGCAACTCCGTGTGGCGGCCCGCAGATCTGTATCGCTACGGAGAAGCGGAAATTTCCGAGTCACTTGCCGATGGTGGCAACAGGAAGAACGAGAGATCCGGGTCCATCGTCACTTCGCCGGATTCCCGGTCAATCAGCTCGATGTTACTCGCCCACAGCGCCTGGCTGAGCCGATACGCGCGAACGTCCTGGCTGGTCTCGACACTGAGCGCCCGCGTTCGGTCGTACTCGCGCAGCTCGTAGAGGAATGCGGTCAGCGTTTCGACATCGGATTTCGCCACCCGCCCGTGCAGATTTACGATGGCATCGATGATTTCGTCGTTGCTGCTCAACTGGACGCCATCCGGACCCATCGGCCAGTAAGTTCCCGTCTGGTCGGCATGATCGGCGTCGAAGAGCCGGAACATCCTCATGTACGCAGCCAGCAGGATTCGCTTGACGAGGAAGTCGGCGTCACTGGCGAAGTCCAGGCGACTCTCGCTGTAGTCCAGATAAAAGTCCGGATCGCCGGGGGCCGGCCGGTAACCCGGAAGTGCGTCGGCCAACAGGTCTGCCTCACGGAGCAGTGGCTCGAGCAACTGGCGGTTGCTGTTGATTGCGAGTCGGCCCTGATAGCGATACACCTGAAAATCCCGAAATTCGACAGGGGCATCGAGCACGGAGCCGACATTGATCTCCAGCCACTGGCCCTCACGCTCCCTGTCCTCGTTCCAGCGGATCTCGCCGGCGTGGGTGTGTGCCGATAAGGTGACAGGGACGCCGCCTGCGTCGCGCAGGCGGTCGAGTCGAGGCTGAGCCTCTCTGCCCATATCGTCATACGGGTGATGCGAGGCCAGCAGCCAGTTCCGGCCTTCCTGGCGCATACTGGCTGTGATCGCGTCGGCTGCTGCCTCTTGGGTTACATGGAATCCGCCTATCTTTCCCGCGATCTGAAAATCGACGTAGCCTCTTGT
>CALZMR010000372.1 GCA_945788575.1 uncultured Woeseiaceae bacterium
CTTCTGTATCTCGGCGATGACACCCTTGAGACGCTTCTCGAAATCGCCACGGTACTTGGTACCCGCGATCAGCGTACCCATGTCGAGGGCATAGATCGTACTGTCCTGCAGGACCTCCGGAACGCGTTCCTCGGTAATCATGCGCGCCAGGCCCTCGGCCAGTGCCGTTTTGCCGACTCCGGCCTCGCCGACGTACAGCGGGTTGTTCTTGCGACGCCGGCAGAGAATCTGCACCGTCCGCTCGATTTCGAGCTCACGCCCGATGAGGGGATCGATCTTGCCATCGATCGCGCGCTGATTGAGGTTGCTCGCGTAAAGCTCGAGCGGCGATGCATCCGCCTCGGCCTCGGACTCCAGCTGCGCCTCACCCTCGCCGACGCCTTCGCTCTGAAGCTGCTGCGAAAGGCCATGCGAGATGAAATTCACAACATCGAGCCGCGTTACATCCTGGAGGTTAAGGAAGTACACCGCCTGCGACTGCTTTTCGCTAAAGATCGCCACAAGAACATTGCTGCCCGTGACCTCCTTCTTGCCACTCGATTGCACGTGAAAAACCGCACGCTGCAGCACGCGCTGAAAACCCAGCGTCGGCTGAACGTCCGATTCCTCGTCATCCGGCAGGAGCGGCGTTTGTTCGTCGATGCACTCGACCAGCTGCCGCCGCAACTCCGTTATGTTGGCCTCGCAGGCCTTGAGGATTTCGTTGACGCGCGGGATATCGAGCAACGCCAACAGCAGATGCTCAACCGTCATGAACTCATGACGTTGTTCCCGTGCCCTCTGAAAGGCCTCGTTAAGACAAAATTCCAGTTCGCTGCTTAGCATATTCCGACAATCTACTCCGTTTCAGGACTCTTCCATAGTGCATAGCAGAGGATGCTGATGCTGCTTTGCAATCCCCATGACCTGCGCGACCTTCGTCTCGGCGATCTCGAAGTTGTATACGCCGCAGATGCCCTTGCCCTTGGTGTGAACTTCGAGCATCACCTGCGTGGCCCGTGTACGCTCCATGCCGAAGATCGATTCGAGGACCTCGACGACAAAGTCCATAGGTGTGAAGTCGTCGTTAATGAGGACCACGCGATAGAGCGGCGGTTCCTTTAGGCGCGGCTTTGCCTCCTCGACTGCCAGGTCATACTGACCGTTGCGTTCGGGTTTATCGCGTTTCTCGCTCATAGGCCGTTAAATGGTTACTCGCGCCAAGGATTCAAGCAAAACATTCTCATGGCCGGTTATTATATATGCGGCCTGCTGGTCGAACGTGACAGGGAATCGCAGTTTGCCGGCCCGACTTGGGGACCCCGTTTGGGAAATAAACTTAGATTTATCTTTTAATTCTTTGAAAAACAAGAGAATATATGCGGCGAAATAAAGTTTGAATCGTTGCGCAACCCGTATCATCATTGCGCTGCGTTTAAAAATGGTACCTCGCCGAATTACGCATCAAATCATGTATCCACTTAGTCACCGGTAGAACCCCGGATCATCCTTAACGTTTATGTCGTCGAATCCTCAGTGGTCGGACTTCCTCAGCGGTGATCGCGCTCGCGCGCTTGCCGCCGTCAACGCTCTGCTGCCCGTATGGATCAGCCTGGTCATCGTCGTGCTGATCGGCTGGCAACTCGCAAAGATCGTCTGGCTGTTCGTGCCCGGCTCGGCGGCCGGATCTCCGGTCTCGGTGCCGGCTGGGCAAGCGCAGACGCTCAGCGCAGCCGCGGGAACGGGAAACACCCAGGTTATCGCATCCGCCCACATATTCGGCGAGGCCAATATCATCGATACTGGTGGACCAGTCCTTATCGCGGATGAGGACATTGACGAGACGGACCGGCGCGACCTGAAGCTCCGCGGCACGATCGCGTCGGACCGCCCCGAGTACTCGATCGCGATCATCGCCGACGGCAGCAACGAAGATAACGTTTACGTGGTTGGCGACATCGTTGCGGCCGGTGCGCGGCTGTATGCGGTGAACTCCGATCACATCGTGCTCGATGAGGGCGGTGATCTCACGCGCCTGAGCCTGGTGCGTGAGTACAGTTCGGATTCGTCGCCGGCGATTCAGCGCACTGCCTCGACTCGCCAGACGGCGAGTAACCCGGATCGCAATAGCATTCAGTCGGTCGTCGCGAATAACGTATCGCGGCTGGCCGACGTGATACGGCCAACCCCCTACTTCGTCAATGGCCAGCAAGAGGGGTACCGCGTCTATCCCGGCCGCGACCGCCAGAGTTTTGCGGCACTCGGATTACGACCCGGCGATCTAATACGCGAGATCGACGGCCAGGCGCTCACAGACCCGAGTCAGGCCATGCAGATATTCCAATCACTCGGCACCGCAAGCCAGGTGTCGGTCACCGTCGATCGTGACGGCACGCCCGAAACCATCGTTCTCAATACGGAACAGCTGGATCTATCAAAAGACGGTACAAACTGAATGAACCCGACAAAGAACAAGAATATTCGCCAGCTGCCGCTTATGCTGATCGTGGCGATCGGTGTCTTCTCCTGGCTGCCGTCGGCGA
>CALZMR010000373.1 GCA_945788575.1 uncultured Woeseiaceae bacterium
CCATCAGCAATACGGCGGTCAATGGTGTTGACGCTTTGATCGTCAACATCAGGCAGACGAGCATGATGACACCGCCAAGACTAATGACGAATTTCCGTGTCTTGTTGACGGTCCAGCCGGCTTTTATTCTGTTTTGTGCTAACAAACCGCCGAACCAGGCGCCAAACATGGCGCCGACATACGGGACCGCTGCGTACTTCGCAATCTCGGCGACACCGAAGCCATAAGTTTCATTCAGGTAGAGCGGCAGCCAGAAGACGAAAAGCCACCAGATCGGGTCGAGGAAAAAGGACGCCAGGATGACGCCCCAGCTTTCCTTGCGCGACAAGATCTCGCCTGTCGTCGGGGCGTAGTCGGCAACCTCGTCGGTTTCGGTATTGCGCTGGCCTGTCAGGATGTACTCTCGCTCGGTATCGCTTAGCCAGGGATGGTCCGCGGGTCCGGACTTGTAGACGATCAACCAGGGCACGAGCCACAGCAGGCCAAGCGCGCCAATCACGATGAAGACGGCCTGCCAACTCTCGAGCCAGACAAAAAGATACCCGACAATCAACGGGGAGGCGATGCCGCCGATGGCCGCGCCGGAATTAAAGATGCCCTGCGCGAACGCGCGTTCCTTGATAGGAAACCACTCGGCATTGGCCTTGGTTGCGCCGGGCCAGTTGCCTGCTTCTGACACACCCAGAATGCCGCGGAAAATCGAAAACGCCAGCATTGATTTCGCAAAAGCATGCAGAATTGTTGCGGCGGACCAGACAGCAATGGCGAGCACGAAACCGAGCCGCACACCGATCCAATCGAAGATCTTGCCGAACAGGGATTGACCGAAGGCGTAGGCAAACGTGAAGACGTTGAGAATAATGCCGTACTCGAGCTTGGTCAGGCCCAGTTCTTCGGAGATCTCAGGCCAAAGAAACCCGAGCGCGCCGCGGTCGATATAGTTGATGATTGTCGCAAGCGCGACCAGAATGACAATGACCCATCTGAGACCACTTCGTTTCATGATTCCCCCTCGTTCAGAAAGTCTTCCCGAACAGGACTGAATACGTCCAGCAGCACGCCGGACTTGCGGCAGACCGCGCCGTGATCGAGGTTGGGCCGGACGAAAAAGCTGTCGCCAGGACCGAGGCGCATTTTCGCGCCGTCAATGTAGACATCGAACTCGCCGCTTTCCACATACGTCGCCTGAGAATGTGGATGCGCATGAACCTCGCCAACGGCGCCCTCTTGGAATTCGACTCTCGCCATCAGGATTGAATCGTTGTAGCCGAAGAGCTGTCGAACCAGCCCCTCGCCGACTTCGTCCTTTGGCGTCTCTGTGCCGCGAAAGAATACGGCGCTTTCTCGTTTCATGGCGAAGCCCCTTCTGATCGAATCAGGCGGTAGTAGCCTGACCATGTGATTGTTTTTGTTCCGATCGTGACACTGTGTTCGGCGCCGGTCTCCGGGTCGTACGACAGAGCCAGTAATGTCTCATCGCCTGCGTCGGTAACCAGTCGGATGACGTCCGCGCCGCCCGCGCTGTAGCGCTCGACCGTCGTGACCTGCGGATAGTTGCCAACGGTGTATTCGTCGGTGCCGTTGTACTCGCCGTGCGACTCCAGCACGGACACGAATGTGTGCGAGCCGGCCTCGGTCACTCGCAGGATCAGCGCCTGACCCCGGAGGAGATTGAAGTTGGGGTCATTCGCGCCCAGCTCGACGAACACTGCCTGCATGCCGATTGATGCCAGCGATGTGTGGCTGTAGAAGCGCCCGTCGTAGAGCCACGTTAGTCCGAAACGCTCGCCAGCATTCACTTCGGCGGTCGCGCGATGCCAAAGATGCTGGTAGCCGTTTTCGTCGCCGAGCGGGATCATCCCATCGGCACTGCTCTCCGGCTGGTGGCTCGTCGCGACGATCTGGCCGTTGAAGTGCAGCGGAAGATCGTATTGATGAGTGTTGGGGCTGATCGCGGTCAAAACGTCGACGATCAACGCGGAGTCGGAGACCACGCCGCTCAGCATGACTTGAGTACGGCGAAACGAGACGTCGTCGTACGCTCCGTTCATGATCGCGCCGGCGATCTGAAGGTCGGCATTGCTCTCGAAGATCAGGACTTCGGGGTCGTGCTCTTCACCCGCGGATGCGTTCCCGTCGAAGTGGCTTTGTTCGTCCACGACGAGCGTATTGTGCGCGATCGTCTGCTTCGCCCACGACGTGTTCTCGGGCAGATAGTGGCCGCCGTACTTCTGCTCGACGTTTAGGAAGCGCGCAGCGCCGTAGTCGTAGATGATCTCGTCGCCCTGATCGTAATAGAGCCAGTTGAGCCGATCGAAATGGCCGTGACCCAAGCCCTGCGCCGTCGCTTTCAGCACCAGTGCCTGATGCTCATGACCCTCGCCGTGTCGAAGGACAGCGAGCGCACCGCGATCGCCAGCCGCGACGTCGCGGAACAGCGTCGAATCGAAGGTATATGGTTCCGATT
>CALZMR010000374.1 GCA_945788575.1 uncultured Woeseiaceae bacterium
GTAAATGCGCAGGTGCCGATGATGACGACGTTGTTCGTGAACTTGATCGCGGGAATCTCGAACAACTTCAGCTTAGGCTCGACGATGCAGAAATAAAACGTTGTCAGGAAGTAAAAGGCCCAGACGAGGAATCCCCAGAAGCCGAATTCGAAAGCCATCGTCATCGCAAGCCATACGCAGCCTATGAGCCACGCCTCTCGTCCGGAGCCGATCGGCTGAAATGACTGGAACAACCAGACCGCAGTACCGGTTAGCAGAACGGCCGTGACCGTCGAGATCTGGTGTGCCATCAAGGCAGGTACGACCCTGCCGTAGGTCTTTTCACGGAGCACACCGTTGATGGTGGCGAGTACGGCCAATACCAACCAGAAAGCAGAGTAGCTAAGCAGCGTCAGAGACTCCTATCGTGCGTGCAAACGCCTACTCATGAGTATTCAGGACCCGCTTGGTGGAGGCGGGATACTTTTTAAGCATCCCCGGCGGACGGATCGGCCGCGCGACAAGATTACCGCCACAGCCGGGGCAGACGCCATCAAAGCGCTCCTCGGCGCACGTCGAGCAGAACGTGCACTCGAACGTGCAGATCATTGCCTCCGGGGACTCGGGTGGCAGATCCCGGTCACAGGCCTCACAGTTTGGTCGAAGTTTCAGCATGCTGCGCCTACTGTACTTTGAACTCTTTGGTCAGCGAAAGAGGGTTGCCGTCAGGGTCTTTGAACCGCGCGACTCTGACGAGGCAGGGAATCTCACAGATGCGAAGCCGCGCAGCGCGTTATTCGAATGAGAATGTTCAGGCCTTCTCGCCACGCGCGGCACGGCGGCATGCAACGAGGGTTGCCAGGCCTATGGCCGTACCGACGGGTATCAGTGGCATCCAGATCCAACCGAACACCCTGCAGGTATAAAGAAACCAGACCGGCCGAAAGCGGAGCCTCAGCATCAGCAGTACTGCCGTCATCGCGCCAGCTGCGCCAACGACGAACGCAGCCCAATACGAAATCATGGTCTCGATCACATGCGGAAGTAGTTCACCGATTGTGTAGTCCCCGGCTGTAAACAGGACGGACGGCAAGGTGACGAGATCGGATACCAGGTACCAAAGGACAACAAAGGCGACGAGCTGAGCCGTCAGGGCGGCGATTGCGAAAATCACAGCCATCGGCGCACGCGAGACTTGTATTCGGTATAGGCGTCGGTACGCGATGAAAGCCAGCAGCAGGATTGCGTTGCCAGCGTCACCAATGAACACGCCCCAGCCGGCCAGCAGCAAAGCCAGGCCGAGATACATCGGGTTCCGGCTGAACCGGTAGATGCCCGCCGATACCACGGCACTCGCTTTCTCCGGAGTGCCCGGGTGAACGGTCGTCTGCATGCGCCGGAAGCTCAGGACTCCGGAGACTGCGACAGCAATACCGGCGATCGCGAATATCGCGGCAACGATCGGTGCGCCCGTTATCGCTACCGGAGCGATCGGCAGCTTTGCCGCAGTCGCCCACATGAGCGCCCCGATGATGAGTCCGACTACGACCGGCGGGACTTTCAATTCCAATGCCTTCACAGACTGTGTTTCCTAAAGCGTTCTCTTGCCTTTCGGCGGTCGGGCATGCTCACGGTATGCGGACGTATCGGGGTACGCGTACCTTGAGCAATGCGATCAGCATCGGATCCATAAACTCGTAGATGTCGGGTATCTCGAGAACCGCGAGCTTCTTGCTGCGGAGCAGGTCGCGGAATCGCTTCGAGATCTTGTTTCGATGGCTGTTCTCCATGACGAGGACGGCGTCCGCCCACTCGATCAGGTCGCCGCTTACGGGGCATTCGCAGTCCTTGTTTGTCCCGGCACTTATGGCATCGACGCCCTCGAATTCGGAGAAGACCGCTGCGGCGGTAGGGCTGCGCAACCGGTTCTCGCTGCATACGAACAGAATCCTCACCTTTAGAGGCTCGTGAAAATCGCGCTGTTGACTACACCGTCCTTGGTTTCGATCGTACAGGCGGCATCGCACATCGACAGGCCCGCACAGTAGGTGGTCTTTTCCACGCCCGGTCGTTCGGGGTCCGGGAGTGGACCCATTGGCGTTAACAAGAAGGCGCCTTGAATGTCATCGAAGCTCTCGAGCGGCGTTCCCTCCGGGTAGTCCTCGCACAGGCCACGGGCTGCGCGGCTCTGCGCGATCAACGCGCCGAAGTAGAGCACGATCAACAGCAAGATGAACCCCAGCGCCTTCAATTTGCTTCAATCCCCGATTTCCGACATCGGATTCAGAGTAGGCAGCGCCGAAGCGGAGATCAAGTTTTTACGCGGTCCTGAGCGCCCGTCTCAGGTGGGTCCGCGCAGTCGTATACTGCCGCGTCGTATTGATCGATAACCACCGTGAAAGTGGATACTTGCCGGCCCAGTCGAACGCCCCAACCGACATCAATTCTCTGTCGTCGATTGAGTCGATTGCAGCCAGTGCACGCTCGACACCGCTTTCCAGACGTTTACGTACCGACCGAAACGACTCGCGCCTGCAGCGCTTGACGATGTCGTTGTTGAGGCGCGGTGTCTCGCTCCAGCGATACCCGTCAGCCGGCGTGACCGGAAACTCGCCGCGCCTGCCTGCTTCAATCCAATCTACGACGGCAGTGGTCCACCATGCTCTGACAGCCAGCAGGTCCTTTACGGTCCAGTCGTCGACACACGAGTATCCACCGATTCCGGGGCCCGCGGCGTCGAGTTCGTCGCGCAACTTGCCGTAACTCGATTGAATGGAGTCGGTCAATTCATCGCGTGACTTCGGAATCGGCATCGACAGCGCTCTCGGCACTCAGCCCGCGGTCTCCAGCAAAAGGAGTGCGCCGAGTCCGGCCCACATCCAATGTTGATACGGGATGAAGAAAAGAGCGTGTCTCGCTGTTTGTCTCGGTGGTGGCTCGGAGATGGCCGACGCTTCAACGACGTTCTGGCTTCGGTTTAGCAAGAGACCCACCGGGAAGATGCTGATGGACGCGGCGATCATCGCAGCCTGCCTGGGCCAGTCGTTGGCCGTGTAGAAGCCCTGTCCATTGATGGCGTCGACACTGACCTGGAACAGCATCAGTACGACGAAAAATTGAACGAGCACGAGAAACCCAAGGCCTTTCCAGATGATCATGCTTCGTCAGCTCCTAACTACCGAACACTGCGTTGGTAAGCGCCGTGTCGAGATACTCCGTGACCTCGAGAATCCGGCCATCGACGATCCGCATGACGTGGCAGTACGTGTTGTTGTACGGCGTGCCATCGATTGTCTCAGCCGTTCCCCGCGACTGCACGACGACGAAGTCGCCCTCGGCAATCACGTTCTCTATATCCGTGTAGATGCCGGCCTTGAGTTGGCCAAACAACGGTCCGAGCAGATTCTCAGAGACGTTCTCCTTCCCGGTATACGTTCCGGAGAACTTCGTGGTGCCGATATCCGTCCAGGCGATGGCGTCGGACAACAGCTCCGTACAGCGGCCCAAGTCGCCGCGATTCCCGGCCTCGAAGAACTCGATTGCGACTTTCTTGTGTGCGTCAATGGACATTATCGTGCTCCATTCGACTAGTTGTCAGTTGAGTCTTTACGACATATCACGCCAATGCGGTCAGCCCGGGATCGGGCTTAAAGCCGTTGGCCGAGATCCAGGCGGCGAGTTCCTCTGGAAACATCGGGTTCGGATGGCCGTTCAGCGCGGCCACGATCTCCGCCGCGGCCAGCGCGTAATTCGCGTTCGTGACTTGCAGATAGCCGGCACCGTTGGCAACTCGCTCCAATGCGTCTCGTACGTCGCCGATATCGCTGGACTCGCTGACCTCGATGATCCAATCGAGGGCGTCGTCGTTGTCGAATGCGCCAACATCCCACGCACCGGACCACGCGGAGCAGCTGAATGACAGCAACAATATAGAAACAATAAGGTCGCGGATCATTGCGTTGGACTCCTCTCGGTTGTATTGATCTGAGTCGGTCAACTCTTGTCGTCTTCCCCGGCCCGTCGCCGCCTTCGAAAAACTCCACTGATAATAGCCAGAGCCAGCGTCGTAAGCGACAGTGTGACAACGACAACGGCCGCCGAGTACAGACCGACAAGTGCCAGCAGCAGGCCGAGGATGAGACCCATCGGTACGTAGCCCAGCAACACGTCGAACGCATCGAGCGATGCCCATTCCCACGCGAAGACCTGATACCAGAGGCCTGCGGCAGCAATTCGCCTTAGAAGCGTCACCGACCAGCTCGGATAGCCCCGCAAGCTGAGCTCCGCATCGGCGATCGGCAGGTCGGCTGTGGTATCGGTGTCAAGGAACGGCAGGCAAATCAGCTCGTCGCTCGCTAGTGAGCGGGGATAGTCCTGCTTCGCTTTGGTCATGAGAAGGCGTCCAGCCGGCTCCGTATTTCCTCAATCGTCATCCCGGAAATCTCCAGCACTTTTCGTGGCGACGTATCGCCGCGGACGATGCGAACAGAGCCGGGGGAAAGATCAAGCGACCGGCAGACCAGTGTCTCCACTTCCCGATTCGCCTTTCCTTTTTCCGGCGGCTTCGATATCCTG
>CALZMR010000375.1 GCA_945788575.1 uncultured Woeseiaceae bacterium
TGCATGTTGCTCTTTGCTGCATCTTCTCAGTCTGCATTTGCCGATGCGGCGCCCGGCAAAGACGGCCATGCCGGCCATCTCAAGGTAATGACGCAAAATCTCTATGTCGGCGCTAACCTGTTCAAGATTCTCGATGAGACACGCCCGGTACCGGAGACCGCGGCAGAGATCTTTGGCGACATCCAGGCTACCGACTTCCACGAGCGCGCGGAAGCTATCGCTGACGGCATCGCCAAACACAGACCTCACCTGATCGGATTGCAGGAAGTCTCGCTGATCCGTACCCAGTGCCCCGACGATATCGTCTTCCCGCCCAACGATCCCACACCTAATGCCACGGACGTGTATGCGGATTACCTGCAGATACTGTTGGGTGCGCTGAATGCGCGGGGCCTAAACTACGAGGTTGCGGCAATTATCGAGAATGCGGACGTCGAATTACCGGCCGTTAATTTCGGGTTATTGTTGGATTGCCCGGACCCGCTGTTCGACGCGCGGCTGACGGATTACGACGTCACGCTGAAGCGTTCCGATGTGGATGTGACTTTTACATTCAGCGGCAACTACCTCGCCAACTTCCCGGTAGCGACGCCCGCCGGACCAGTCGTGTTCACACGCGGCTACAATATTGTTGACGTCGACCTCAAAGGGCGCAGTTACCGCTTCGTCAACACGCATCTCGAAGTTAGCGGTAACCCGTTTGCCAATGGTTTCCAGTTTGCGCAGGCTTTCGAACTTACCCAGATCCTGGACGGACTTGCCGTGGGGCTTGGAGACGAAATCGTCGTTCTGGTCGGTGACCTTAATTCCGACCCAGCGGAGGGGCCTCTTGTTGAATGCGCACTTCCGCCGACATTCGATACCTTCGGTCTGTGCCCGACGCCCTACGCCGTCATGGCTGACAACGGGTATACGGATACCTGGACAGTGCGTAACGCTGCCCCTGACGACGGTTTCACCTGTTGCCAACAGGACCTGTTGACGAACGACGATTCTTGGTTAGATGAGCGCATCGACCATATTTGGGTTCGTCCACCGCTGGGTGGCGCCCAGGGACCGAACTTCCTGAGTGCAGTGCATTCCATGACCGTGGGGGATAGGCAGAAAGACCGGACAGCCAGCTGGCTCTGGCCGTCCGATCATGCCGGTGTTGTCGTCGGAATGACCTTTCGACAGAAGAAATAGGCAATGAAGCGGTGGCCGTCGGATGACGGTCGCCGCCCTTTTTAGCTAACGACCGCTTTAGGTTGCGGTTTCAACCCAGGAGCTTCGAGCGGCTGCTTTATTTTGACATGGCGCCGAGAACGGACTTTTTACCGATCTTATGTAAAGAAGCTGCAACCTTGGTGCCATTCTCGTCGTTATACCCTTCATAACGAAAACTCGAGTTATGGGGAATAATCAAATGACCACTTTCACGAAACTGTCCGGTATCGGACTGGTATGCATCCTTGCGTTCGCGCTGACCGCCTGCGGCGGGTCCGGCAGCGGAGTCGATGAGCAGTCGCAGCCGACGACGCCGTCTACAGGCGACACCGGCGACACCGGCTATCTCAACCTCAGCATCAGCGACGCGCCGATCAAGGATGCCACGAAAGTCTGCATCCGCTTCGACGGCGTCGAACTGAAACATGCCGACAGCGACGAGAGAGAGACGATCGACTTCGACCAGCCGGTCGTCGTCAACCTTCTCGCCCACCAGGGAGCGAATTCGCACCCGATCGTGACGGGCGCAGAGGTGCCGGCCGGCGAATACGAGTGGATCCGGCTCAAGGTAGCGGCAGAGCGCAACGCCAGTGGCGGCGCAAACGACGGCGACCCGACCGACGATCTCTGCGATGACGAGACGGAGAACTCCTACCTCGTCAGGGAATCATCGGATGAAGTCTTCAACCTGTACATCCCGAGCGGTTCGCAGCGCGGCCTGCAGCTGATCAAGGACATTATCATCCCGGCCAACCGCTCCGGTGACTACACCGCCGAGTGGGACCTCGGTAAATCGTTCAACGGGCCGCCGGGACAGCTGCCGGACGTCATGATGAAGCCCGTCGTCAAGCTTGTCGCGAACAACGAGGTCGGTACGCTCGTCGGGGGAGTCGCTGACGAATTGATTGCGTGGGAAGCCTGCGACACCGAGTTCGCGCCGTCGGTCTATGTGTTCGACGACGGTGTCGAGCCGAATCCGTTCGATGATCCGTTCGCCGTAGACGATGCGGTCGCAACGGGGCTCGTCGAGCAGCAGATGCAGGAAGACGGCTCGATGCCCTGGCGTTACTCGATCGGCTTCCTGCTGGCCGGCAACTACGAGGTCGCATATACCTGTAATGGCGACCTGTTCGCTCCGCTCGCCGGCAGGCCGGCCGAGATCTTCGTCGACGAAGTGACGACCGTCGACTTTCTTGCCGAAGACGCGCCAGGCTC
>CALZMR010000376.1 GCA_945788575.1 uncultured Woeseiaceae bacterium
GGCCAAGGATGATGTTGTCCTCGGGTACTCTCACTTTGTCGAAGCGCAGGTGCATATGACCGTGCGGAGCATCATCATTGCCGAATACCTGCATGCCGCGCAGGATTTCGAGGCCCGGCGCATCGGTCGGTACCAGTATCTGCGAATGCTGCGAGTGCCGACTCGCCTCATCGCTGGTCTTGACCATGCAGATCAGGACCTTGCAGCGCTCGTCACCGGCCCCCGATATCCAGGCCTTCTCTCCATTGATGACCCATTGCCCGTCTTCCAGAACGGCCGACGTGGAGATGTTCGTCGCGTCCGAGGATGCCACTCCCGGTTCGGTCATCGCATATGCGGAGCGAATCTCGCCGTTCAAAAGCGGCTCGAGCCATTCCTTTTTCTGTGCCTCGGTGCCGTAACGCTCCAGCACCTCCATGTTGCCAGTATCCGGTGCACTGCAATTGAAGGCTTCGGCTGCGAGATGCGAGCGGCCGGTTTCCTCGGCGATGTATGCGTATTCGACCGTGGACAAGCCATAGCCGAGTTCACTATCGGTGAGCCAGAAATTCCAGAGTCCCTGCTCCCGCGCGCTCGACTTCAGATCGTCGAGTATTTCGTTCTGGCGCGCCGTGAGCGTCCAGCGGTCGCCAACCGTGACCTCGGCCAGAAACTCCTCGTCCACGGGCTCTACGCGTTCCCGTATGAATGTCCTCACGGCTTCGACGAGAGGCCGCACTTTTTCGCTCATTCCCAGGTTCATAGCGCACTATGTTCGCACACTCGACCTGGCAGCCAAAGCAATAAAAAGCCCGCACCGGTTGTAGTGATGCGGGCCGTGTCGACCGACCTGCGCTGACTAGAAGCGCATGCCGACCGTTGCTCCTGCGACCCACGGGTCGATTTCGACCTACGTCAGGAATGCGCCGTCGAGCGTGGCGTCCGTCTCGATATTTATCCAGCGAACGTCGAAGTTCTGAAACCAGGTGTCGTTGAGCTCAATGTCCGCGCCTTGCTGCGCCGCGATTCCCCAGGAGTGGTCGAGTTCGAGGTCCGTGCCGGCCAGCGCACCCGTGGCCTCTTCTTCGAATAAGGTCGTGTAGTTGAGGCCAGGGCCGAAATAGGGGTCGAATTCCCCATCGGTTTCGAAGTGATATTGCACCGTGATTGTTGGCGGAAGATGTTTCGTCTCGCCGACGCGTCCGCCACCGATCAGATCGATGTCGTGACTGAACGGCGTTGCGGCAAGAACCTCAACGGCCCGGTTCGGGGTGAAGTGGTAGGTGAAATTGATGCCAAGGCTGACGCGATCGTCCACGTTCGCGATCAGGCTATTGTCGGACTTGGGCGTGACAACATACGGGCCCGCTCGCAGCCTCCACTCACCGGCTTCCGTCGCATATCCACGTTGCCAAGCGCAAGCAACGCAAGGCACACCGTTACTACTGATCTCATTTCCGTCTCCTGTTTTGTTCTCAAGGCGCCAAAAAGACGGGGCTTTTTACAAACGCGCTCAATTACGCCATTCCGATACTGATGACGGAAGATGAGGATGGACAGGAGTTGTGCTATTCGGCGATTTGTTCTCGCCTGCCCTCGATCCAGGCCTCTAGGTGCGAGCGCAGATTTACCAGCGGAATCGTGCCGTTCTCGAGAACGCGATCGTGGAACTCACGTATATCGAATGCTTCGCCGAGTGCGGCCTCAGCCTCACGCCTCAGTGCGAGAATTTCCAGGCCGCCTGAATCGTAGGCGGTGAGCTGTCCCGGCAGTATCGCGATCCGGTCGACGAGACTCTCGCCCTGCGTCGGTGCGAATCGTCCGGATTCCAGCATGAACTCGATCGCTTCCTCTCGCGTCCAGCCGAACAGGTGGATGCCGGGATCGACTACCATTCCACGCGCAGGCCAGGCACGGCGCAGGATCGGGCCCGTCGTCGTCGTGTATAGGCCCATCTCCTCGGCGAGCGCCTCGCTGTAACGGGCCCAGCCTTCGCCGGGTCCCGAGAACCAGATGATCTGCGTGACCGGGTGCAGGCCGTCGACAGCCTGCGCCGTCGCGACCTGCAAATGGTGTCCCGGCCATGTCTCATGGAACGCAACGGCTTCCGCGTTGCCGCGTGAACGGTTCTCAACGTCGTGAAGCGGAATTCGATATTCGCCGGGGCGTTCTTCGTTGCCGGGTCGGTAATGTGCGGAGCGACCGGTGCCTTCTTCGTGCGCTTCGAACGGCACGACTTCCACGGCTTGCGCCGGCATCGAGCCAACCCAGTTCGGCATCGCGTCCTGTGCTCGCGCGACCATGTCGCGGGAGAAAGCAAGCAGTTCGTCGGCATCGCTGAATCGGTCCGCGGGGTCTGCCTTGGCTGCAGTGATAATTGTGGCGAAATCCTCGCTGTCGTAAAGGGCGCGACCCAGTTCGATCACGG
>CALZMR010000377.1 GCA_945788575.1 uncultured Woeseiaceae bacterium
CGATGATCAGTGCCGCCTGCAGTCCCTGAATTAGCAGGTCGGGCGTAACCGCAAAGTCGAAAACGACTTGGCTGAAACTCGCACCGAGTGTGGATGCCTGAAAGCCGTTGAACACGCGGAAGGCCGCGGCCGCGCCTATGAGTCCACCGATCAGCGCAAGTAGTGTCGACTCGACGACGGTCGATATCAGCACCGCGAACGGCCCGAAGCCGATCGCACGCAGCGTGGCGATCTCCTTGCCGCGGACCGAGATCGAGGAGTACATCGAGTTGAGCGCGCCGAAGACCGCACCGATGGACATCAGGATTGTCAGGGGAACGCCGAGTCCCCGGATCAATCCGGTCGTCCCTTCGGCCTGGCTCGCGTAATAGTCGCGCTCGCTGACGACGTCGACATTGATCCTTGGGTCGTCCGTCAGGTACTGATCGAGGATCGTGAGGCTTTCCGCGCTCTCCAGTCGCACCCTTACCGACTGAAAGCTGTTGCCGCGGCGGTAGGCCGACTGCAGCACACGCACGTCGGTCCAGAGCTCGGATTCCGCCACGCTGCCGCCGGCCTCGAACACGCCGACCACGGTCCACTCGGTCTGCCCGAAGCGGACCGTGTCGTTGACGCCCAGGCCGATGAACTGCTGCTGCGCCGCCCGGCCGACGACGAATTCGTTCGTTCCGGGCACGAACATTCGGCCCTCGGTGATTTCGACATTGCGGCGGACGTCGAATGCGCCCACTTCGACGCCTCGAAAGGGCACATTGGCGTCTTCGTTCGTCGCCTTCTTCCTGACGTCCACGACAACGTAGAGCTCCGCAGAGACCAGCGCTGTGTCGCCGTCCCGCAGCACGCCGGGCGCGGTGTTGATGATATCGACCTGCGCGGCGCCGATGCCGCTCGACAGCTCGGACGTGGCGCCGCTGCGCAGGATGATCGCCGAGTCGTCGGCGCCCGCAGCCAGTAGCGTCCGCTCGAAGCCGTTGGCCATCGACAGGACGCCGGCGAAGACAACCACGACAGCCGCGACGCCGACGATGGCGACCATCGACGTTCCGAGCCGCTTCGGCAAATTGCGGAGATTCAGTGTCGTGACCGCGATGACCTGATTAAGGAATCTCATGCGCTTACGCTCGCACGGCCAGCGCGTCGATGATCGACAGCCGCATCGCCTTGAGCGCCGGGAACAGGCCGGCGAGGAGGCCTGCGCCGATCATGAAGCCCAGCGCCGTCACGATCGAACCGGTCGGCAGAACGACGCCGGGAAGCATGCCGCCGAACTCGAGAAGCAGCCAGCCCGTCCCGAGCCCGAGCAAACCGCCGAGGAGCATGATCAGGACGGACTCCGACAGGACGATGCCGAGCACGGTCTTGTCCTCGAAACCGACCGTCTTCAACACGGCCAACTCCGCGATCCGCTCGCGCACCGACTGCGACATCGTGTTGCCCGATACCAACAGCAGCGTGAAGAAGACGGCGCCAAGGATCAACGAGACGATCAACGCGATGTTGCCGAGCTGCGCGGCGAATGCTGCGTTGAAGGCCGCCTCGGTGGCTGTATCGGTCTCGTACGGTGAGTTCTGGAACTGCGTGTCGACAGCATTGGCCACGGCGACCGGATCGGCGCCGTCCTCGACCCGCAGGATGTACCAGCCGACGCTGCCCTGGCTGTGTGCCCGCGCTTCGTCGAAGTAGTCGTACTGGAACAGCATGAAGTTGACGGGGAACCGGGGATCGTCGGACGAGAAGATCCCCTCGATGTCGAATTCCCAGGTCATGCTGCCGTCGGTCTTCGGGAAGATCGTCGCGGTAATCGGAACCCTGTCGCCAACCTCCCAGCCGAGTGCTTCCGCCATCTGAGCACCCACGACCGCACCCTGGCGGTTGTCCGCCCATGCCGTCAGCTGCTCTTCCGGCATCTCGAACTCTGGGTACAGCGAGAAATACTCGTAGGGTTTCACCGGGAACTGCGCGTACCCCTGGTTGCGTGGCTCCTGAAAGTAGCCGCCGAACCAGTTGGCATGGGTCACTGCCTCGACGCCGGGAACCGACGCGATCCTGTCCTGGTACGCCTGTGGCAGCGAGTTGATGATCGAGACCTTCTCGAGCACGATCAGGCGCTCGGCGTCGGCGAGGTCCTCGCCGGCGGTGAATGCCTTGCCGACCGCGGACAGGAACGCGAACAGCAGGAACGCGACGAACACCGACATGATCGTCAGCGATGTGCGTATCTTCTTCCGCCAGACGTTGCGCCAGATGAGACCGAAGTACTTCATGCTGCCTCCCGCGTCTCGAGCGTGCCCTTGTCACAGTGCAGCGTCCGATTCGCGTACTCTGCGGCCTGCGCGTCATGCGTGACCATGACGATAGTCTTGCCGTGTTCCCTGTTCAGAGTCTGAAGCAGGCGCAGTATCT
>CALZMR010000378.1 GCA_945788575.1 uncultured Woeseiaceae bacterium
TGTGACCGTGGTCGTATCGGTAATACCCGCTGCACATGAGCAGGAAGTTGCAACGAATCGACACGGTTTCGTCGCTGCCCTCGCGTTGCACCTCGATATTCCAGGCCGCCTCGCTGCTGGACCAGGAGGCGCTGAGCACGCGATGCCGGTAGCGAATATGCTCGTCGATGCCGTGTTCGGCGGCCGTTTCCTTCACATAGTCGAGAATGGAGGGGCCGTCGGCGATCGCCCTGGCACCGCGCCAGGGTTTGAAGTTATAACCCATCGTGTGCATGTCGCTGTCCGACCGAATGCCGGGATACCGGAACAGGTCCCAGGTTCCGCCCATCGATTCGCGGTTCTCGAGAATGACGAAGCTCTTCCCGGGACATTTCTCCACGAGATGACTGGCCGCGCCAATCCCGGACAGGCCGGCGCCGACGATAACAACATCAAAGTATTCACTGTTCACAGAATATTCCCGAACGACATCTGCAGTCTGCTACGCCCGGGCGCGGCGGACATTTCTGGTTAATTTCACGATTAACCGCTATTCTGCGGGCTTCGCCGCATGACGGCAATTCGGTACAAGTAGATAACTGCCCAGGGGTGACAAGAAAATGTCTGCTGCCAACAAATTCAGGCCCGACGAACAGTTCATCCAGAATTCGATCGGTTCCGTCTTGCGCATCGGCGTACTGCTGATCATCGCGTACTACAGCCTGCAGATAGTGTCTCCGTTCATCAACCTGGCGCTTTGGTCTGTTATCCTCGCGGTCGCCCTGCACCCGGCGCACACGAATCTCTCTGCACGGCTCGGGAATCGGCAGAAGCTGTCAGCAACGATCATCGTGACGGTGTTCCTGTTCATAATCGTGTTCCCGATCACGGTCATGACGGAATCGACCGTGGCATCCGCGAAAAGCCTCAGCAGCCAGTTGCAATCGGGCGAACTGTCCATTCCGCCACCCCGCGACAAAGTCGCAAGCTGGCCTGTCATCGGTGAGACGGTTTACGAAGTCTGGAGCGAGGCGGCCGAAAATCTCGAAGACACGATCAACCAGTTCGAGCCACAGCTCACAGCGGCCGGCGAATGGCTGCTGAAGGCCATCGGCGGTGTTGCCGGAGGCATACTGACCATTATCGTTTCGATCATACTGTCCGGGTTCTTCATGATCACGGCCGATCGTGGATACGCGGTCTCCAAGAAGATCATGACGCTGCTCCTGGGCGCGCGCGGCGAAGCACTGACTGACCTCTCGATCGCGACGATTCGCAGCGTCGCGAAAGGCGTACTCGGTGTCGCGCTCATCCAGACGGCGCTGGCGGCGGTCGGTTTATTCGCGGCGAATGTGCCTTACGCCGGCATCCTGCTGGTGATCTTCCTGCTGATCGCAATCATCCAGGTGCCGACGACGATCATCATCCTGCCACTTATTATCTGGATGTATTCGGCTTCCAGCCCGGTCGTCGCCACGGTTTTCGCTGTCTATATGATCCTGGTCGGCCTGAGCGACAACGTGCTCAAGCCGCTGCTGCTCGGGCGCGGCGTCGAGATACCGGCGCTCGTGATTCTGCTGGGCGCTATCGGCGGGATGCTCTACGCGGGCGTGATCGGCCTGTTTCTCGGCGCCGTCATACTCGCGTTGGCTTACACGCTTGTTCTCGTCTGGATGGACTCGGCTACGGAAGACGAGGCGGCCACCGCAGAATAACGTGTTCGGCAGGCAGCTATTCGCTGTGGCCGTCATCGACTTGACCATCTCGCCCTCAGCTGACGCGCCGCCGGTGCATTACAGATCCCCCGGACCGACGGTATACTCATTCTCACCTCCCTACGCTCTTGCAGGAGATCCTCGCATGTTCACACGTTCCGTAGTTATTCCATGTTTCCTCGTCATGATGCTTGCAGCATTTAGCGAATCGACACTGGCGCAGCACACAGAAGGCTCTGCGGAGCAGAAGTCGCGGCCGAAAATCGGCCTCGCGCTCAGCGGTGGCGGCGCACGCGGCTCCGCACACATTGGCGTACTCAAGGTCCTCGAAGAGAACAATATCCCGATTGACTACATTGCGGGCACGAGCATGGGCTCGATCGTCGGTGGTCTGTACTCCATCGGCATGAGCCCGGACGAAATTCTCGAGGGCATCGAAAGTATCGACTGGGACGGTGTATTCCACGACCTGCCCGCGCGCGAGGAGCGGTCGTTCCGGCGCAAGCGCGACGACGACCTTTACCTGGTCAAGGCGAAGCCCGGTATTGACAAAGACGGCCTGAAGTTCCCGGAGGGTGTCGTGCAGGGCCAGAAGATAAACATGGCGCTTTTGCGCTTCACCCAGCCAGTTCAGAATATCAAGAGTTTTGACGATTTTGCGATCCCGTTTCGGGCCGTAGCCAGCGACATCGTTACGGGCGAGGCAGT
>CALZMR010000379.1 GCA_945788575.1 uncultured Woeseiaceae bacterium
CGAGCCATCGGCCCGGCGCACGCGGCAGTTCAACGATGTTGGCCTGTCGATGTGGCGACTGCCGACCTTCATCGCTTTTTCGACGACGGCTTTGTCATCGTCGTGCACGAGATCGCAAACATGCTTGCCGAGCAAGTCTGCCGGCTCGGTTCCGGTGAAGCGTTTGCTCGACGGGCTGCAGTAGATCATGCGTCCGCGCTTGTCGGCGATGAGGACCATGTCCAGCGCGTTTTCAGTCAGTGTACGAAGCGTTTCGTCAATGTCCTTGAGCGCGTCCTGTGTCTCGCGCAGGTCCGTTATATCAAGCAACGTGGCCTGAATGATGACCTCGTGTTCGGGATCGTCGGTGATGCAGGTGCCGCTGGAGAGCACGGTACGGACTCCGCCGTCGGGCCGCTGTATGTCGACCTGCACATTGTGCATAGAGCCTTTCGCCAGAAGATCTCGCAGGATGTCACGTCGTTGCTCAGGCTCGACGTAGAAGTCTTGCATGCGCATCGATCCGGTCAGCTGCTCGAGCGAATCAACGCCGAGTATGTTCAGAGTGGCCTGATTCGCCGTCAGGATGGTGCCGTCGGGAAGATTCCTGAAGACGCCGACCGGTGTCTGCTCGAATAGGGCCCGATACTCCGACTCGCGGCGTTGCAGCGCATTCTCCGTATCTACGCGCTCGCGAATCTCGCGCAGGAACACGCAATGATTCGAATAACGGCCATGTTCGTTCGGGTAAACGCTTACCTCTGCGGGGAATTCACCCTGCTCGCCTTTGGCGACTACGCGAATCGGTCCCGTGCGACGAGTCGGTTCCTCGACAAGCAGCTGAGTCAGGCTATCGACTTGCGCCGGCAAGTCGTCGCAGACCTCCGCAATAAAGGAATCGAAAGAGCGGCCCTCCAGCGTCCCTGCCGGAAGACCAAGAGTATTCTGGGCCGCGTCATTGGCCTCTACGACCTTGCCGTCGTCGTCCAGAAAGAAGATCGAGTCGGAAGTGGCATCGAGCACGGGACGGCACTGGAAGTCGCAGCTGTTTGCCTGTTTGCCGCCGAAACCACGATTGGCGCCGAGCCAAAACAGAATGCCGAGACTCGCACCAGCAATGCCGACGGTGCCGAGCGCTCGCTCGAGGAATAACGCGCCGGCCGGTGTCAAAGCTGTCATCAGGGAGCCACTGCCGGCCAGCCACACGACAATGGCACTGATTAGCCAATAGCCTGCACCAATTGCCGCGATGACAATTAGTTGTGCAGACGTCCAGTTTAATGATCGGGTTGCCATCAAGCGTCGTCCTCGTTCGAATCCGGACGCGCGGCGGTCGCCAGAGCCGCTATTCGCATCCTTGAACGAGATTGTGCGTATTCGGGCGCATCGGCGGTATCGGGGGATCACTGAAAAGCTCTAGGGAAAACCCTGAAACTGCGTCCCGCCTTGTCTGCAAGGCCATGAAAGCGGGGAATTCCTGTATTCTGTGACGCGAGTCACATCGATCTCTCTCCAGGAATACGAAGTTCTTGCAATGAACAAGAGCCAACAGCGGGCGCTACTCGTCGACGATCACAAGCTGGTCCGACATGCATTGCGCCGGATGATCGAAGTGATGGATACACCGACCGAGATCGTCGGTGAGTCGTCGAGCGGCATCGAGGCGCTGCGGCTGATCGACGAACTCGACATCGATCTGTTGATTACCGACTTGTCGATGCCCGATATTGACGGGGTAGCCCTTATCCGTAAGGCGATGCGCCGCAAGCCCGACCTCAAGTGCATCGTTCTCAGCATGCATACCAGCAGGGAGTACGTGCTGGCCGCCCTGCAGGCCGGCGCCTGCGGCTACGTTCACAAGAATGCCTCGGCTGAAGAGCTGCGGAATGCGCTCGAATCGGCGTACCAGGGCACGTCCTATCTGCACCCGTCGGTGGCGAGCTCGGTGGTGGACCTGGTCCGCGAGGCGGCGGATATCATGGACCCGCTGAGTCTGGTGACGGAACGCCAGCGTGACGTGCTGAAACTGGTCGCCGAAGGCAAGAGCACGCGAGATATCGCGGAACTTTTAAGCCTGAGCGTCAAAACCGTCGAGACCCACCGTAAGCAGCTCATGGAGCGGCTCGAAATCTTCGATGTGCCGGGCCTCGTCAAGCTCGCAATCCGAAGCGGCCTGGTGGACCTCTGACTCTGTAGTCTCTGGCGTTTGACCCTTGAATTCCCGTACAATCGCCGGCCGCGACACGGCAGGTTCGCGTTGCGCGAGACTAATCAGGTGTACTGGCGCCGCACGGCGCCCGAAAAACAGAACAACGAGTTGGAGAGGTGCCAGAGTGGTCGAATGGGCCTGACTCGAAATCAGGTGTACGGTTCTCCCGTACCGTGGGTTCGAATCCCACCCTCTCCGCCA
>CALZMR010000380.1 GCA_945788575.1 uncultured Woeseiaceae bacterium
ATCCAGAAAGGCGTGGACCACGGCCTGTTCCAGTTCATCGCCGTCGGTACGCCACCGGACGAAGATGGCTCGGCAGACCTCAAACACGTGCTGGCCGTCGCAAAATCGATCGGCGAACACATGAGCGAGTACCGCATCATCATCGACAAGTCGACCGTTCCCGTGGGCACAGCGGATCGGGTCAAGGCCGAAATCCAGGCGCAGCTGGATGCGCGCAGCAAGCCGCTTGAATTCGACGTGGTGTCGAACCCCGAGTTTCTCAAAGAGGGGGCGGCGATCAGCGACTTCATGAAGCCGGATCGCATCGTCGTTGGCACGGACAATCCGCGGACTACTGAGTTACTGCGGACACTCTACGAGCCGTTCAACCGCAATCACGATCGCCTGATCTCGATGGACGTTCGTTCTGCCGAGTTGACCAAGTATGCCGCCAACGCGATGCTGGCCACCAAGATCAGCTTCATGAACGAGGTCGCGAACATCGCAGAGAGAGTCGGTGCCGACATCGAGAAAGTGCGCGTCGGCATCGGGTCGGACCCACGCATCGGCTACCACTTCATCTACCCAGGCGCGGGCTACGGCGGCTCCTGCTTCCCCAAAGATGTTCGTGCATTGGCAAAATCCGCCGAGTCGAACGGTTACTCGGCGGAGCTTCTCGATGCCGTCGAAACGGTCAACTTTCGGCAGAAACACCGGCTATTCGAGAAGCTATCCAGCCACTATGACGGTGATCTCAAGGGCAAGACGATCGCGCTCTGGGGCCTGTCGTTCAAGCCGAGAACCGACGACATGCGCGAGGCGCCCAGCAGGGTGTTGATGGAAGCCCTTTGGGACGCCGGTGCCAGGGTCAGGGCGTACGACCCGGAGGCCATGGACGAGACTAAGCGTCTGTATCCCGGTCACAACGGCCTGGATCTGTGTGGCTCGGCCTACAAGGCTCTCGACGGGGCGGACGCACTGGTGATTGTGACGGAGTGGCAGGAGTTTCGCAGTCCCGACTTCGATGTGATGAAGAACAAGCTTGCCGACGCCGTTATTGTGGATGGCCGAAACCTGTTCGAGCCGGATACGGTGGAGGGCCGGGGCCTGAAGTACTACGCCATCGGCCGCGGGCGGGCCTAGTTCTCAAGGCAAACCGTGATCGGGCCACGGAATCTGGCACGTGAATCCGGTACTGTAAGCCCCTGACTCCGAGATCGCGCAGGTCATCATGAGCAAGATCATTCCAGTCATCCTCTCGGGCGGCTCCGGCACGCGGCTGTGGCCCGCCTCCCGCTCGATGTATCCCAAGCAGCTGCTGCCGCTCGTGAGCGAGGCGACCATGCTGCAGGAAACCGCGGCCCGCATTCGCGGCATCCCCTGCGCGTCCGGCGAGTGCCTGATCGTCTGCAACGAGGCGCATCGCTTCCTCGTCGCCGAGCAGATGGAAGCCATTAACACGCCGGCCCGCATCATCCTCGAACCCGAGGGCCGCAATACGGCGCCTGCCGTCGCGCTGGCGGCCTTTGTCGCGGCGCAGGACGACGAAAACGCCTTGCTCCTGGTCATGCCGGCAGACCACGTCATCCGCCATGTGCCCGCCTTCCAGGCCGCTGTCAGCCGCGGCGTCGAGGCTGCGGGGCAGGGCAAGCTCGTCACGTTCGGCATCGTGCCCGACCGCCCCGAGACTGGGTATGGCTATGTCAAGGCAGCGCCGTCCGGCGACGCGGCTGTGCCCGTGGCTTCCTTCGTCGAAAAACCCGACCTCGTGACCGCCGAGAAGTACGTGAGCGGGGGCGAACACTTCTGGAACAGCGGCATGTTCCTGTTCAGTGCGGGCGCTTATCTGCAGGAATTGTCGGAATCAGCGCCTAAAATCCATGAAAAAGTCGCTAAAAGCGCCGAAAAACTCGAAAAAGACATGAGCTTCCTGAGGCCGGATGCCGCACTTTTCGCGGCATCTCCGTCGGATTCGATCGACTACGCCGTCATGGAGAAGACCGATGCGGCGATGATGGTGCCGCTGGATGCCGGCTGGAGCGACGTCGGCTCCTGGGAGGCGCTCGCGGAGGTCTGTGGCGCGGACGGTGACGGCAACGCCACCAGCGGTGACGTCATACTGCAGGGCTGCAAGAACACGTTCGTACAGGGCGAGAGCCGGCTCGTGATGGGCGTCGGACTCGAGAATCTCGTCGTGGTCGAGACGAAGGACTCGGTCCTCGTCGTGGACAAGGCGCACTCGCAGGACGTCAAGCTGGCGGTCGATGAACTCAAGGCACAGCAGCGCGACGAGACGAAGCTGCATCGCCAGGTGTTCCGCCCCTGGGGCAGCTATGACAGCCTCGAGAATGCCGACGGCTTCCAGGTCAAGCGCCTCGTCATCAAGCCGGGCGCGATACTCTCGT
>CALZMR010000381.1 GCA_945788575.1 uncultured Woeseiaceae bacterium
GGCCGGAAATAAAGCGGAGCGAGCGAAGCGAGTGAGCCATTCCGGGCAGGAGTTACCGGAGGGCGGGGGCGGAAACGTGGGATCGCCCCTAAGACGGGCTCCTACAGGGGTCGCAACACCGACCACGCAGCCGGTGGCCGAGGGGAATGCTCTTCGGGAAATTAAGCGGAGCGAGCGTTAGCGAGTGAGCCATTCCCGAATAGCGTTACCGGAGGGCGGCGGCGGTCGGCCTCGGGTCGCCCGCAGGGCGGGCTCCTACAGGGGGCGACCATCCAACCGCCGGATCTGCGCGGCGGCGGTACGGCTAGCGATCCAGCATCTCGCCTAAGCGGCGGATCGTGACGTAGTTGCCGCTCTCGCGGGGCTCGGCACTGGTGTCCGGATGCGAGACCTCGAGCAGCATCTCGACGCCGTAGTCCTTGGCGCTGTCAAGCACCCGATGCGTGTCGTCGACGAATAGCGTTGTCGCAGGATCGAAGTCCTCGGCTTCTCGCAGTGCATGCCAGAACTCCTGGCGCTCCTTCGGCTGACCGAAGCTGTGCGAGCTATAGATGTGGTCGAAGTGCGCTTTGACGCCGGTCACCTCGTCTTTGATGTCGAGCACCTCGAGATGCGAGTTCGTGACCATGATTACGCGCAGCTCGTGCTCCGCCAGGGTCTTCAGGAACTCCTCTGCGCCCGGCAGATAGCCGATCCGCTCGTTGAGATCGCGGTGAATTTCCGCGACGTCGAGCTTCAGAAAATCACTCCAGTGGTCGAGGCAGTACCACTGCAGCTGGCCCATCATCTCCTCAAACTTCGCGTACAGGCGTTTCCGAGCCTCCTCGGGATCCACCCCGTGCTCTTCCGCGTAGCGCTCGGGTACATGGTGCAGCCACAGAAAATTATCGAACGCGAGATCGAGAATCGTCCCGTCCATATCGAGCATCAGCGTCTCGCATCGGTCGAATGCTGTTTTCGGATCGAATTTCACTGCTTTATACTGCGCGCCCCGCCCTCGCCGAGGGCTGCTCAACGGATTGCCGTCAATGAATTACCAGGACCTGATCGAGCCCGTCGTGCGGCTCGCGACCGACGCCGGCGGTCGCATCCTCAAAGTGTACGCCACCGATTTCGAGGTGCAAAGCAAGGACGACGCCTCGCCGCTGACCCAAGCCGATCTTGCGTCGCACGAGGCGATCGTCGCCGGGCTCGCCGAGCTGACCCCCGACATCCCGGTCCTCTCGGAGGAAGACGGGATGCCCGAGTTCGAAGTTCGCGGCCAATGGCAGCGCTACTGGCTCATCGACCCGCTGGACGGAACCAAGGAGTTCGTGAACCGCAATGGCGAGTTCACCGTCAATATCGCCCTCATCGTCGACCACGCGCCGGTCTTCGGAGTCGTCTACGTGCCGGTCCTCGGCACGACCTACATCGGCTGCGAAGGGGCCGGCGCGGAGCGTCGCGACCGGGACGGTCCGGCGGTGCGCATCCATGTGTCAGATGCGTCGGGCGAGAAGCCCCGCGTCGTCGGCAGCCGCTCGCACCGTGGCAAGAGCCTCGATGCGTTTCTCGATGCGCTGGGCGAGTTCGAAATGAAGCCGATGGGCAGCTCGCTCAAATTCTGCGTCGTTGCCGAGGGCGGGGCTGACGTCTACCCGCGGCTGGGGCCGACGTCCGAATGGGATACCGCCGCGGCCCAGGCCGTCGTCGAGCAGGCTGGCGGCAGCGTCGTCACCACGGACGGCAAGCGATTGTCGTACAACACGAAAGCGGACATCCTGAATCCGTGGTTCATGGTCATCGGCGCCGCGGATCGCGATTGGCTGGCGCTGCTGCCCGACGGCGAGTAGCATGATCGGGTTATGACGGAGAAAGTCGATACAGAGGCCTTTAAGCAGCTGGAGCGCCTGCGAGAGCTGCGTGTCAGTCACCGCGACCTCGACTATCTGATCGACCGGCTGCAGCACGATCCGATGGTCGATCAGCTCCGCATTCGTCGCCTGAAGAAACGCAAATTGCTGCTCAAGGACATGATCGCGAATCTGGAGAGCGAGCTCATTCCAGACCTGGATGCCTAGACTGGCTGCCCGGAGAGGGTGCTCAGGCGAGTGCAGTGTAAGGAAGAAAGGAGCGGAAGAGCGGAGTTTGCACGCCAGTAGACAAGCATTTTGAGCTCGTTTCTGAAGGCGTAATGTGCCGGCTGAGCGCCGTCAATGAATCTACTCGGAGCCTCGAGGGCCGATGTGTGTGTCCCCGCGCTGCTCCGCCAGCGCAACCTGCTTGCGGCGCTCCTCGAGGCGCTCGGCTCTGTCCTCGTCCAATTCATTTATGCACCTGGGACAGGAGACGCCCTCCCGGTAATCCGGTGAGG
>CALZMR010000382.1 GCA_945788575.1 uncultured Woeseiaceae bacterium
GGGATCCAGTCGACCGGGATCAGGTCCATCAGGTTCATCAGGAAAACCCAGACGAAGATCGTCAGGCCCAGCGGTGCGATCAGCCGGCTCTTGCCGTGGAACGTGTCCTTGACGGAAGTATCCACGAACTCGACGATGATCTCGACGAACGCCTGGAAGCGGGACGGCTTGCCGACGCTCGATTTCTTCGCCGCCCGGCGGAATGACCATATGAAGATGAGACCGAGCAGCACCGACCAGAACATTGAGTCGACGTTGAGCGCCATCGGGTTGCCGGCACACTGGTTCCATACCCACGCACCGTCGTCTCCCTTACAGACCTGGAGGTTCTGCAGGTGGTGGGCGATATAGTCGCTGGAAGTTTCGGGTCCGTGCCCGCCTTCACTCGCCATGCTCGTTAACCGTTTCCTTATTGTTGTCGATCAGCACCAGCCCCACTATCGGCACCAGCGCTACCACGACGAATGTCGCAAACAGCGGTGCCGCCGCGAGCGGCCGCACCGTGACGAAGACGATGCTGAACAGCAGCACGGTCAGCGCCAGTTTTCCAAGCTCTCCGATATATGCCGCCCGGACGAGGGCGCGCGCGCCCGAATCCCGGCGAGGCACCGCAAGCCGCAGCGCCAGAAATGCGTTCGGAACCGCCGCGATCATGGCTCCCAGCAGAGCGGAGAACCCATGCAGGTTCCCGAAGCCGGCCCAAATCGCCGCAGCCATCGCCAGACCTATCCCGAATTGCGCCGCCAGTACCTTGAGCATCGCTTTGCCTCCGGCATGAAAAACGCCACGTCCAGAGGGCAAGAGCCTCGGCCTGTGGCGTGTGTCGTCGCGGTATTCCCGGGTGGGGCCTATCGATTAAGCGTGCGCATTATAGTGGCCTCCCCCAGGCAAGGCAATAACCTCGGAGGTAGGAATGACAGGCGTTTTGCCCTGTTTTTCCCCGGAATTTCCGGACTTTGCATGGCTTCGAGGCCGCCGGGGCCGGACGCCCGATTTCCGTCGTATTTGGCATTCAATTTTGCCGGAAATCGGCCGATACAAGTAGACGATACCCGTCCTATTTCTCAGGAGACGTCATGCTGTTGATTGTGAGCGAGAACGCCCGTGGGTCGCGCGCTCTGACCGACCTCGTCCGCGAGATGAGTCTGTCACTAAGCGCTTTCTCCGATGCCAACAAGCTCAGGAAACTCATGTCCGGAGAGGCCCGCCGGATCGTTCTGATCGGCGAGAAGGACATTCAGGACGACATCGTCGATGTGCTGGTGAACGCCAGCGAGCGAGTCAAATTCGGCGTCATTATTGGCGCCGACCGTAAGCACCTGCGGTCCGCCGCGGGGGCCGAACTGGTCGATCGCCTGCTTGAACTGCCAATGGTCGAGTGGGCCGGCGAACAGTTCGACTACGATCGCATCTCGGCCTCGGCTCGCGCCTGCCGCCGCAAACTCCTGAAGGTCGCCGAGGCCGACCTGAAGCGGGCGTTCGAGAACTTCGAATTTATGGTTCGATACCAGCCCAAGGTCGAACGCAGCAAAGAGGGCGAGGTTGAGTGGCTTACTTGCGAGGCCGAGGCGTTGGTCCGCTGGCGGCATCCGGAACACGGGCTGGTCGGCCCGCTCGAATTCCTGCCCGAGATCGAGGCCTTCGGCATGATGCCGAAACTCACCGAATTCGTGCTCCGCAAGGCGGCCGCCCAGCTCAAGGACTGGCGCAAACAGGGTCTGGTATTGAACGGCTGCATCAACCTCGCGCCCAGCCAGCTCACGGACGAAGACCTGGGCGAATACTATGCCGGCATCGTCCGGGAGTTCCGGGTAGAACCGGAATGCTTCATGTTCGAAGTTGTCGAACAGGACCTGTCCGACCCGGAAGCGCCGCACCTGAAGGCGCTCGCGAGCCTGCGCGCGGCCGGCTTCCGTCTGTGTCTGGACGATTTTCGCGTTGCCGCGCAATCACTGGGCACGTTCGAGAAACTGCCGTTCGACGAGATCAAGATCCACGCATCGGCGGTCCGCCGCGCACAGGCGGATTCGACAGCCGGGAAGGTGCTCGCCGCTGTCGTCGGGCTCGCTCACAATCTCGGTATGACCGTGTGTGCCGAGGGCATCGAACACGAGGAAACCTTCGAATTCCTGCAGACGATCGAGTGCGACAAGATGCAGGGCTTCCTGATCTCGGAAGCCGTTATGCCGGGGATCATCAAGAAGGTCTATTCGTCTGGCGAGGATTCCGACGAGGAGTACGTCGCCTGATCGATAGCGCGACGAAATTACGTTCTTCGCATCTCTCGACCCGTTGGATCGGTTTCCAACACCGATTCGTGCAGCCCGCCAA
>CALZMR010000383.1 GCA_945788575.1 uncultured Woeseiaceae bacterium
TCGAAGGCGCGACGATCACCTCGGTCGAGCGACGCGCCAAATATCTCTTGATCAACACCACCAACGGCACGGCCATCATGCACCTTGGCATGTCCGGCAGCGTATCGATCGTGGACCGCGACACGCCCGCCAGTGTCCACGACCACGTCGACTTCGAACTCGCTGACGGCAAAGCATTGAGGCTTCGCGATCCGCGCCGCTTCGGCTCGCTGCACTGGAGCAAGGAACCGCTCTCGCACCCGCTATTGAGCCGCCTGGGTCCGGAACCACTGGGTGCCGAGTTCACCGGGCGCTACCTTTGGGAGCGGTCGCGGCGCCGCCGCATTGCCGTCAAACCCTTCATCATGAACGCCAACGTCGTGGTCGGCGTAGGCAACATCTACGCCAGCGAGTCCTTGTTCCGATCCGGTATTCATCCGAAGCGGGCAGCCGGCCGGGTATCGCTTGAACGCTACGAAATACTTGCCGAGGCGATTCGCGAAGTACTCGAGCGAGCCATCAAGGCCGGCGGCACGACGCTTCGCGACTTCTATGGCGGGGATGGTGAAGCCGGATACTTCCAGCAGGAGCTGGACGTCTACGGACGCGAGGATGAAGCCTGCAAGATCTGCAATACGCCGATTACGGCTATCGTCCTGGGGCAGCGGGCAACGTACTACTGCAAGCGCTGTCAGCGCTGACGCGTCTCCCTACTTTCCGTTGACTCGATCCGACAGTGCCCGCCCGACTTCGGGCGAAACGAACTCGCCCACGTCGCCACCGAGCTGCGCGACCTCCCGGACCAGGCTCGACGAGATGAACGTGTACTTCTCGGTCGGCGTAAGGAAGGCCGTCTCGACCTCGTCGGTCAAATGGCGGTTCATGTTGGCGAGCTGAAACTCGTACTCGAAGTCGGATACGGCGCGCAGGCCACGGATGATCACGCGAAGACCGTGTTCAAGTGCGAAGTCGACGGTAAGTCCCTCGTACCGCTTCACGGTGACGTTCGTGATATCGGCCAATGCCGCCGTCGCCATTTCGACGCGTTCGTCGACCGAAAACATCGGTGTCTTCGAGCCGGTGTTCGCCGCTATTGCGACAACCACATTGTCGAATAATTCGGCCGCACGCCTGACCAGGTCCTCGTGACCGAGCGTGATCGGGTCGAACGTTCCTGGATACATCGCGGCGACTGGCATTGCTTACTCCTGGATACCGGCTGTCTCGACGAGCGAGTAGCGTACGTTGCCGGCTGTCTTGTCCTTCAGTCTTTTCCAGCCGGTGGGAAGCTCGACCTCCGGGCTCGAGCGCGCCTGTTCCAGATACACGCGAGCGCCCGGTGCGAGCATGCCCTGCTCGTCGAGCAGTCTACACAATTCGCCAGTGGATTCGTCCGCGAAGGGCGGATCGAGGAAGACGACGTCGAAGTCCCGCTCGCCATTGCCGGCCAGAAAATCGTTGGCATCTGCTTCATGGACCGTCGCACCGGACGCGCCGAGGGTCTCGATGTTTCTTCTGAGTGTTGTGGCGGCGTTCGGTGAGCGCTCGACGAAGACGACCTCGCCGGCCCCCCGGGATAGTGCTTCGAGGCCCAGAGCGCCGGTGCCGGCGAACAGATCGAGGCAGCGCTTGCCGGCTATGCCGGGCGTAAGCCAGTTGAAGAGAGTCTCTCGGATGCGTTCGGAGGTCGGTCTCAGGCCCTCGGCGTCGGCGATGTCGAGCATACGGCTGCGCCAGATTCCCGCTACAATACGCAGCCGTCCGGGCGCGGAATTTCCTTGCTTACGCTTGTGTCCGGCGCGTCTCGCCATAATTACGTCGATCGAGAAATCAAGACCTAGTGTAGGTCAGACGGCTGTCTGGTTGGAATGAGCATGTTTGGGAAGAATAAGGAAAAGGACGAGCAGGCCAGGCCCGCCGGCTTCATCAAGCGGCTTCGTGCGCGACTGAACCGGGGTGATAGCTGGCTGACGTTGGATCTCGCCGATCTGGCGCCAGGCGGCAAAATCGACGAGGACTCTCTCGAAGAACTCGAGTCGCTGCTGGTCATGGCCGACGTGGGCATCGATACGACGGAGCGGATCATCGGCGCGCTCCAGAAGCGGCTCGCGCGCAAGGAACTCCGGGATGTGGCTGCGCTCATGGCGGGCCTAAGATCGTCGATTGTCGATATCCTCGAACCTGTCGGCATACCGCTCGAAATTCCGCGCCAATCCGCCCCGTTCGTCATCCTCATGGTTGGCGTGAACGGCGCCGGCAAGACGACCACGATTCGCAAGATCGCGCGGCGGCTGAAGGACGACGGTCTGTCAGTGATGCTTGCATCAGG
>CALZMR010000384.1 GCA_945788575.1 uncultured Woeseiaceae bacterium
TTCGTTCTTCTGCTAGCGTTCTCGGAAATGGACGCCGCCAAGTTCAAGCAGCTCGCAGGCTCGATGGCGGAGGCTTTCGGCGTACAGAACGAGATCGAGGTCCGTACCATCCCGAAGGGAACCAGTGTCGTGGCGCAGGAGTTCAGCCCCGGTCGCCCGGAACCGACTCCGATCAATACCATACGGCAGTTCACTATCGACTCGAACCGGAATACGCTCGACCTCGCCGAACGCGAGGTCGAGGAAATCGAGCGGGCTCGCGAGCAGGCGCGTCGACTCCGAATCGCGTTGCAGGAGGAGATCGAGCGCGGCGACGTCTCTATCGAGACCGAGGGCACGCGGGTCATTGTTCGCATCATGGAGCGGGCGTCCTTCCGGTCGGGCACGGCCGAAGTAATGCCCGAC
Source organism: uncultured Woeseiaceae bacterium (assembly GCA_945788575.1). GTDB lineage: Bacteria > Pseudomonadota > Gammaproteobacteria > Steroidobacterales > Woeseiaceae > UBA1847. The sequence goes on from CALZMR010000384.1 coordinate 406, forward strand.
TTTCTCCCGGTTCTGGAAAAGATCGCGGGCCTGATCGATAACACCAGCGGACACATATCCATCTCCGGACACACCGACAACGTGCCGATCAGCACCGGCCGTTTCCGATCGAACTGGGAGCTGTCGACATCCCGCGCCGTCTCGGTCGCACATGCACTACTCGAAGGTTCCGAGATCGATGACAACCGGGTCGAGGTTACGGGCCACGCAGATACACGTCCGCGCGATACGAACGACACGCCTGAAGGCCGCGCCCGCAACCGTCGTGTCGAGATGCTGATCATCCGCGGTTCCGAGAATGATCAGCAGAATCAAATGAATGCCGACGGAGTTGCCATCGAACCCGATGAACCCGCCGGGGAGGTATTCAACAATGCTCCAACATGAAAACAGGCGGTCCTTCCGGATTCGCGAAACCGTATTCCTGAAGTATGAGGTCCTGACTGACCAGGACTTCCACGATGGCATCGACCGTTACAAGCTCCGTCACGGACACGATGCAGATGCACACGCGCAGATCGTCGATATCGATGCGCGCCTGAGCGAGGCGATGTTCCTGATGAATGGCGAGGCGGACAACGTGTGCCGGCTCATCACGCTCCTGAACGACAAGGTCAACCTCATCATGAATCTGTTGCCGGGCTTCGCCGAATCCCGAGCGGCTCTTGCCAGTATGCCGGCACAGACCTGCGAGATCAGTGCCGACGGGATGGTGTTTGCTGCCGACAGGCAGATTCCAGTCGATACCAAGCTGCATCTGAGCTTTCTGTTCGAGTCTGAAAATCGCTACATGGAAAGCTTCTGCCGCGTCGTGCGTCACGTCGAATCGCCGCATGACGGCAGTAATGGCCTCAAGTACGGCACCGCGATCGAATTCCATGGGATGCGCCCGGAGCAGCGCGAGATTCTGATCCAGTACATGTTCAGCCGTGAGACGGAAACACTCCGCATGCGCCGCCTCGAAGTCGAGGCTCAGGATCTCTCCTGAGGGAAGAACCCGGCCGGTAGGCAACCAGGCCGGACCGGAACGACAAGCCCCCTCATAGCCGGAACCAGCCTCGCCCGGGCGCCTTGCATCTGTAAAGGCGCCGCCGGATACTCAGGGAATACGATGCCACCGGGCATCGGCGACGTTTCCAACCCAACGGGCAATCGACGAAATGAGCAGATCTGAAGTTCGGGAGCTACTCCAACGACTCCAAACCGAAATCCAGGATGCGGAACTCGACGCGGAGACTCGTCAGTTGATAAAGGACCTGGACGAAGAAATCCACGGACTGCTGGAAGCTGACGCCGATGAAGACGCGTTTGCGTCGGTCGCCAACCGGGCGCGTGAGGCCGAGGCGAACTTCGAGTCGGACCACCCCCTGGCCATTCGGGTACTGAGAGAGATTATCCAGTCTCTCGCACGGATGGGCATCTGATCGCCGCCGCGCACGACGCTACGCATGCACCGAACCGAGTGAGCCGTCGATGAAGAAATTACTCGCCGCGCTCATCGCGATCCTGTTGATCGCAGGAATCGCTCTCATTGTAGTTTACGAACGAGCGGATTCGGAAACTCTCCCCCTCGACGCTGCCGCGAGGTCGATTGCGCCCGGCGAGTTCGTGCAGCTTGCCGACGGCTTCACGCACTACGAACTTGGCGGGCCCGACGACGGATCGGTAGTCATTCTCGTGCACGGTTTCAGCGTCCCCTTTTACATCTGGGACACGACCTACGAGGAACTCACGACATCCGGCTATCGCGTGCTCCGCTACGACCTCTACGGACGCGGATACTCCGACCGGCCGGACACGGCCTACGACGGAGCCCTGTTCGAGAGACAAATCGTCGATCTCATCGAAGCGCTCGAACTCGAAGAGCCTATCGAGATCATCGGCC
>CALZMR010000385.1 GCA_945788575.1 uncultured Woeseiaceae bacterium
AGGTCGTCGACACGATCGACCTGATCAGAAACCGGTTGCCGTATTCGCTGGACGTGGTTTTGATACCACGGCGACGAGGGCCAGCGAAGGACGCCCAGGCCTGCTACGAAGAAAACGAGATGACACGCCTCGAGCGCGAGAAGCTTGCCGAGCAGTTGAAATACGACCGGCTGCTAATGCCGCGAACCGCCGGCCGACCTGACAAGCACACGCGCCGGCAACTGCGGGACCGTAATCGGGGCGATCGCTGAGGCCGACAGGCTGAACCGAATCGGAGTACCGGGTCACGATCTGCCGCCTGCGTCCAGGCGGCATTTGATTCGACCTCAATCCACGTCATGCAGCGTCAGGAACATGGCTTTGTCGAGGGCGACGAAAAAGTCCTGATACGTCGCCGCATCGGTTACCGGATTCTCGCCAATACGCGCGTTAGCTCGCACTGAAATTCTGGCACCCTGACGTTGGACGACGGTTACCGTCATGCGCATCGGGTACTGATGCAGCCGCGTTGCCGTAATCGTGCCGAGTTCCGCGTCTGCCTGATCGATCGTGAAACCGAGATCCTGCAGCGTCGCGATCACGGACCGCATTGTCATTGCCTTGTCCAGCGTGTCGTACTCGCGAGTCTGAATCTGTCGCGTCTCGAGCTGCGTCCCGCCACCAGTGACGTCCGCTGGCGTCGTTGCACACCCCGCAAACAGGAACAGACCAAGCAATAGCAGTACTGAACGGCTCATGAGTCACCTACCTGTATGAACAGCGACCTACGCAGATTGTCGAAAATATCCAGATATATCTGTTCGTCGTCGATTTGCTCCATCACCAATATCCGGTCCATTTTGTCGTAGATGACGCGCTGTAATGTGACACGCACGGTGAACTCGTTGCTTCGGGCAAGGCTGGGCAGAACGACCATCGTCAATATGATGTGTTGTTCGTCCTGAGCCGTGGACATATTGTCGCAGCCTCCGCCTCCGCCGACAGAGCAAAGGAGATCGAGAACGAAGAGCCCGGTTTGTTCGCTTGCGGAGTCGGCATCCGAGACCTTCGACGCGGTTATGACGCCGAGCGGTCTTTCGATGCGGTCGACGTTAAACTCCATGTCCTGAAGGACAGCAATCGTTGCGGTGAGGATGTCGGTCTCAGTCGGTGCCTCGATAACGCGCGTCTGGATCGAGCGCACCTCCAACGTACTTTCCGGCAGGCGCAGCGCTGCTTGCGGCACCGAAGTCGCGCAGCCGGCGATTGATGCCGCCACGACCAGCGCCGTCGCGGCGACAGCGCACGCAGGCAACAATGGCCGGCTCATCAGAACCTCGACGTATGGTACGAGAAGTCGCGAACTTCGTTATTGCCGTCGAACTTGATGATGACGGTTAGCGTGCGTTGCGAACTCGACGAAGAACCGGCATCGGACGTGCCGACACCCGCGCCGCCGCCGGAACCACCGAAGATCAGGCCGACGATCGTACCGCTGCTGCGAGAGTACGTGACATCGCTGGATATCTTGTCGTAGATCCACGTTTCCTGACGTTGCTCGTCCGTAGTGACGATATTCGGCGATCCCAGAACGCCGGCGACTTCGGCCGCCGACATGCCGATTCGAATCTCTTTCTGCACGGTGCCGACCGTGATCCGGTCGGTATCGGCTGCTTCGCGAACGTCGGCGGCATGGTGTGTCGCACTGCAACCCATGGCGAGTAGAGCGGCCGTGACCAGGAGAGCCAGGGTTCTCAGGTTTTTCATCGTCAGTTCCTCCGAACAGCGTCGATCGCGTAACTACAGGCTACTCCTCTCGAAAGCGGCCGCAATAAGGGATGCCCGATGATGAAATGATGGTTTTCTGACGTGCAGGACCGCAGGGTCAGGGGCGGGACCGAGAAGGTAGAGACTAAGGCGAGGCTCACCCCAAAAAAAAGGGCCCCATCAGGGACCCCTTCGTTCGTTTGGTGCCGAGAGCGAGACTTGAACTCGCACGACCTTACGGCCACTAGCACCTGAAGCTAGCGCGTCTACCAATTCCGCCACCTCGGCATACCGCGTACAATCCGCGCGCGGGCCGCGCACTTTACTGAAAGCCGGCGCGACCTGTCAATTATACCCCCGACCGTCCCGGAGAGCGGCTTTGCCCCCCAAGAAAACACGCAAGAAAAGCAAGACCTACAAACACCCCGTGCCCAACCGCAACACCCTGCTCGACTACCTCGAGGACGCCGGCAGGCCACAGAAAGCCGAAGCCATCCTCGAAGCCTTCGGCCTGAAGGGTCAGCGTATGCGCGAATTGCTGG
>CALZMR010000386.1 GCA_945788575.1 uncultured Woeseiaceae bacterium
TGCCCTGTCGAGAGTCACCGAAATTGCGTATACCGATGAAGTCACGGAACTGCCGAACCGCGAATTCCTTTTGAGTGAGTTAACAAGAATAACGGACATGCAGCGCCTGAAAGAAGGCAGGGCAGCGGTATTGTGCCTGCATGTCGAACAGTTGGATGCCGCCGGCCATACGCTGGTTGCAGGTTATGAGGACGACCTGTTCAGGGAGCTTGCGTCGCGTCTCACGATGCAGCTCCGTGGCATGTACGACGCGACACAGAGAAATTTCGAGCGCTATTCGGTCGTCGCGCGCACGGACTTTCGGCAATTCTCGATCGTGCTGCCGAGTATTGAAAGCGGCGAAGACGCGGAATCGGTGATAATGCGTCTGATTGGCGCGCTGAAGCAACCCCTGTCGATTGGCGGTCGTTCCATTGTCGCCACAGTGCACGGCGGAGTCGCACTCTTCCCACAGGACGGTACCAGGCCGGACGCCCTCTACGCGAACGCGATCGCGGCCATGGACGATGCGAGGAACAGTACGGCGACCCCATTCCGTTTCCACTCGGGTACCGTGAGGTTGCGCAACTTGCAGCGCCAGGACATCGCGGCTGATCTCAAAGCTGCGCTCGACAACGAGGGCTTCATATTGAAATATCTCCCGGTCGTCGATGCGCAAACGGGCGCTGTGACATCCGTCGAGGCGCTGCTGCGCTGGCCGGAGACAATTCTCGGATCGCGATCCACGCAAAAGATAATAACGATCGCCGACTTTACCGGCTTGATCGTCGCGATTGGTGAATGGGTATTGCGCCGCGCTTGCGAGGATCTGCGTCGTTGGCACGAGGTGGGGCACAACGATATTCGCATGGCGGTCAATCTTTCGGGGCAGGAATTCTCGAATGCAGAGCTCGCAGAACGCGTCCAGACTGTACTGGATGAGATGGGCGTCGATCCCGGCAACCTTGATCTGGAGATCAAGGAGCACATGGTGTTCAGGGATGCGCTGCAACAACACGCAACCTGCGAACGGCTCAGTTCGATCGGCGTCGGTATCGTGATTGATGACTACGGTACCGGTGCATGTACGCTTGCTCACCTGTCGCAGAGCCCGATCGACATGATCAAGATCGACAGGTCGTTCGTCGCCAATATCGCGTCCAGCGAGTGCGATCGGGCCGCCTGTACAGCCGCCATTGCGCTGGCCCATGGCCTCGGAATGCGGGTCATCGCAGAGGGTGTTGAAACCGAGCAGCAGGCCGAGTTCCTGCGGCAGCAGGGCTGCGATTTATTGCAGGGCTTTCTGTTTAGTGAGCCACTCGCGGATGATGATCTTCTCACCTATCTTGATAGCCAGGCGCCAGCCGCGGTGGATAAGGCGCGCGCACAATGACGGATCCGAAACACAAGCCGGGATTCGGGCCGGACGACAATATCGACCTGACGCAGACCATCCGGCGGCTGTCGATGCCGACGACGCCCGCCAACGATTCGTTCGAGACCGGAACAGGCAAGGCATTGCTTCTCTGTCGTGACAGTGCAGCAAAGAAATGGGGCAGACGGTGGCTGACGCAAGCGGGGCTGCAAACCGAAGTGGCGGAAGACCCGGTGGATGGGATGGCGATCGCCCGCGAGGTGAGGCCGGATGTCGTCGTCGTCGAGGCAGGACTGCAGGATGGCGCGGCGCTTCCCGTCTTCCAGGCATTTGTGGAAGCCGCGGACCTCGACGTGCCGGTCATCGTATTGTGCTCCAGCTCCAGGGAGGTCAGTACAGCTCTCGAGGCTGAAGTTTTCGATGTCGCGCGCAAGCCATACCAGTGGCAACTGATTAGCCGGCGTGCCCGACACGCGTCACGCCTGGCGGAACTGGAGGCGAAGCTCAGCGAAAGCCGAGACTCACTCGCCAAGGCGGTGACGATCGCCGAGGCGGCTCGACGGCGACTAAGAAGCAGGGAATCCTTCGAGCCGCTTACGGGCCTGCCGAACAAGGGTAAGTTCATGGATCTGTTGAAGCGGGGCATGGCTGCCGTCAAGCGCGATCAGACCGAGCTTGCCGTCCTGGTGATCGGCTTCACGCGTTTTCGACTCGTCATCGAAGCGATGGGCCAGGAACAGGCTGACCTGGTACTCACGAAAATTGGCAGTAACCTCGCAGGCTGCCTGCGCCAGTCCGCCGCGCCGCGAGGCATGGGGCGCGGCCTGAGAACAGCGGCTGCGGGCAGCCTCGACCAGTTTCGCTTCGCGTTGATGCTTACCTGTACGAGTGGCGAGGAAGAGCTCAGTCTGTTCCGGCAACAGCTG
>CALZMR010000387.1 GCA_945788575.1 uncultured Woeseiaceae bacterium
CAACCTGACCGATGACGAGTACCTTCTGAGTGCATTCCCGTCCGTCTTCCAGTTGGGCAGCCTTAGCGGCTATGCGAACGAGCCCGCAACCTACGGCGTTACGCTTCGCAAGCACTTCGACTGAATACGTCTCAAAGAGCGCGTAAAGCAAACGCCACACCGTATTACGGTGTGGCGTTTCTTTTTGCTGCGTTGACGTTGCGTGCTCCGCTTGCCTCCTTCCCTGCATCAGCGAACGCGATTGCCCGAATACGGGACCCGATACGCGAATGCGCTTAGTATTGTGCTGACGATATCGCTGCGTGATCCGATCCGCTATGCCGCAACCCGACACTGATTCCGGTCCTTCGTCTGATGCCTCGTCAGTGACGGATCATCTCGACGTGCTGGTCATCGGCGCCGGATTCTCCGGTGTATGCGCCGGCATCAAATTGCTCGAACAGGGCATTACCAACTTCCGCATCTTCGAGAAGTCGCAGGGCGTTGGCGGAACCTGGTACGAAAACAGGTACCCGGGCGCCGCGTGCGACGTACCGTCGCACTTTTACTGCTATTCGTTCGAACCGAACCCCGACTGGTCCCGCGTCTACTCGCCGCAGGCGGAGATTCAGCAATATGTCGAGTACTGCGTCGACAAGTACGGCCTTCGAGACAAGATCACGCACGGTGCGCGCATCGTCGAATTGCGGCTTGACGAAATGGCGGGCAATTGGCGCGTCACCTTCGGTGACGACAGCGTCGTAACCGCACATCACGTCATCAATGGCGGCGGCGGTCTGCACAAACCCCATGTTCCGGATTTCCAGGGCAGAGAAACGTTTTCGGGACCGTCGATGCATACGGCGGACTGGGACCACTCGGTCAGACTGGAGGACAAGCGAATCGCAATCATCGGCAGCGCCGCGAGCGCCATTCAGGTCATTCCCGAAGTCGCAAAGATCGCCAAGCAGGTCACGGTGTTTCAACGGACGCCGAACTACATTGCACAGCGAAACGATCGCACCTATACGGACAGGCAAAGGGCGCGATTCCGCAGATGGCCATGGCTGCAACGCCTTTACCGCTGGCTGATCTTCAATCAAATGGACGTATTGCTCTTCCCCATTACGAGAAAGAACTCCTTGCTGGGCCGTGCCGCCACGAGAAGGGTCCTTAAGCACATGCGCGACTCCGTCGATGAGCCGGCGCTGCGGAAGGTCTTCGAGCCTGACTACGCGCTGGGCTGCAAGCGGATTCTGCTCTCTGACGACCTATGGGACGCCGTGAATCGTGACAATGTGGTCGTGGAGACCGAGAGCATCGAGCGGATCGTTCCGAACGGCATCGAAACGGCCGACGGTGTACTGCACGAGGCAGACCTTATCGTCTACGCGACGGGATTCGATATCGACGGCCACATGCGATCTATAAACGTCATCGGCATGGGCGAGCTCGAATTGCAGGAGGTCTGGTCAGACGCCCCGGAGGCGTTCTGTGGAGGCTGTGTCGCGGGATTTCCCAATTACTGGATGATCACCGGACCGAACACCGGTGTAGCGACTACATCCGTGGTGTACATGGTAGAACAGATGGTGCGTTTCATTCTTCGGATGATCGCGGCGGCGGGCGCCGAAAAATTGCTGTCCGTCCGGCAGGGCGTTCAGGACGCATACAACGACGAGCTGCAGACTCTTATTGAGCAACGCGTGTGGTCGGAGGGCTGCAACAGTTGGTACGTGAACGAGAGCGGCCGTGTCACGACCTTGTATCCAAAAAATGCTCGGGCATTCAGGCGACAACTCGAGCGTGTGAATTTGTCGAGTTTCGAGGTGATGGAGGCCAACGCGAAGAAGCCGACGATGCAACCCGAGCAGGTCGCCTGAGAATACTCCCATGCCCGAGGAAGCCGGAAACACCGGAATGAATTGTCGTGGGGCCGCTGCATCGAATCTGACAACGCGGCGGGCGCAGACCCGTACATTCGATCCAATAAGAGGAGTTTGTCCGTTTTGAAAAAGCTTAATGACAGGGTGGCGGTCATCACCGGCGCAGCCTCGGGTATCGGCGCAGCGCTTGCGGTCAAGTTGGCAGAAAGAGGCTGCAGACTAGCCATCTCCGACATCGACGAGGCGGGACTGGATGAGACAGATCGACGGGTTGCCTCGATCGGGGCGGATTGCAGCCAGCATATTGTGGACGTGTCGGACCGGATCGCAGTCGAGCGATTCGCCGCCGATGTGAACGATCGTCATGGCGGTGTAAATCTGATCATCAACAACGCCGGTGTGACGGTGG
>CALZMR010000388.1:0-610 GCA_945788575.1 uncultured Woeseiaceae bacterium
TCTCGTGGGCGATCCCGTCGATCGGGTTCATCGGCACGGTCCGGGGAATCGGTGAGGCACTGGCGCAGGCCGACAAGGCGGTGCAGGGTGACATCGCCGGCGTGACTCAAAGTCTCGGCGTCGCGTTCAACTCCACGTTTATCGCCCTGTTGATCAGTATCTTCCTGATGTTCCTCGTGCACCAGCTACAGCTGACACAGGAGAGGCTCGTCTTCGACAGCGAAAACTACGTCGACGACAAGCTGATTCGGCATATGAAGGCGGACTAGCCCAGACTATTCATGAAGCCGCTCGCGCCCTTGCTCGATCCTCGCTTGCACGGGGAATGTATTCGCCCTCGGCAATACACACCCGTATTCCGTTCGGTCAAGCAACCCGCTGTGCAAGGAGATATCCGCGCAATCATCTCGGCGCCGCATGAAAAGTCCGGACCGGCAGGAGGATACGAGTGAGTCTGCTCGCCGCTGACATCAATGACGCCGGTATCACGGTTCTCAATGACTCGGCCGTGCTCTATCGGGAGCCGGGATTCGGGTTGCTGGAGGAGGACGGTCTCACGACCGGTATGGAGGCTTACCGTTTCGCGCGCGTCAAGCCGCGCCGGATACAG
>CALZMR010000388.1:637-2910 GCA_945788575.1 uncultured Woeseiaceae bacterium
ACTATTGGTCGCAGCTGACGACGGAGCCATTGCCCGACCAGCGATTCAGACACCTGAGTGCCGCCGACCTCGCGAGCCGTCAGCTCGAGCAGATCTGGAAGAAGGCGGGATCCCAGGGCGATCGCCTCGTGATCGCCGTTCCCGCCTACATGCAGACCGAGAATCTCGGCCTGCTGCTCGGCATCTGCAACGAACTCGGCATCCCGGTTGCGGCGCTCATCGACGGTGCGGTCGCCGCGACTCGCCGTGAGTACCGCAATGCGGCGCTGGTCCACGTCGACCTGAGCCTGCATTCCGGACTGCTGACGCGCATGGGCCAGGACGGGCAAGTGCAGGTCGAGAAGTCAGAGATCGTCGAAGGCAGCGGTCTCTTCGCACTCTACGACGGCTGGATTCGGACCATCGCCGAAGCGTTCGTCCAGCAGTCGCGCTTCGACCCGCTGCACACGGCGGAGACCGAACAGATGCTGCTCGAGCGCGTCCCGGGCTGGCTGTCGGATGCGGCATCGGGTGGCAGTATTGCCGTCGAGCTGGAGTATCAGGGCATTAGTCACGCGGCCGAACTCGATGCGCTGGAGCTCATATCCGCCGCTGCTCCGGTCTATCAGCGCATCGTCAGTCAACTGCGTGCGATGTACCGCGCCGACGATGTGCCTGCAACGCAGCTGACCGACCGCGTGGCCGCAATGCCGGGGCTCGCGGATATGCTGAAAGCGCGGGTTGGCGGCGATGTGTTCCTGCTGGAATCCGGCGCTACGGCCCGCGGGCTGCTCTCACGCTGCCGCGACTTCGAAGCGGGCAGCGATAGGGTGACCCTGATTCGTCAATTACCCTGGGACCAATCGGCAATCGAAGTTCATGCCGCTGCCGATACCGGGGACGGCGGGCAGCCGACGCACGTACTGTATGAGAATACGGCGTATGCGATCAGCGCGCTGCCCCTCAACGTGGGCTCGCAGACCGTCTCCGACGAGCGCTGGGTAGAACTCGGACGCGATATGCCAGGGGTGTCTCGCCAGCATTGTTCGCTGGCGCTCGAGAACGGCCAGTGCGTCATCCGCGACTTCAGCCGCTACGGCACATTTCTAAACGGTCATAAGCTCGAGGGCTCAGCCGTGCTTCAGGTTGGCGACCAGCTGCGCCTCGGCACGCCCGGCTATGAGCTTCGCCTGATCGCGACGGAGGACGCCGGTGGCCCGTAGACGTCGCGAAGCTCAGGTATTCAGCTTGTCGTTTCTCGACTGCATGAGCTGTGGATTCGGCGCGGTGATCCTGTTCTTCATGATCATCAACGCTCAGGTCCGCGAGACGACCGAGGACGATCCGTCGGAACTCATGGCCGAGACCAATCGGCTGGAGGAGGAGATTCTCGACGAGCGCAAGAACCTCGTCCTGGCCCGAAACACCATTGAGGAACTCGAGGACCAGCGACAGACCGCCGAGGGCCAGATCGCGCAGATTCTGGCGCTTATCGAAGAGCTGCGCCTGGAGCTTTCCCGCTACGACAACGACACGCTCGCAAGAATCGAGCGCATCGAACAGCTCCAGTCCGATATTCGGTCGTTGGAAGAAGAAGTGCAGCGCCTCATCCAGTTGGCCGCCGAACAGGAAAGCGAGGGCGAGCGGATTCGTGAGTTCGATCAGGACGGGCAGGGCGCGCGCCAGTACCTTACGGGCCTCAAGCTCGATGGAGAGCGCACTCTGATTCTCGTCGATCGCTCGGCGAGCATGCTCGACGACACGATCGTCAACATCATCCGCCGCCGCAACATGTCGACCGAAGAACAGCTGCGGTCCGTGAAATGGCGCCAGGTCGTCGCGACGGTCGACTGGCTTACCGCGCAGATTCGCCCCGGTTCGCAGTTCCAGATCTACATGTTCAATAACACCGTCGAGCCCGTTATCCGGGGCAGTCGCGGCACCTGGTTGACAGCCGATGACAACACGCAGCTCGACGAGGCCGTACGCGTCCTGCGAGGTACCGTGCCGCGAAACGGCACGAATATGCACGACGTGTTCGCTGCCGCACGCGAATTGGAGCCGCGGCCCGACAACATCATTCTGATCGCAGACGGCTTGCCGACCATGGACAGCATCGCAACGAACCGTCAGACCGTCAGCGGCCGGCAGCGCGTGCGGCTGTTCGCCAGCGCGATGCGCGAACTGCCGGGCGGCGTTCCGGTCAATATCCTGTTGTATCCGCTCGAAGGCGACTACGAGGCGCCGATCCTTTACTGGACGCTGGCGTACGAAACCGGCGGATCGCTGATCAG
>CALZMR010000389.1 GCA_945788575.1 uncultured Woeseiaceae bacterium
GACCACGTCCTCTACAGGGTCAGGCTCAGCCACTGGTTCGTCGCCGGCCTCGATGGCAACCGGTTCAGCCTCTGCAACATCGATAAGCTCTTCGACTTCCTCCGCGACTGCTGTCGGTTCTTCGACGATCGGCACTGTGTCGAGCACTGCTTCGGATTCGGTGTCCCCCAAAGCAACGGCGTCCGCCACGGGCTCTTCCGGCATGGCGGCAGAGTCCCCGATCTCTTCCGCCTCCTGGATCGACGATTCGGCATCAGCGTCGTCCGATGCGACTGTCTCGCCGGCAGTCTCGGCGACGGCATCCTGCTCCGGTACAACCGCCGCATCTGCTTCAGATTCGGCGGTCTCGGCAACTGTGTCTTCGGCTTCCGGATCGGCGACGACATTACCCCAGTCGGCATGAACGAAACCGTGCAGGCCGCCATCGAGTTCCACTTCGTGCCAGCCGTCGACGGTCTGCACGAAAACCAGCGCCTCGCCCCTGGCCAGTCGGCCCACGATCTCGCTGCTGGATGCCGGCCGCTCGCGCACATTGACGAATGTCTCCACGGCGTCGACAGGTACGACAACGTCGGCGAGTGCCCCGCCAGACAGCGCGCTCAGTATGACCAGGATCAATAGATGTCTCATTGCCCTCTCCCCGTTATGGGCGGTAGCCGCCTTTGTCCCACATCGGCCGCGGGAAAAACAGTGACTCGGTACCGTTTAGGACAGGCATTCCTGTCTGTTTTCTGCGACAGATCAGTTGCTTACGGCGCAGGTCTCGCTGCTGCGGGACGCCGGAGGGAAGTATTCGAGGCCATAAAAAAAGCGGCCCGGAAATCCCGGGCCGCCTTGTATTAGAGGACGCATAGGTAGTGCTGCTTTGTCGCGCTTCCGTTCTTACTCTCAGATTGCCAACCTTGCGGCCGACCTCTTAAGTGCAAGCCCGAGGCGCTCTTGGTATCGGGCTACCTTTGGCGTAACGCTGCGGCGAGTTCCGAGTTCATCCGCTTTGTTCCCTGCTTTCCCGTTGCCCGCTTTCGCCGGCTTCGTTCCGACAGGGTTCCGCCTTTTGCGTCCACCGCCCCCGACACTTGTTGAGACTCGGATCTCTTCTAGCAGGGCGGTTGTCAACAAGCGAACTTGTTGGCGCAGAGGCTTTCGCCTCAACATCGAGAGTAAGGATTTCCGTCGATGGGTCAAGCGATTCAAGATCAGACAATTCTTGCTGCAAAGCGGCATGCCGATTTTTTCTATAGTTGGATTTTTAAGTTCAAGTAATTTCGAAATGGACGCCATCCGGAAGCTGCGCGAAACGCGCAAATTGCGTCGCTCGATGTCGATAATCCGGTATGGTTTCGAGCTCCTCCACTGCGAGTCCCGCCGATGACAAAGGATCCGATCGCAACGGCCACCATGCTGATCATCACCGCTATGGCGCTAACCGCGTGCGCGCCGGAGACAGCCGAGAACGCGGCAGGCGACGCATCCCAGGCGGAGGCAGTTAACGCGGCAGCCGACCGCTTCTACCAGTGGACGCTCGAGCGCGCTCCTGAGCAAGCCTACTTCTCCGGCGTGGACATTGACCGGCACGACGGCCTGTTCGATAACACGCCGGCGGCACTCGTCACAGCAGAGCAGGTTGAGGACGAACTGCTTGCCATGATCGAGAGCATAGACCCCGCATCGCTCGCAGGTTCACCCGAGTGGATAACGGCCGCGTTCCTTCGCCAGCAGCTCGCCTCCGATCGAGCGCTGCGCGTCTGCCGCCATGAACTATGGAACGTTAGCCAGATGGGCGGTTGGCACCTCAGTTACCCACAGCTCGCTCAGCTACAACCCGTCGCCACTGAGAGCGAACGCGAGCAGGCACTCGCGCGCTGGTCGAAGTTCGCGTCTTTCGTCGATCAGGAAACGGCGAATCTGGAGGCGGGAATCGAGGCGGGTTACTCGGCGCCGAAGTCCGTCGTAAAGCGCGTCGTCGATCAGATCGACGGCCTGCTGGCGCTGCCCATCGACGAATCGCCGCTCATGTCTCCGGCCGCGCGCAGCGAGGACGAGACTTTCGTCCGGGCTATGCGGGCACTCGTACAGGAGCAGATAATTCCGGCCATGCGGCGCCACCGGGATTTCCTCGACGCGGAATACGTTCCCGCTGCCCGCGAAGTACTCAGCGTTACCGCCAATCCGAACGGCACGGAGTGCTACGAGGCCTCGATCCGAAGCTACACGACGCTCGACCGTTCGGGGCGCGAGGTTTACGACTCGA
>CALZMR010000390.1 GCA_945788575.1 uncultured Woeseiaceae bacterium
AGGGCAAGACGCTGGCCGCGCTGAACGCGAGCCTGTTCGCCGCGGACCTGAGCGATCAGTTCGGCCGCCGAATACTCGCCGCGCGGGCCGAACTCGGCGACCGTCTCGTGCGCACCTACTGCGTCGGCAAGGGCATTGCGGTTGCGCTGAATCCGGTTCCCGTCGCCGATCTGTTCGCGGCGGCATTCATCGATGTCGGCATGGTCGTGCACCTGTCGCGCGTCTACGGACTGCCGCTGAGCCGGCGTGAGGCCGGTTCGCTGGTCGGCGTCATCGCGGCTGAGTCTGCGGCGATCATGGCTGCCGTCTGGGCGGTGCATCTCGGCTCGAGCGCGCTCAAGCTCGGTACGGCAGGGCTCTCAACGGTCGCGACCGCGGCCGCGCAGGGCGCGGTGGCGTACTACAGCACGCTCATCGTCGGCCGGGTTGCGGCACAGTATCTTTCCGGCGGGAAGTCCTGGGGCGATGGCGGACCGAAGAAGGTCGTGCAGGGCATTCTCGACAGCCTGGACCGCGACACCGTGCTTAAGGACGCCAAGCGTGAGATCCAGGCGCGCCTACGAGGTAGATGATTGTCGACTGAGCGTGAAAGACGTCTCGCGCGGATTCGCGACACCATCGCGGACATCCCGCGTGGTTCGGTGTCGAGCTACGGCCAGATCGCCGAGATCGCCGGCATTCCGCGCGGCGCGAGGCAGGTCGGTTACGCGCTCAGAACGCTGCCGGAAGGGCATGAAATACCCTGGCACAGGGTCCTGCAGGCATCGGGTCATATCGCCTTCGATGGCGACAGCCGGCAGTTCGCCGAGCAGAGGCGCCGTCTCGAAGCAGAGGGCGTTGCCGTTATCAGCGGGCGCGTCGACATGACTCGCTACCGCTGGCAGCCCGACCTCGACGAATTGCTCTGGAAGCCGAGCGCAGCCTGGGACGAAACGTGAAACTCTCTCGACGCCTACGGTCCCGCGCGTTCGGTGTTGTGGCGAGCAAAGGTTGGCAGAAGACCCGCCGGGTCCTTGCCGAACTGCGCCGACGAGTGACGTTCGGACGGCATGTCGTGCGGGTATTCCTCGAGCTCGACGACCCGTATTCCTACATCCTCGCCAACTACCTCGACGAGCTGCGCGATTGCTACGACATCGACCTGCGGCTGTACCTCACCGAGGCGAGGGTCGATGCTTATCGCCCGGCGCCCGAACTGTGGTCGGAGTACGCACAGAACGATTGTCGGCAACTCGCCCGCGAACTCGGCATCCCGTTTCTGGACAAGGGCGCGACGCCGCCGGTCGAGCACCGTCTGAGGATGCTCGATGCGCTGGCTGCGAGCACCGGCGACGATGCCAACGACGAGATTATCGACGGCATCAGGGCCTATTGGCGCGGTGACGGCGAAGCGGTATCGCGCCGGGCCAGCGTGTCCTTCACGGCCAATGCGGCAGAATTGCTGTCGAGAAACCAGAACCGCTTGCGGGAACTGGGCCACTACAATACGGCGACGATCCATTACGGCGGCGAGTGGTACTGGGGTGTCGATCGGCTGCACTATCTGGTTGCGCGCCTGGACGAGCTGGGCCTGCGCAAGGCGCCGGCACCGCGCATCGCCGCGATCCGCCAGGTCATGCGCGTCGATCTGCCGGTGCGTCCGCCTGCGTCAGCCGCGAAGTTGCCGCCGTTGGAGCTGTTCTTCTCGTTCCGCAGTCCTTACAGTTATCTCGCGGCCGATCGGGTCCGTGCGATCGCGGACGCCTTTGGCATCGAGCTGCGCATCCGGCCGGTGCTGCCGATGGTCATGCGCGGCATGCAGGTGCCGGGCGACAAGCTGCGCTATATCGCTTTCGATTCCGGCCGCGAGGCCCGGCGGCTGGGCATCCCGTTCGGCCGCTTCGCCGATCCCGCCGGCACGGGCGTCGAATTCTGCATGGCGGGCGCACACATCGCCGAGTCAGAGAATCGGCACGCGGATTTCATCGCCGCAGCCAGCCGTGCCATATTCGCGCGCGGCATCGACGTGGCCACCGAGAAGGGGCTTCGCAGAGTCACGGCGAAGGCGGCCGTATTCTGGCCGTTCGTCGCGAAGAATCTGTACCGGGACGACTGGCGACCGGCCGCCGAGACCGCGCGCAACGACATGACCGAGGCCGGCTCATGGGGCGTGCCGACGCTGCGTATCGGTGACTGGGTCACCTGGGGGCAGGATCGCGACTGGCTGCTGGTGCGACATCTCGAGGAGTTGTGCTTTTCGCACGGGCAGGAAAGCGGACCCTGGGGCACGAAGATCCGGGCGATGGCGGAGACCGTTCGTTCGATGGGCTTCGACGCCGACAGTGTCGACTATCAGGGCATCGCTGATCCGAAAGTGCGCGTCGAGAAGCTGATTCGGGAAGCGCAGGATGTGGACGAACCGCTGATCCTCGTCGGTTCCAGCATGGGTGGCCACGTCGCCGCCGCCGCCGCGGCGACGCTGGGTGCGGCCGGTCTGTTCCTGTTGGCGCCGGCCTTCTATATGCCGGGATATGAGGCGCTTACGCCGCCAGCGCCCGAAATTCCCATATGGATCGTCCACGGCTGGCGTGACGATGTCGTGCCCGTGGAGAACAGTATCCGCTTCGCCGAGCAGTGCCGGGCGACGCTACACCTCATCGATGGCGACCACCGGTTGACCGATAATATTGACCGGATCAACGACTATCTACGACAATTCCTGACGACAACAGTGGCATAGCCACACTAAAATATCTGTAAGACTTGATTGGGGAACAAAATGAGATATCTGTTATTGCTGATTTGCTTTGGTTTCGTTGGTTGCGGCGGTGGATCGTCGGACGACGCGCAGGAGTCCGCGGGCGACGCTATGGAAGAGGCGGCCGAGGCGGCCGGAGATGGCATGGATGACGCCATGGACGCTGCCGGAGATTCGATGGACGATGCGGCGGATGCTGCGGATAACGCGCTCGAAGAGGCCGGTGAGGCCATGCAGGATGCTATGGAAGACGCTGAAGGCGTCGAAGACGCCCTGCAGGACGCCGCCGATGCCGCCGAAGAGGCAATCGAGGACGCAAGCAACAACTAAGCCGGTCCAGCCGGTTTTTCGGTAGACTTCCCAGCCATGAACATCGCGGGCCTAATTGCCCGCCCGCTCTACTGGCTGGCGGGCAGAGTCTTCTCGATATGGGCCCGGCCGGCGATTCAGCCCGAATCGCCGGCCGAGTACATTACCGAATCGGGTGCCGCTGTCTGTTATGTGTTCGAGACAGGCGGTCTCGCCGACCTGTTCGCACTGGAACGTGCCTGCAAGTTGCACGGCATGCCTTCTCCCACGGGTTCACTGGAGTTCGC
>CALZMR010000391.1 GCA_945788575.1 uncultured Woeseiaceae bacterium
ATGGATAAGAAGCTGGCTCTGGACGGATTCGCGGCGCTGTCGCAGGAGACGAGGCTCGACGTATTCCGCGCACTGGTGCAGGCGGGCCCTGACGGCCTGTCGGCCGGTGACATAGCCGAATCGCTGGATGTCGTTCAGAACACGCTGTCGAGTCATTTGAAGAAGCTCGAGCACGCGGGACTCATATCGAGTGAGCGGCGCGGCCGGCAGATCATCTATGGGGCCGACTTCGGCGCCGTACGAGCGCTGATTTTGTTCCTGATGGAGGATTGCTGCCTGAACAGTGCCGAAGTCCGCAAGCCGATAGCGGCGTCGCTCAGGTGCTGAGGCGCGTCGCCCGCGATGTCATGTTGCTCTGATTTGCATTAGTTCGAGGTAAGACAAATGAAACGAATTCACATAAGCGTCGGCGTTGCCGACATCGATCGCTCCGTCGACTTCTACCGAACACTGTTTGGTGTCGAACCGACGGTACTCAAATCCGACTACGCGAAATGGTTGCTCGACGATCCGGGCGTGAACTTCTCTATCGCTCTTCGGGACGGGCCGGCCGGCGTAGACCATGTCGGGATCCAGGCCGAAACCGCGGAAGAGCTCGCCGAAATCCAGGGGCGGTTGGCTGCCGCGGGGGCGAGCACGCTCGAGCAACCGACAGCCGAATGTTGCTACGCGCGCTCGACCAAAACCTGGGTAAGGGACCCCGACAACGTCACGTGGGAGACCTTCGTAACGCACGAGCAGATCAACACCTACGGTGCAGATCGGCAGGTTCGCGAGGCGAGTTGCTGCCGGTGAGCGACCGAATGCTGAACGTACTCGTGCTCTGCACGGGAAACTCGGCCCGAAGCATCCTGGGCGAGGTTCTGATCAATGCCCTGGGAGCGGGGCGGCTGCGAGCGTTCAGCGCCGGTAGCCATCCCGTCGGTCAGGTCAATCCCGGCGCTCTGGACAAGCTCGAGCGTGAAGGTCACAAGCTTTCCGGTCTCGAGTCGAAGTCCTGGGATCGCTTCACCGGCCCGGGGGCGCCCGAGATCGACATCGTCATCACAGTGTGCGACAACGCCGCCGGCGAATCCTGTCCTGTCTGGAGCGGTGCACCTGTAACCGCGCACTGGGGTATCCCGGATCCTGCCGGCGCCTCGGAGCCGGGGCCCGCGTTCGATGCGGCCTATGCGGCCCTGCGGCGTCGAGTAAACGCAATGCTCGCAGTACCGCTAGAGGACTTCGATGCGAGGCAGCGACGGGATGCGCTTGAGCGTATCCACGATTCTTACACTTTCGCGGAGCGCGGATGACGTGAGGCGCAGACTCGGCGCCGAAGTACTCGGCGCGTTCTTGCTGTTGCAACGATTGTTGACTTTGGGACGATGCCCGTACAAACGCCCCCGCGCTTATCGCGAGTCAGTTCGCGGAGCGCTCGTTGCGGTCGCCGGCATGCGGTGGCTGGTCGTTACGGAGGCGGAATCAGCCTGATCTCGGCGACCGCGGGATCGACCGTGTCGAGAAGCAGCAGCTCGAGATTGTCGCCGAGTGTCGTATCCACCGTCAGCGGACCGGCAATGATGGTCTTCTCGCCCTGAACCGTGACGTAGATGTCGTAGCTACCTTCAACGAAGGACAGTGTCGGGGTCCGCAGAGAGTAGAGCAGGCCGAGGGTGCGATTCACCTCGTCGATGGACGTTCCCGATTCGACCACGTAGAGGTCGAGTTCGTTGAAGTTGAATGCTGCGTGATAAAGACGCAGACGCACCAACGTCGAGATCGAGCGACGATCCGGGATAAAGGTCGTTGCTACCCGGTTATCCATGTCGCCGATGACGATGAAATGATTGGGCGTTCCCGCGAATACGGAGATTCCGCTTTCGAACTGGATGGCGCCCGGATTACCGACCGCCGTATAGGTGTACGTCGTCGTGCCGGCCGAAACCTCGATGTCGCCGGTGACATCGCCAAACTGGTGGTTCGGCAGCACGAGATTGGTGAGCATCTCGTCGTCGTATACGTCCGAGGGCAGAAGACTTATCGCGGCCTGGTAGATTCGCACGGTCGGCGGTGTCAGCACGTCGGGCAGTGAAGCCACACCAGCCTGAGCATTGATCAAACGAACGTTGTATGCGGCGGTGTCGAGTTCGTAGCCGTCGAAAATCGGAATGATCTGCGTATTCCTTGCCCCGTAGGTGACGGTCTCGGTCTGGTAAAGGAGCGTATTCGGATCGCCG
>CALZMR010000392.1 GCA_945788575.1 uncultured Woeseiaceae bacterium
AAATCAACCGACTGGTCACGGATTCGATCGCGGACCTGCTATGGACGCCGTCGGCGGACGCGGACGACAACCTCCGAAACGAAGGCGTCCCGGACGACAAGATTGACCGGATCGGCAACATCATGATCGATTCGTTCGAGATGTTGCGCGAACGCATCGAAGCCTCGACGGCGCGCGACGATTTGGGTCTCGAAGCAGGCGAATACGCTCTCGTGACTCTGCACAGGCCATCCAATGTCGACTCCGAGGAGATGCTGGCGCCGATAGCCGACGCGCTGATCCAGGCCGGCACGCGTATGAACGTGGTGTTCGTCGCACACCCGCGCACGATTAAGGGGCTCGCAACTTTCGGATTGAGAGACGCGTTGGAACAGGCGCCGGGCGTCTCACTGCTCGAACCGCTGCCCTACATCCGTTTCATGAACGTAGTGACCGGTTCGCGTCTGGTCATCACCGATTCGGGTGGATTACAGGAAGAGACCACGTATCTCGACATCCCGTGCCTCACGATGCGCGAGAATACCGAAAGACCGATCACGATTACTCAGGGAACCAACAAACTGGTTACTGCAAATAACATGATCGAACATGTCGATGAGGTTCTGGCGGGACGCTGGAGTCATGGAACCCGCCCGCCGCTTTGGGACGGCAGAACCGCCGACCGTGCGGTCGAATCGCTGCAACGGCACTTCTTCGCGTCACCTTAGGCGCGCCTCCGATCAGCCACGTCCCCGCCCAATAGCGTAGTAGGTCAGGCCCTGCGCCTCGACGGCGTCGGGCTCGTAGAGATTGCGACCGTCAATGATCACCGCGTCCGCAACGCTTTCCTTGATAACCGAGAAGTCCGGACTGCGGAATTCCTGCCATTCGGTGATGATGACCAGCGCATTGGCTCCGTCGAGCGCGCTATAAGCCGTGTCGCAAAGCTCCAGACCGGTTTGATCCGGGTACAGACGCCGCGCCTCGTCCATTGCTTCCGGATCGTAGGCCCTGACGGATGCACCGGCGTCCCACAATGATTGCATCAGCACGCGGCTCGGCGCCTCGCGCATATCGTCGGTGCGAGGCTTGAACGATAGCCCCCAGAGTGCCACGGTCTTACCGGCAAGATTTCCGTTGTAGTGCACCGAGATCTTCTCGAAGACGCGGTGTTTCTGCCGGTCGTTGACCTCCTCGACCGCATTGAGCAGCTGAGCGTCGTAACCAGCATCAGATGCCGAGCGCGCGAGCGCTCGCACGTCCTTGGGAAAGCAGGAGCCGCCGTAGCCGGCGCCAGGATAAATGAAATGGTAGCCAATCCGCGGGTCCGAGCCGATGCCGACGCGCACCTTCTCGATGTCGGCGCCGAAGCGCTCTGCGAGATTAGCAAGCTCGTTCATAAAGCTGATCTTGGTCGCAAGCATCGCGTTGGCCGCGTACTTCGTAAGTTCCGCCGAACGCACGTCCATGCTAATCAGCCGATCGTGATTGCGATTGAAAGGCTCGTAGAGTGTACGCAACAGTTCGGTGGTCCGCGGATTGTCGGTACCGACGATGATCCGATCGGGTTTCATGAAGTCGCTGATCGCGGCGCCTTCCTTGAGAAACTCGGGGTTCGACACGACGTCGAACTCGACAGACTTCGACCGCCTGGCGAGCGCCGCTTTGATTTCCGCCTCGACCTTGTCCGCGGTACCGACCGGCACCGTCGACTTGTCGACGACGATCCGATACTCGTCGATGTTCTCGCCAATCGCGCGCGCGACCGCCAGAACGTGCTTGAGGTCCGCGGATCCGTCCTCGTCGGGCGGCGTCCCGACGGAGATAAACTGAAAGAGGCCATGATCGACTGCTTTCTTTACGTCGGTCGTGAACTCCAGACGGCCGGCTTCGACGTTGCGCGCAATGTAGGCCTCGAGACCGGGCTCGTAGATTGGCACGTCGCCGTCGTTGAGACGGGAGATCTTGTCGTCGTCGATGTCATAACAGACGACGTGGTTGCCCATCTCAGCCATGCAGGCGCCGGTAACCAGGCCGACGTAGCCGGAGCCGAATATAGTTAGTCGCATTGAGGGTTTTCCGCTTTCAGGTAAGTCGCGGAATTATACAAACTTAGATTACGAATCTGTTAAATGCTCAGGCGGCCTGCCGCGTGGTCGCCGAAATCCCGCCGACTTCACGCAGACGATTGGCCCGAGCCCGCCGCAGACTGCGCACCCGGCTGCGC
>CALZMR010000393.1 GCA_945788575.1 uncultured Woeseiaceae bacterium
CAGCTTGTCACGCCGGCAACGCCTGACGATCGACTGAAGATGCTGGCCGATGCTTCTCGTGGTTTTCTCTACGCTGTGACGATTACCGGCATTACCGGCGGCGCTGCGGGCCTGCCGGATGATCTCGCCAGCTACCTGGACAGGGTGTCTGAAATATCACCACTGCCGGTTTGTGCCGGATTCGGTATCCGCTCCGCCGCCGACGTCATGAATGTCGGCGAGCACGCGGCAGGCGCCATCGTCGGGTCTGCACTCGTAGAGGTTCTCGAGCGTGGCGAAGACCCGGCAGCGTACCTCGAGGGATTGCGTTGAAGAAGGTCACGTCGGCGGATTCGGTTGTCACGATTAACCACTATAAGAATTTGCTGGTAACCGAGGGGATTCCCGCTTTTCTCAGGAACGAGCACTTCGGCTCGATTATGGGCGAGGTCCCCTTCCAGGAAGTCTGGCCCGAGCTGTGGATCGAGAACGACCTGGACTATGACCGCGCACTTCAATTGATCGACGCCGCAAAACTGGCCGAAGAGAGCCCGACGACGCCGTGGAAATGCGAAAAATGCGGCGAGGAGAACGAGGGACAGTTTTCTGCATGCTGGAATTGCGGTACGGCAACAAACTGATACCTTCATCGCGAGCGAACCGAGGGACGCTTGCGGCCCGACAGGCGGAGATGCGAAGCGGCGACGAGGCAGCACCGCTGCCGGCCAACCGACGCGATCTCCTTGAAGTACGGCGAGGTCATTAGGAGGTTGCTTCGTCGGACTTCGGTTGACCAGCAACGTCCTGTTGCTGGCCCTTCGGGCGCACTTCGTGCGTCCCTATTCGTTCCCGACGAATTGGTCTCGCAATAACGTTGGTTCTTCGCTGCGTCGGAGGGGATGAGGGGTCAGGGCCGGGCTCTGACCCCCGGTATTGAGGTTGGGGTCAGGCTATGCCACGCGACAAAAGTCGCGTACCGGCAATCTCGCTTCTGAGGATCCGGGTGACCTTATCGGCCTGCATCGGGCGGCTGATCAGATTGGCCGGCTGATCAGGAAGCCCTGTGCGAGATCGCAATTGCAGCTTCGCAGGAACTCCAGCTGCGGAATGGTCTCGACGCCTTCCGCGGCTACTTCAATATCCAGTCCGCGCGCCATGGCAATGGCCGCACGAACGATGCGCTGGTGACTGCCATTGACCTCGACGTCCTGGATCAGGGACTGGTCGAGCACAAAACTGTCAATAACACCGGTGTCGAGCGAACTGAAAGAAACGTCGCGCGTGCCAAAATGATCCAGCGACAGGCGTATACCGAGTCTGCGCAGTCCGTGCAGGGTCTCCAGTTCAGCAGACCGCTGGCGTACGATCTCACCATCGCCAATTTCCATTTCAATACAACCGGGGTCCAGCGCATTGTCGGCAATCGTTTTGGAAACTGTGTCGACGAGGCGACCCTGCTTCAGTTGCTGTTGTGAAAGATTGATGGCGATCGAAAGGTCCGGCAACTCAAATCGTTGTTGCCAGGAGGCGAGCTGTCGGCAAGCGGTATTGATGATCCATTCGCCGGCCGAGTGAATGAGGCCGCTTGATTCGAGAATGGACAGGAACCGTGCGGGTGGCAACAAACCAAAGCGCGGATGCTGCCAGCGCAGCAGCGCCTCGAGGCCGATTAGCCGGCCGGTGCTGACGTCGATGCGTGGCTGGTAATGCAACACGAATTCTTTTCGGACCAGCGCATGACGTAAGCCGACTTCGAGTTCCTCGCGTTGTTCGAGCCGAGTATTGAGAGAGTTCGAGTAGTATTGAAAACGACCACCACCACGATTCTTTGCCTGGTACATCGCGAGATCGGCAGCCTTGATCAGGCGTTCCGCTGTTTCGCCGGCTCCCGGATAGATGGCGATACCGATACTCGGTGTCGCATAAACCTCGCTGCCTTTTACGTCGTACTTGTCGGAAAGAACGAGTACGAGTTTCTGCGCAGCCGCAGCCGCATTCCGGTTCTCGCCGAAATCCTCGAGGCAGACGATAAACTCGTCGCCGCCCCAGCGGCCCGAGAAGTCACCAATGCGGAGGTTCTTTCTTAAGCGGTCCGCAACCTGTCGTAGCAGTTCGTCGCCGATGTCATGGCCGAGCGTGTCGTTTACGGATTTGAACCGATCCAGGTCGATGAACAGCACAGCAAGCGGATGATCGTTGCGTTGGCAACGCCCCATCGCTTTTTGCAGCTGCTCCGTAAAAAGCCGTCGGTTCGGTAGCTCGGTCAGATCGTCGAACTGTGCCCGCTTTTCGAGCTCAACAGTTCGTCTGATGACATCGGTGATATCACGGAACGTAATGACGCCGCCGACCAGCGAACGATCGCTGTCGTACAAACCCTGGCCGTTGATACTGAGGACCACGTCACCCTGGTCCGGAACCAGGTAAGCGGCTACCTGGTTTGAGAATTTCTCACCTCGACAGGCCTTCACGAGTGGCAGGTCGTCGTGATCAATCGGCTGACCATCCGACGCCGTATTGCAAAAGTTTCTCGCCCAGCGTGCACTGGGCTGTTGTCGCGGCGCAAGCCCGAGAATCGAGCGTGCGGCCGGATTAATGTCGAGTACATGACCCTGGCGGTCGACGACAATGGCGCCATCGTTGATGCTCTTTAAGATCGATAACACTGTGCTATCGGTCTCGGACAGTCGCTTGAGCAGCTTGTGTCGCTGGATCGCGTGATCGATGATCGACTCGATTTCCTGGTGGCCGGCATCATCGACGCACACATATCCCTGCGCCCCGGCACGAACAGCGGCGATGCCGCGATGCTCTGTATCCCTCGAGGTAACGGCGACGACGGCAAAATCGCCGAAGGAATTGATCAGCGCCTTGAGTGAGAGGCCCGGGTTGTCAGATTTCGACGGCGCCTCGAACATGATGAGATCGACCCGGTCGGGCATCGAGTCGGGGATGGAAAGGTAGCTGTGTCGCGCGAGCTCCCCACAACAGGCGTAGGCTTCCAGTTTGTTGCAGAACCCGGCAGCGAAATCGCTGTCCCCGAGATACAGAATCGACCGTCCTGCCATCTGTCCTACGATGCCTCCACTGGCAACCAAACCCTGATTTGCTGCATCCTGCCGGCTCAAGCGCGAGGATCGTTGCCCGCCCCGGAATTATTGTTACGTATTGGCGTTACGGCCTACGTAACGCGGTTTTCGAGCC
>CALZMR010000394.1 GCA_945788575.1 uncultured Woeseiaceae bacterium
CCGCATTCGCTTGCTCGGTGCTCAAAACCGTGCCGGCCCCGGCGATCATGTCCGGAATCTCATCGGCGACCGCCTGCAAGCACTCGAGTGCCCGGTCGGTGCGAAACACGACCTCGACGACCTTCAGTCCGCCCGCGGATAGTGCCCGCGACGTGTTGACGGCAATGGCCGGGTCGTCGGCCTGCACCAGTGGTACGACCGGGCAGTTGGTGAGCAGTTCATTGATATCCATCGACGTCCCCATCGTATGCCATGCGTTCACGGAGTCTTATACTTGAAATGTGATCCTGCTTGTAGCGCAGCAGCGAAAAAAAACGGCGGCGCATTGAGCGCCGCCGTTCTTCTTCCCTTGGTCAGTAAGTGTTAGCGACTAGCCAGCACCTCGTCGCCCCTGGAATGGGCAACGTCGAAACGATCGAGCATCATCACCTTGGTCCATGCATCCACAAAATCGCTGACGAACTTCTCCTCGCCGCCATTCTCTGCATAGACTTCTGCGATGGCACGAAGCTCCGCGTGCGACCCGAAGATGAGATCCGCCGGCGTGGCGGTCCATTTCAGCTCGCCCGTAGCGCGGTCACGACCTTCGTAGATACCGGCAGTCTTCGACGACTTCGTCCACATCGTCGACATGCTGATCAGGTTCACGAAGAAATCGTTGCTCAACGCGCCAGGCTGATCGGTGAACACACCGTGCTCGGCACCGGCCGAGTTCGCGTCAAGGGCGCGCATGCCGCCGACCAGGGCGGTCATCTCGGGCGGGGTCAGCGTCAGCTGGTCGGCCTTCTCGACCAGCATCTCTGCCGGTGAACGGTAGTTCGCTTCACCAAAGTAGTTACGGAAACCGTCTGCGGTCGGCTTGAGCACGGCGAACGACTCAACGTCGGTCTGTGCCTGCGTTGCGTCGGTGCGTCCCGGCGTGAAGGGTACCTGCACGTCGTGACCGGCTTCCTTAGCCGCCGCCTCGATGGCTGCGGCTCCGCCCAGGACGATCAGGTCGGCTAGCGATACCTGCTTTCCGCCACGCTGCTTACGGTTGAAGTCTTTCTGGATACGCTCGAGGCGTTTCACTACTTTCGCCAGTTCGTCGGGATTGTTGACGTCCCAGTCACTCTGCGGCGCCAGGCGAACGCGTGCGCCGTTCGCACCACCGCGCATGTCCGTGCCGCGGAACGTCGACGCCGATGCCCAGGCGGTCCTGACGAGCGCCGGTACACCAAGCTTCGAGTCGAGAATTTCCGCCTTCAGTTTCGCGATGTCGCCAGAGTCGATCAGCTTATAGTCGACGGCGGGAACGGGATCCTGCCAAAGCAGCTCCTCAGCCGGAATTTCCGCGCCCACGTAGCGAGCACGCGGACCCATGTCACGATGCGTCAGCTTGAACCACGCCTTGGCAAAGGCAAGCTCGAATTCTTCGGGATTCTCGAGCCAGCGCTCCGTAATCTTTCGGTACTCCGGATCGAACTTGAGCGACAGGTCGGTTGTAAACATGATCGGCGCATGCCGTTTCGAGTCGTCGTGAGCGTCCGGCACGAGCGTCGATGCAGCCCCTTTCGCCGGAATCCACTGAGTCGCACCGGCCGGGCTCTTCGTCTTCACCCAGTCATAGGTGTAGAGGTTCACGAGATAGCTGTTGGTCCAGGCAACGGGGTTGACTGTCCATGCGCCTTCCAGTCCGCTCGTAATCGTGTCAGCACCATTTCCGCTGCCGCACTTGTTGGTCCAACCGAAGCCTTGCTCTTCGATGTCTGCGGCTGCGGGCTCGGGGCCTGTGCAATCGGACGGTTTGGCGGCGCCATGCGCTTTACCGAAGGTATGTCCGCCAGCAATGAGGGCTGCGGTTTCTTCATCGTTCATCGCCATGCGACCGAAGGTCTCTCGAATATCCTGCGCAGCTAACAGTGGATCCGGATTGCCGTTCGGTCCTTCCGGGTTCACGTAGATCAGGCCCATCTGCACTGCCGCGAGCGGCTTGGCCAGCTTCCTGTCGCCACTGTAACGTTCATCAGCGAGAAACTTGTTCTCAGGACCCCAGTAGACAAGATCGGCCTACCAGTCGTCCTCGCGACCACCGGCAAAACCGAAGGTCTTGAAACCCATGGATTCCAGGGCTACGTTGCCGGTCAGGACCATCAGGTCGGCCCAGGAAACGCTGCGACCGTATTTCTGCTTGACTGGCCAGAGCAGGCGTCGAGCC
>CALZMR010000395.1:0-3809 GCA_945788575.1 uncultured Woeseiaceae bacterium
GAACTCGGCTTCACCGCGGAGCAGGCCATTCGGGAAGTAGAGCGTTGCCTGAACTGCGACATCCAGACGGTGTTCACGGCAAAACTCTGCATCGAATGCGATGCCTGCATCGATATCTGCCCGGTGAACTGCCTGACGATCACCGAGAACGGCGACGAGGCCGATCTGCGGACCCGCCTGTCGGCACCCGCCGAGAACATCGATCAGGGCCTCTATGTGTCCGAAGACCTGCCACAAACGAGCCGCGTCATGGTCAAAGACGAAGACCTGTGCGTGCACTGCAGCCTGTGCGCCGAACGCTGCCCGACCGGTGCGTGGGACATGCAGAGATCCGAGATTCTGCTGCCCTACGCGAGCGACGAGTCGGCGCGCCGTGCCGGCGAAAAAAGCAGCGCCGCCTAGAGGAAGGAACTTAAGAGTGGCTACCGTCAACGACGTCGTTATCAAGATTGCTACGGTCAACGGTACCGGTTCGGCAAGCGCCAACGGCCTCCTGCGAAAGGCGATCTTCCGCATGGGCGTGCCGGTCGTCGGCAAGAACTACTTTCCGTCGAATATTCAGGGCTTGCCGACCTGGTACGAGATTCGCGTTACCGGTGACGGCTATCAGGCGCGTTCCGATCGCTGCGACGTCATGGTCGCCATGAATGCGCAGACCTACGCGAAGGACATGGCCGAAGTGACTTCCGGTGGCTGGCTCATCTATGACTCGACGTGGCCGCGGTCGCAGCAGCTGAATCGCGAAGACATCACCGTGCTCGGCGTACCGCTATCACGAATGTGCAACGAGAATTTCGACGGTGCGCGCGCCCGAATTCTGATGAAGAACATCGCTTACGTCGGTGCGATCGCCGCGCTGTTGAATCTCGATCTCGAGGTAATCAAGACGATGCTCGAGGAGACGTTCGCCGACAAAGCGCATCTCATCGACTCGAATATGAAGGCGATCCACCTCGGCTACGACTACGCGATCGAGAATTTCGTCTGCCCGCTGCCGACCAAAGTCGAGAAGCTGGACAAGACGAGAGGCCACGTCGTCATCGACGGCAACACGGCAGCGGGACTTGGATGCATGTATGCCGGCGCGACGATCGGTGCCTGGTATCCGATCACGCCGTCGACATCGTTGATGGATGCATTCCGCGATTTCTGCCAGCAGTACCGCACCGATCCGGAGACCGGCAAGCGAACCTACTGCATCATCCAGGCCGAAGACGAACTCTCGGCGATCGGCATGGTGCTCGGCGCGAACTGGATGGGCGCGCGATCGTTCACGCCGACGAGCGGACCCGGCATCTCGCTGATGAGCGAGTTCCTCGGCTTCGCCTACTACGCGGAGATACCGGCGGTGATTTTCAACGTGCAGCGCACAGGCCCGTCGACCGGCATGCCGACGCGCACGCAACAGTCGGACATCTTGAGCTGCGCGTACGCGTCGCACGGCGATACACGACATGTGCTGATGTTCCCGGCCGATCCCTTCGAGTGTTTCCACATGGCCGTGCAGGCCTTCGATCTTGCCGAGCGGCTGCAGACGCCGGTCATGGTTTTGTCCGATCTCGATATCGGCATGAACGACTGGATGGTTCCCGAGTTCGAATGGGACGAAGACTACCTGCCTGATCGCGGCAAGGTACTCTCGGCCGAAGAACTCGAGCAAATGGAGAGGTTCCACCGTTACCTGGACGTCGACGGCGACGGTATCCCGTATCGAACGCTGCCCGGCGTGCACGGCAAAGGTGCTTACTTCACTCGCGGATCAGGGCATACCAAATTCGGTGCGTACACCGAGGATCCGGACGCCTACCAGGACGTCGTCGACCGGCTGCTGGTCAAATGGGATACCGCGCGCGACGCGGTCCCGGCGCCGGAGATCGAATACTCGAAGTTCAACAAGGCGGCGATCCTGACGGTCGGCAGCGGCCATGCCGCGTGCGTAGAGGCGCTCGACCGGCTCAAGACGCAGAACATCAATCTGAATTACTGCCGGGTGCGCGGCTTTCCGTTCAACGACGAAGTGCGCGAATTCATCGACAAGCACGAGGTTGTATACGTCGTCGAGCAGAACCGTGACGCGCAGCTTCGCAGCCTGTTGATGCTGGACATCGATGCCGACCAGAGAAAACTGGTTGCACTTCTGCATTACAACGGCGTCCCAATCAATGCGGGCTTCGTCGTCGACGGAGTACTCGCCGAGATCGGCAAACCCAAGGTCACGCATCCCGGGCTGCCGCGCAACAATCTAGGGTTGACGATTCGGGACTATGAAGGTTCGGTCTCGACGCTGTGTGCGGGTTGCGGCCACGATTCCGTTACCGCGGCGATTATCCAGGCCGTCTTTGATCTGGACGTCGAGCCGCACATGCTGGCGAAGATGAGCGGCATCGGCTGTTCCTCGAAGACCCCGGCCTATTTCGTCCACGAGTCACACGGCTTCAATTCGGTGCACGGCCGCATGCCGTCGGTGACGACTGGTGCCAATGCGGCCAATCGCGACCTGATGTACATCGGCGTATCCGGTGACGGCGACTCACTCTCAATCGGCGCCGGCCAGTTCGTGCATGCAATCCGCCGCAATCTCAACATGTGCTACATCATCGAGAATAACGGCGTCTACGGTCTGACCAAAGGCCAGTTTTCGGCCTCGGCTGACATCGGCAGCAGGCCGAAGAAGGGCCAGCCGAACCAGCAGGAGCCCATCGATCCTGTCAGCACGGCTTTGAGTCTGGGCGCGACTTACATAGCGCGCAGTTTCTCGGGCGACAGAGAGCAGCTCGTCCCGCTGATCAAGGGCGCGATGAAGCACGACGGTTTCGCGCTCGTCGACGTGATCAGCCCGTGCGTTACCTTCAACGACCACCAGGGCTCGACCAAGAGCTACGCGCACACGCGGCAGTTCTATCATCACGTTACCGAGATAGATTACGTTCCGCCTGCGGATGAAATCAAAGCAGCGTACGAAGAAGGCGAGACCATGCCCGTCAAGTTGCATGACGGCAGTAAGATCGTCCTACGCAAGGTCGATGAGCGCTACGATCCGACCAGCCGCGCATCAGCGTTCAAGTATCTGCGCGAACACTTCAATGCCGGCGAGATCACGACCGGCCTGCTCTACGTCGACAAGTCTCGCAAGGAGATGCACGACCTTATGGGCAATGTCGATACTCCCCTCGCGCAGCTGCCGCTCGATTCGCTGCGACCGGGCGCCGGCGAGTTAAAGAAGATCCTCGCACGCTATTCGTAATCCCGTACGCCGCCGATGGCGGTTACCTCGAAGTTCCGCTATTTTCTGAATAGACAGAGCTGGCTGCTGCGGATTCACCGTGTCTGGAACAGGCAATAACGACCAAAGTACGCGAGACCAACAGGTTGCGGGTTTGCTGCGCGATTGGCGGCAGGGCGACGACGCTGCGCTGCAGGAATTGCTGCCGATTCTCTATGCGGATCTACGCAAGCTCGCGGGCGGCTACATGCGCCAGGAAAGAGCGGATCACACGTTGCAGCCCACCGCGCTGGTTTCTGAGGCCTATCTGAAACTCGATGCGCGCCGCGAGATCCCCATCGAGTCCCGCGCACATTTCATGGCCGCTGCTGCCGAGGCCATGCGCCGAATTCTTGTCGATCACGCCCGGAAGAGGCGCAGCGAAAAGCGAGGTGGCGACCGGCAGCGGGTGACGCTCTACGAGAACGTCGGCGCGAGCGAGTCTAACGACGTGGATATGCTGGCTCTGGATCTGGCATTGGACAGGCTCGAACAACTCGATGCGCGCATGGCCGACGTCGTGAAGCTGCGCTACTTCGGTGGCTTG
>CALZMR010000395.1:3832-4589 GCA_945788575.1 uncultured Woeseiaceae bacterium
AAGTCGTGTTTGGACGACGGCGCGGGCCTGGCTCAAGCGCGAGCTGGACTCAATGGACGCAGATTCGACCGCCGATCGGTAGCACGTCCGCCGGCCACTCAGTCTTCGCCGTAAACAGAGAGTCGAAGGCTGAGATCCTCGATGAGTAATACGAACTGCTCGTCGGCGTCGTCGGCGAGTTCCGTCCGAATAGATGCGATGAGTGCGTCAGCAGCCGCCCAGTCGCCGTTGGCAAAGCGTGCTTCTGCAAGCCAGAGACGGGCTGATTGCAGAAGCTCCGGGTTCTCGGCTGCTCGATTCTCGGCCTGCTCATAGGCGGTTTCGAGTACCGTTGTCGCTTCAGAGACGCGCCCCAGTTCCAGCAGGATATGTCCGAGCCGGACGTTCGCATCGATGGACCATGGGTGTTCCGGTCCGGCCGTACGGGCGAACATCGCGGCTGCTTCACGGGCATGCGGCTCGGCAACTTCGGCCTGACCATCGGCCTCGTACGCGCTCGCTAGCGCGGACAAGGAATCCGCGATCTGACGATGGTCGCCACCGTATGCGCGTTTGTTTACGTTCACCGCCTGTTGCAGGAACGGTATCGCCTCGGCCTGACGCTCGGTACGCAGCAGGACCATGCCGAGTACGCGTGATGTATTGCCGAGGCTGCGATGATCCGGATCGAGCACTTCCTGTTGAATCGCGAGCGCATCGCGCAACAGGATTTCTGCCTCGGCCATCCGGTTCTGAACGCGCAGCAGGCTGGCGTAGG
>CALZMR010000396.1 GCA_945788575.1 uncultured Woeseiaceae bacterium
GCCGGCCTCTTTCGCGATCGCCGCAAGCTTTGGAATGTCCGCGACGCGAAGCGTCGGATTCGAGATGCTTTCGGTATACAGCACGCGGGTCTTCGGCGTGATCGCAACCTTCACTGCATCGCAGTCTGTGATATCAACAAAGCTTGTCGTGACGCCGGCTTTCTCGGGCAGGAAGTCGTGCATCAGCGCATAGGTGCCGCCGTAGACCGTATTGGATGAGACGATCTCGTCGCCGCTTCCACACAGCGCCATCAGCGTTGCCGAAATAGCGCCCATACCGCTCGCCGTGCAATAGGCTGCTTCGGTCCCCTCGAGCGCGGCGAGCTGCCGGCTCAGATTGTAGACGGTAGGGTTGAAGTGCCGGCCGTAGAGATAGCAGCCTGCGTTATCCGGACCCTTGAGGCCCTGGAACATCTGCGGCATCGTATGCGGGTCCATGACCGTGAAGGTCGAACTCGCCTCGATCGACATGTTGACGCCACCGTGCTCACCGAATTCGTGATTGAGTTGCGCCAGCGCCTCAATAGGATTGCGACCGGTCATCGCTGGACTCCTGAATTAGTTTCTATTGATACTTTAAGTCCAAAAGCCGGGGAAATTAAT
Organism: uncultured Woeseiaceae bacterium; assembly: GCA_945788575.1. Lineage (GTDB taxonomy): Bacteria > Pseudomonadota > Gammaproteobacteria > Steroidobacterales > Woeseiaceae > UBA1847. Next base: position 604 of record CALZMR010000396.1, read on the forward strand.
TCGTATTAGTACGAAGGCAGACGTTCGCCCGCGCGTACTTCGAGCCGCGCCGAGCCCGTGCGCCGGCGGCCGAGGTCGACTAAGCTTCGGCTATCGATCGCGCAGGAGAGCACCCGCATGTCGCTGCCAGCCTGGTTCGCGCAGTTGGCCTGGAACGGCCCGTACACGGTTCAACATTTGAACAATGGCAATCGCGATGCCATCCCGAGAGCACCGGGTTGCTACGTATTTACCTCCACCCCGGGCGAAGCACGGCCGACGCAGACGCTGTACGTTGGCCAGGCAGTCGATCTTCGACGACGACTTCCCAGTTACCTGATCGACTACACGCGGCCGAAGCAACGAGAAACGCATAAGGGTAAGAGCTTCCTTCTGGAACACAGGAGCCAGAACGGCGATCACGGGCTCTTCGTGCGGTGGGCAGAGTACGCTGGCGACCTCAACATACTCGAGGCCAGTCTGATGAACTTCCTGAACCCGATGTTCAATTCGCGCGACGACGATACTTTCCATCCGCTGTTCGATGACGACGAGCTGTTGGATCCGAGGCTGATTGGCTGAGACTTCTTTAGTCCAGCGTGTCAGGCGACTCGACCCAGGACGGCTATCGAGCCGGATCTTGTCGATTGTGTTCGACGAATATCAGTTCATCAGTGGCGAATCCGGCTTCCGCAGCCTTCGACACGAGTTCGTCGCGCAGTGAGGCGTCGATGACTGGCGTACGCGCGAGGATCCAAAGATACGATCGGTCCGGTCCGGCAACCAGCGCGTATTCGTAGTTCTGCCGGTCGAGTACGAAGACGACATAGGCGCCGTAGAACGGACCGAAGAACGAAACCTTGAGTAGTCCGGTATCCGCATCACCGATGAGGTAGGCTTTGCCTTCGGCGTCGTCCCACTCGCCATCCTCGTCACGATAGCCGCGATTACTGACAGCGACGCCGCCATCCTCTCGCATCGAGTAGTTCGCCGACACGTTGCTCAGGCCTCGTTCGAAGCGGTGGTCGAGTCGCGCGATCTCATACCAGGTGCCGAGATAACGATCGAGCTCGAATTCCTCGACCGGCTCGATGCCGTCCGGCACCCCGGTGCAGCCCGCCATCAATACAGCGGCGATGACAATGATGAATCTCAAGGCTATTCCACTCACCAGATTGTGATCTGCCAGGACCGCAAGTTCCGATCACTCCTGCGGCAGGTTCGAAAACTCATCGAGATCTCCCTGGTATATTGGGATGAATCTCGATTCGTCGGCATACGCTGCACAACAAATGAGAATCATCGGGATTCCCACGGTCCTCGCTCGTCTCACGGCCGACCTCCGTTCCATAGTCTGGCGTTGGCGCACGTGTCACATGACTGTAATCGCCGCCAACACCAAAATGGCAGATATCAGAATAGAAATGAAGTGCCGCTGCCTCTCGTGGACACAGCGTGGCAATCGAAATTTGAAGTTGACGCTGCTGCCATCGCTGGAAGCAGCATGTGTCTTCGGCTAAAGACTTCGCCTCGGCAGCGGCGAGCCGAGTCGAGATGACGCCAGACCCCCGAGCCGCCCAAAGAGGCGGTTCGCACCGCCACCGCTCCCGC
>CALZMR010000397.1 GCA_945788575.1 uncultured Woeseiaceae bacterium
TATCTCGATACCTGTCAATGGACTGGTGCTGTCGTTCGTCTGCTGCAGCACGATGGGGAACGTCAGTGTTTCGCCATCCACCTCGTATTGCACTTGAACAACCTTATTCGTAAAGCCACCTGTGAAGTCCTTGACGTAGAGCGTTGCGGCAAGGATCGAATCCTGGTTCGGATACCACTCCAGCGCGAGGTCATAGTTCCAGGACGTAAGGGGATCGGCATAAGGGTTACCGGATCCCGTCACACCCGTAATCAACTCATCGATCGTGAGCGGCGGATCGTCATCGTCACCGGCTGCCTGGAAACTCCGTTGAAAGCCCATGTCACCCGGATCGGCTCGGGACAGACCGCGAAAGATTCCCGCCCTCAGAATTATGTCGTCGCTGAGGTCCATCACGAAATTGAAGCTTGGTAGAACTTCCGTGTAATCGTGCTTCGCAGCAATCGACTCCAGCTCGCCTGTTGTCTGTAGCGAGAGCTCTCCGGTCACCGGGTCTGTCGCAATGATGAATGCGCTTCTATACCCAGTTGAGGTCACCTCGGTCTGCACGACGCGAACACCAAAGTTGCCCCTCACCGGGAAGTCGAACCAGTCACCGTCATAGTTAGCCTTCACGTAGAGCGCCTGAGTATCTTCAGTGACGTCGACCGTCTGTGGGTGATTGCCCAGAACCGGATAGGCCAGAGACGCACCATTGCCGGCCAGAATGGCGTTCAAACGACAGGCGTTGTCGAAAGTAGCCCAGCTATTGAAGGTGTTCAGGACATTGCCATTCGCATCGACATTTGTGACCAGAGCCCCCGCATCCGACGAGCCAAGGAAGCCTGCTTCCTGAAACGCTGCTGCGCAGGCCATTACGGCCGGATCGGCATCCGCGACGGTGAAGGTAAATCGTGCTCCGTTACTACCGGAAGCGCTCCCTCCGCGGGCCGAGTAGTAAGAAAGCTCGGCTACTCGCGCGCCGAAATCTATGCTGTCGAAGAATCCCGAATCGAGGTCATAGTTGAAATCGACACGAATAGCGTCGATGGTATTTTCCCTGTCCGCATCGGTATCGAGACGAACACGCAAGCCGTCGTCAAAATTGAGCGGATTGGTGATGTCGAAGTCTTCGACTGTCCAGGTAACGAAGCCCTCGTTGTTGCGCGAGAAAGTGACATCCTGCCTGCTTTGGCTTTGCTGGCGGAATGACGCCTGCTGCTCCACGCGTGTGGTTTCGGATGAAGAAATATCCGCGGAAACGCTGAGCCGATCTGAGATGTAGTACTCAAAGTCTATGCCCCAGCCGGTATATTCTTCCGTTCGAGAATACAACTCACCGTTGGAATCAATGTCGGTTTGGCCTGCCCAGTTTGTTACCACGCCGTTGGTCTGAAATACCAGAGAGTCAAGCGTCGTTCCGCTGGTATTGCGTTTCATGTTTGCAAAGTTCAGATCGTAGCGATCTTCTGACTGCACACGCTCCGACCATTGAACGTCGAGGTTGACCTCCAGCCGGTCATTGGGCTGCCACTGGAATGCCGCAAAGACCGAGTCTCGCTCGTCATGCGTATCGTTCTGGCGAAAGCCGCGCGAGCTCCCCGCCCAGGCGTACGGACGATCGTCGTCTACAGCGACGTCGGTGGCGGGATCTATCAGAGTATTAAATCCGCCATTGTTGCCTGAGCCGGCCGGGTTGTGCTCGCAGTCGTCGTTGGTTGACGTAATGTTCGAATAGCCCTGAAGGGGATCGTTGTCCGCTAGACACGCAAACAGAGAAGTGCCACTTGGACTCGAAGAGCGCATTTCCTGTTCGGGCTGCGAAATATCACTACGCTGCAGCCCAAACGAAAAACCCAACAGCCCGCCAGCGTCCAGATCGAACTGGTCGACGTAGCTTAGAGTTGCGCGATGACCGATACCGCCGGCCATCGTATCGCCGATGTCCTGCTGATCGGGGTTGTAGTTTCCCTGTATGTCAGCCTGGAAACGGCGGTTGCCGTAATCGAGCGGTCTCAGCGTCGAGAGTTCGATCAAGCCGGCAACGCCACCTTCAATCAGGCTCGCATCCTGCGTCTTGTAGATTGCCAGCCTGTTCATCAGTTCAGACTGGAACTGTGAACAGTTGACCGAGCGGTCGCCCGTGCCGTTGGTTGCCATCCGACCGTTGTAGTTCGTAGCGCTTAGGAATGGCCCTAAACCTCGAATCGAGA
>CALZMR010000398.1 GCA_945788575.1 uncultured Woeseiaceae bacterium
CGCTCCTCTTGTTGCGGCCAGTCGCCAGCAAAAAGGACGATCCGATCGCCGTAATCACGTTAGTCGCCTCTCGCAAGGACTCGGCTCCGGTCATCAGCGGTGGGTACGCTGAGCGGCCGGTAGCGGATCGTGCGACCACCTTTGGCCGGCGCTTCCAGGGCAAGCCATCGCTGATCGTCCTGTGAGTACCACAGGCTGATATCTCCGCCGCTGGCGGTGAGCGTGTACCGGTCTGCATCGACGAGCGAATCGCCGACTTCGACGCTCTCGCTGCCGGCGTAGGCGACCTCGATATCTTCGTAATCGCCGGTCTGGCTATTGAGCAGCCTGTCGGCGGCGAGTATTTCGGGGTTCCAGTAGGCGAATGTCTGCACGCAGCCGGACAGAGACTCGCTGCCTCGCTGGCTTTCGACTTCGAAGCCGTCCCCGGCAGCGCCGCCGTTCACGGCAAGGCGATCGCCGTTGTTGTTAGTGAACGCCGAAATGCTCGACAGGCAGCCATCCCGCCAAATCTCGGTGTTCTGATGACGATAGCGAAACGCGGTCACGAACAAAAACTTCACGTCGAAGCTCGCTTCCGTATCGAGGCGGCGGCCGCCATCCGTAGTCGTCACCTCGAAATTGTGAAATCCGACCTCCTTGTCGTCGAGCAGGACCTCGAATTCCCAGCGATCTCCTGCCGCCGCGAGCCCGGGGATCAAAAAGGCCACCAAGACTACGAACAGGCGCTTTGCTCTTCCTGAAATCACGCTTCCTCTCCTTGGGTCTGGGCGCGCGCGAACGCGAGCGTGGAATCCATCTCATCGAGCCAGGCGGCACTCCTGACCATGATGGGCAGAAGGGCAGCCCAGCCGGCGCCGATGAGCGAGAGTGCCAGGACGGGATCGCTGAATGTGACGGCACCAGCCTTCTGGCCGGCAAGGAACGACATCGGGCCACCGATTGCGCCTGCGACCGAGGCGAGCACCAGACTCTTCCGCAGCCAGCGCATGCCCGAGTTGAGTGTCGTTGCGAACAGTATCCACATCGCGACGATCCAGTAGGGTGCGATGCCGGGCAGGAGGACGCCCACGTCGTAGCTGACGACACCGGTAGCGACCAACGCCGACTCCCAGCTGAGGCCGAGCGCCGCTGCGAGCGCGAGCAGCAGGCCTTCGCTGCGAGCGTCCCGCGCAAGCCAAAGATGGACACCCGCCGCGACAGCGACGGCGGCGGCACCGACTTCGGGAAGCCCTGCGGCCGCACCGAAGACGCAGGCGATCCAGCCGGCCTTAAACAGGGTTAGATTGATAATTAGCGATTTCATCGAAGCCACACTTTTTCCCGGATCCGCGAGGCGGATCGTTAATCCATGGCAAGCAGTTTGTCAGGCAACGTCCCGGGAGTGATCTCGCTGCCGTTTCAGAACGTTTCAAAATGCAACAGGATTGGGGAATCTGTATCAGACGATCTCGTCCGCTCTGCATGAATCGCCGGTATCGGTGAATGCCGGCTGGCCCCAGCATCGGGCCCGAGTCCCTGAAGGGCCGTATCCGAAACAGCGGTACTCGGGCTTAGCGGATCAGGCTGATGGGCGAGCGGCCAGGAAGTTGTTCGACGCGAACTCCCAGTTGATGAGGGAAGTCAGGAACGCGTCGATATAGCAATTACGCTCGTTCTGATAGTCCAGGTAGTAGGCGTGCTCCCAGACGTCCAGCGTCAGCAGTGGCGTGACGTCACCGGCGGCGGTAAGCGGCGTGTCGGCGTTGCCCGTGCTTAGGATCTCAAGGCCTTCAGCGCCGGCGACGAGCCAACTCCAGCCGCTGCCGAACTGAGCGAGGGCGGATTTCCTGAACGCCGCGCGGAAGCCATCGAGATCGTTGAAGGCGCTGTCTATTGCGTCGGCCAACTCCGCGTCGGGCGTCCGCTGGTCGGCAGTCATGCTGTTCCAGAGGAACGCGTGATTCCATGCCTGGGCGGCATTGTTGAATATCCCGGCGTCGCCGGCTTCCCGCGACGCACGGACGATGCCTTCGAGCGACAGCGATTCGTAGTCGGTATTCGATATAGCGGCATTCAGCTTGTCGACATATCCCTTGAGGTGTTTACGGTGGTGTAGCTGTTGTGTCCGGGCGGATACGTGCGGCTCCAGGGCGTCGACTGGGTTTGGTAGGGGCGTAATTTCTATAGTATTGGACTCTCCTT
>CALZMR010000399.1 GCA_945788575.1 uncultured Woeseiaceae bacterium
CCTTCGAGCTCCGCCTCCTCCGCGCCGATTCGCGCAGCAAGCTCGTCCCTCGATTCGATCAGGAAACCGAAGTTGGAGCCAATTGTCTCGATATTCCCGTCGGACGTGTCCGTATAGGTGATCTGAATCGGGCGCACGCGATAGCCAATATCGGTGATCAGATTGAATATCCGGTACGCAGCGTATTCGAGGCGGGCATCCTGCGCGTATCGCTCACTATTCCGACAATGCGTGACAAGCTTCAGCTTATCCTGCCCCTCGAAGATCGTATCGTCGACGGCGCTGGCGACGAAGTTGAGCCGAAGCGGAGGAAAGCTACAGACCCGGAGGCGGCTCTTGCCTCGGAGGCGGACTTGGATCTGATGCTGGACGCCTTCCGCCGTCAGCGTGAACGGCAGTTCCGCTTCGCTTGACTCGCTATCGATGAGAGGCCCGATTGGACCACTGAGCTCCACCTCTAGCACCGCGTCTTGCGAAAAGAGCGGCGAGCCGACTGCCGGTCCGCATGCCGCCAGCAATACGGAAACGACAAATATCGATCTTCGAAGACTCGATCGCACAGTCTGCCCACCGTCTCTCAACCTCGGATTCTGCGCGCGCAGGCGCCCGCATGCCAGGAATTGTTTTTGATTCCCGATCTCGGTAAGGGTTGAATATCGATTCAGATATATGTACCATCTTGTCTCATGGTACACAGGGTACGAGGTGGTACATGGAAATCTCGATCGACCTGAACGGTTCGGATCCGGTATTTGCCCAGCTCATCGGGCAGATCAAGGCCGCCGTGCAGAGTGGTGCACTGGGTCCGGGCGACCCGCTGCCGTCGATACGCCAGCTCGCGAACGATCTCGAACTGAACAGCAAGACCGTGGCCAAGGCTTATCGCCTGCTGGAGCGCGACTCGGTCGTCGAGACCCGCGGCTATCGCGGAACGTTCGTGCACCCGGAGGCCAAATCGAACAGCGAGGTCGACCTGAACGCGTGGGTCAACCAGACACTGACTGCGACGATCGCAGAGTTTCGCAAGTCCGGCGTCACGGATGCCGAGATTCGGAATGCGTTCGTCAACGTCATGAATGAACCAAATAACTGAGGAACCGATCATGCAAACGTGGACGGACAGTCTTTTCTATATCGCCTTCCTGGGACAGATATTCGTAATCTCCTGGTACTTCCCCGAGAAGTTACTCAAGCGCATGCGATACGTGATGGATACGTATCCACCGGAGCAATACCCCAAGCTCTATCCCAGTTCGGTGGAACGCTACCGGAGCAGCCAGCGGGTTTACAAGGCGATCAATAGAGTGATCGTGTTCGTAGGAATCGCGATCCTGTTGTCGATCATTTTTGTCATCGATCATGCGACCTTCGCCGACGATGGATACATCTCCGAGTTCTGGCCCATGCTCTACGGCATCATCCAGTTCGTACCGGCGCTCGGTCTCGAGATCTCGGAATACGGACAGATGAAGCTCATGCGGAAGGCGGTCGTGAGCTCAACGCGCAAGGCGGATCTGCGGCCTCGGCGACTGTTCGAGCACGTTTCCCCGCAACTGCTCGTGCTCGCCGTGGCCGCATACTTCATCGCCGTGGTGTTCGATCTCTACGTGCACGACTTCGACGTGAGCCTGGGGCACGACACGGTGGTAAGGGCGCTCGTGCTGGGCGGAACCAATATCATGCTTGCGAGTCTCGGCGCCTGGATGCTGTACGGAAAGAAGCTGAATCCTCACATAGCGTATGAGGACCGGTCGCGGCACATTAGTGCGAGTCTGACCTCATTCCTCTATTGCAGTATCGCGATGAGTGCGTTCTTCCTGGTGACGGCGGCCGACGATGTCTTCGACATGGACTATCTCGATGCCACGCTCCTTAGCGTCTACTTCACCGCGATCGTCGTCCTGTCCCTCGGGCACCTGCTGCGCAGTCAGCCCCTCGAAGAAATGAACTTCGACGTCTACAAGGAGAACGGCGCCGCAGCAACCTGACCCTGCAACGGCGAAGTTTGCTGGTTCCGGCCTATTCGTAGCTCGGGAACGTGAACTTCGCCTGCTCGCGGATGCCACCTGAAGGCCAGCGCTGCGTGATGGTCTTACGCCGCGTATAGAAACGGACGCTATCCGGACCATAGGCATAGAGATCGCCGAACAAGGAGCGTTTCCATCCGCC
>CALZMR010000400.1 GCA_945788575.1 uncultured Woeseiaceae bacterium
TCGATCAGTCTCCGAGCTTCGCGTTCCTGAACTCGATCAGCCTGCGCATATTGGACATCGACGCGAGCACCATGAAGATCGGCATCAGCAGGCCTGCTCTGCTCAGCCCCTCGAGCTTGTCGCCCGGTAGCTCCTGAAGCTTTTCTTCGTTGATCGTGTAGAAGCCCAGCAGCTGATTCTGCGATCCATCATTGAGCGTGATATCGATATTCACCGACTCGATCAGATCGAGTTCCTGCAGAGCAGCGGCAAGTCGCTTGTTGTGCTCAGTACCCTGATAGATCAGTTCCAGCAGGTTCGATATGTCCTCGACGTAGGGAGTTGTTCCACCGAGTGGCTGGAACAACCTCTCGCCGGTATCCTCGCTTACCCGCGGGCTATCCATGTCGATCGAGAGAACTCTCGCCTTGTCCGCGCCCCCCTCTTTCGGTTCCTGGAACCCGATCAGGAATGGTTCTCGCCGGATCATCGCCGGTACGTATCCCGCATTCCAACCGGACTCGTCGAGGAACAGGTTTTCCTTCTGCTCGAAACCGAAAAGAGCGAGCGGGTAGAAATTATCCTCCGGATCCTTGTGCAGTAGGATCGGATACCAGGCCTGCACATCCCGGAACTCGTGCGGAAACGTCATCGCGAACATCACGTTGTCGCCGTACTCCGCCGATCGATCGGTGATGATCCGCGTGTCCTGGTGGTCGACGTTATTCAGTAGAGCAAGATTTGTCACAGCCTTTCCTAATTGTTATGCCACGCCCCGCAACGACGTCATTGCGCTGATCAGTTCGCGGTTCGTGGGCAAGAGCCCGAGCATCTGACGGGCCTTCTCTCCATTAACGTGCAGCAGTTTATCCACCGTCGTTCGCTCCTGGTCTTTTTGAGCACCGCGAGCAGACGGGTACCCGGGACGAAAGCCCATGCCGTAGAGAACGTACTGATAGCTCGCTGACGGAAACAGTTCGTCCACCCTGGGCGCGTCGTCGTGCCATGGCGGTTGCTGTTGCCACAGCGTCAACTTGTCCCACAGACCTTCCGGACATGTTTCCGGATCTCGGCAATCCCGCCAGTAATCGCTGTCGCTTCGCTGGCTCAATACATAGTGTAACTTCAGGAACTCGATGACGCGCTCCCAGTGGTACAGCATCCTGGCGTTGAAGCGCTTGGCGACCACCGTCATTATTTCGCGATTGATGGGCAATTGCTCGCTGATGATCGATGCCGCCTGCTCGATCAGCGCCAAAGCGGACGCTTCCAAAGGCTCGATGAAGCCTCCCGACAGGCCAACAGCCACGCAGTTGTTCACCCAGAATTGCTGCCGGTAGCCGGGCTCGAATGGAATCGTGCGGAACGTCAGATCATCCATGTCCACGTTCGGAGACGTCCGCTCGACATAGGCCTTGATTCGACTCAAGGCCTGCGCCTCATCCGAGTGCGCCGTGGAAAACACATGGCCTATACCGCGCCTTGTCTGCAGTCCGATATCCCAGATCCAGCCAGCCTCTACAGCCGTTGCCCGCGTTACCGAAGCGATCGTATCGTCCGCTTTTGCGTAGGGTACCTGCACCGCGATCGCGGCATCGTTGAACAGATAGCGCTTCATCGACTCGAGGCCGACACCAAAATGCTCGCCGATCAGCATGCTCCGCTGGCCGGTGCAGTCGACGAAGAGATCGCCCTCCAGCGTCTCCCTGGAGTCCAGCACGACACCGGAGATGTCTCCGTCCCCATCCGACTCGATACTTTCCACATTCGCTGAAACGTAGTGGACGCCGAGCGAATCGACCGCGTGCTCGTGCAGCAGTTTCGCGAACCTGCCTGCGTCGAAGTGGTAGCCGTAGTTGACGTTGAAGGCGTACTCTGGCGTGGACACCTGCTTCGGCGCCAGTCCTGCTTCTATGACGGCGGCTTGCGGCGTGACGAATTCGGCGAAGGAACCCCTGTCACTGACGTCGAGCCAGTGATCGGCGAGCTTCAGGCTCGAATACTCCGCCGGAAAACTGAACGGATGGTAGTAGACGCTATCGCCGCTCGTATCCGACCAATCGATGAATTCCGTGCCTTGTTTGAAGCTGGCGTCGCACTCGCGGATCAGGTCGGCCTCGTGGATACCGATCTTCTGCAGCGTCATCCGCATCGACGGCCAGGTGCCCTCGCCGACGCCGATCGTCGG
>CALZMR010000401.1 GCA_945788575.1 uncultured Woeseiaceae bacterium
GCGCCGATCGCATACGGCAGCCAGCCGAGCAGTGTCTTCTTTAGCGGTTCGTTCACGTTATACTGCGTTATCGTCTGATTGAGAGGCCGTGATGAAGATCGTCGTCTTTATACTGCTTGGAGCGATCGTGATCGCCCTGTTTTCCGGGCTGTTCTTCCTCGCTAAGGACAAGGACCATCCGAATTCACCGAGGCTTCTTACAGCCCTCAAGGTCCGTGTTGCGCTTTCGATTACCCTCGTTGTCTTGCTGGTCGTATCTTACAAGATGGGATGGATCGTGCCTTAGGGCCACGAACGCGGTAGTTGTCGAGGGAAGTAAAGCGCAGCTCCGCGAGCCATGACCGAGACGATTGCCGCGTTCGTGGTTCTACGTCACATCCAATACACGAATACGTAGAGACCAATCCAGACAACGTCGACGAAGTGCCAGTACCAGGCGACGGCTTCGAACGCGAAGTGTTTGTCGGGCGTAAAATGCCCTTTTACGACGCGCAGCCAGATAATCGTCAGCATGATGGCGCCGATCGTAACGTGCATGCCGTGGAATCCCGTCAGCATGAAGAATGTCGAACCGTAAATGCCGGTCGTCAGCTTCAGATTGAGATGTTGATAGGCTTCGACGTACTCGACGGCCTGCAGGTACACGAATAAGAAGCCGAGGATGAACGTCAGTGCAAGAAACGTTGTGAGTATGCCGCGCTTGCCTGCAAGCAGCGCGTGGTGCGCAATCGTTATGGTCACACTACTCGTGAGCAGGATTGCGGTGTTGATCAGCGGCAATCCGAAAGGCGGCATGGCCTCGAACTCGCCGCCGACAGCACCGGGACCGTTGGTCGGCCACGTGCTCTCGTAGCCCTCCCAGAGCAACAGGTTCGTGAAAAAGTTGTTACTCGATCCACCGAGCCACGGAATCGACATGTTCCTGGCGTAAAACAGCGCGCCGAAGAACGCGGCGAAAAACATGACTTCCGAAAAAATGAACCAGAACATTCCCATGCGGAATGATTTGTCGACCTGCGCGTTATAGAGGCCGCCGACGCTCTCGCTGATGACCGTCCCGAACCAGCCCACGAGCATGAAAACGATGACGGCAAAGCCTGCCATCATGATCCAGAAACCGACATCCGAGCCGTTCAGCCAATTGGAAACGCCAACCATGAGGAACAGGAGGCCAACGGAACCGACGATCGGCCAGTAACTGTCATGAGGGACGTAATAACGATCTTCTGCGTGAGCCATGATTACTCTCGGACTGTAGCGGCGCTCGCGATGACGGGCGCGGTATCAAAAAGGGTGTACGACAAGGTTATCGTGTCGACGTAGTCGGGCAAATCGGGATCGATGATGAACTGCAAAGGCAGGGCGCGCGTCTCGTTCGCCGCGAACTCCTGACTCGTGAAGCAAAAGCACTCGATCTTCTGGAAGTGTTCGTTTGCGACGACGGGCACGACGCTGGGCACGGCCTGGCCGACCAGTTCGTCTGTGGACAGATTGGAGGCCGAAAACGTCGCAAAGTACATCTTGCCAGGATGCACTTCCATGCTGTCGATGTCCGCCGAGAAAGACCACGGTGCGTACTGGTTGACGGTTGTAACGAACTCGATACGCACTGTGCGCGTCAGATCTGGAGACTCGGACGCGGCGACGGCCGTCGAGTTGGTACGGCCGCCGAAGCCGGTGATGTCGCAGAACACGTCATAAAGAGGCGGCAGCACGAGGAAGCCGAATGCAAACATGCCGACGGCAAAGACCAGCAGGCGCGCGGTCAGAGAGCGGTTCGATAGCTGTTTTTGCGGCTGCGGCTCAGGCATGACTCATGATCGCAGGACACCCATCAGGATGAAGCCAAGATAGAAAGCGACGGCAATGCCCGCCATGATCAGGGCCGTGCGGCGAATATTCCTGCGCTGTTCGGCGTCGCGCTGTGTCACTCGAACGCCTCCTCGGCAATCCGTGCTTTCGGCGGCGTATCGAAGGTGTGGTAGGGCGCCGGCGAGGGCACGGTCCATTCGAGGCCCCGCGGCGCTTCCCAGACACGATCGCTCGCCTTGGCGCCCTTTTTCGCAGTCAACAACACGTACACAAACACGAGCTGCGACACGCCGAAGCCGATGGCGCCGATGCTCGCCATCCAGTTGAAATCGGCAAACTGGGTCGAGTAATCA
>CALZMR010000402.1 GCA_945788575.1 uncultured Woeseiaceae bacterium
GATGTCCTCGAGTGTGGTGGACCTCGCTCCCAAGCGACGGAGCGGGGCTCCGGTACTGGCCAGAACGTCGCGGGCCAGAAGGAACGGGTCTCCCGTCTCGAGGCTCAAGATGACCACATTGCCGTGCGTCTCGACCGTAGCGCCGAGCCGAGTCAGCTCGGCGGCAACGATATCCGGCTCATCCACCAACTCGATTTCGACCACGCTGCTTTCGGTCAGGCCGGTAAGCGGTCCATTGCGCCGAACTTGGCCACCGTCGAGCATCACGACCCAGTCGCAGGTTTGCTCGATATCTGGCAGCACATGCGAGGACACCAGCACGTTGATGCCAAAGCCGCCAAGCCGGCTGATCAGGTCCAGCATCTCTTCCCGCCCGGCGGGGTCGAGTCCGGCGGTCGGTTCGTCGAGGAACACGATCTCCGGATCGTGGACGATGGCCTGGGCCAACATCGCGCGCTGTTTCATCCCGGTAGAAAAGTCGCCGAGGTAGCGAAACCTCTCTTCGTGCAGACCGACCAGCGTCAATACGTCGGAAGCTCGTTGCCGGGCCTCGCGCGCCGGTATTCCGGCGAGTTCGGCGGCATACGAGACGAAGTCGGCGGCACTTTGGGACAACGGCAAACAAGCGCCCTCGGGCATGTATCCAATCCGATTGCGCACAGCTACGAGATCCTCCGCAGGGTCGTCGCCGAGCACGTTCACCTTGCCGACGGTCGGGGTGAGGATCCCGAGCAGGATCTTGATGAAGGTGGTCTTGCCGGCTCCGTTGGCTCCCACCAGCCCAACTCTGCCCGGGGGCACTTCGAGGTCAACATGGTGCAGGGCAACCACGTCTCCATAGGCGTGTCCGAGGTCGTGAGCGCTGAGTGCTGATGCGGCCATTCCCGCGAGGCTAATACCGGACCACCCCGACCGGGAATCGGGCCGGCGCCTGGAACTGACGAGCTCATCGACAATCACGGCCCCCGCCGAAACCGCCAGCTCGGCAAATTCCTCGCGTTCATTGATTTCAGGTGTTCCACCTGTCGATGCGTGCAGCAGAATGGCCCGTTCGCCGCTCTGTGGTCGCTCAAACAATAGCGACCTCCGCGTTTACGTAATTATTCGTCAGAATCACCTGTTTCGCCGTCAGGCAACGGCAGGCGGATATTGCGTGCCGGTACGATCGTTGAAATTGCGTGCTTGTATACCATCTGATTGACACTGTTCTTCAGCAGCACGACGAACTGGTCGAACGAATCGACCTGTCCCTGCAGCTTGATGCCATTGACCAGGTAGATAGACACAGGAACCTTTTCCTTGCGTAAAATATTGAGAAACGGGTCCTGCAACGACTGCCCTTTAGCCATTTTCTGGGTCTCCTTATTCTTATTATTTGCTTTATTTCAGGAAGCAAAAACGTTCAATAATCGGGGAATTCCGGTGGCGCCGGTTGCCCACATGCCCCGACCAGCCCTAGCGACAAAAAGTCTATCACAAGCACCTGTTACCAATGTCATTTTTTGTACAGCCCGATTTCTTCCTCAAGGTAGTTCGATATGGTTACAAACGCATCGACTTCAAGCGGATTCACGGCGAAAAGATCGCCCTCGCCGCGAAGCCACGTCAGCTGCCTTTTGGCCAGTTGGCGAGTTGCTGCAAGCGCCTTCGATCTGGCTTCAGCAAGGCTGGGCCTGCCGTCGAGATGTGCCCAGAACTGGCGGTAGCCGACCGCCCGCATCGACGGGTGATCGGCCGTTAATCCCGAGCGATCCATCAGGTGTCGCACTTCGCCGACAAAACCCTCGGCCAGCATGCGGTCAAGGCGTTTCTCAATGCGCGCGTGGAGCGCGGCACGCGGTTCGGGTAGCAGCGCCGTTTTGACGAAGGAATAGGCATGATTCGCAGCCGTGGCCGATGACTGCCAGTCCGACAGCGTCCGGCCGCTGCGCCTGAAGACCTCGATCGCACGCTGAATTCGCTGGCTGTCATGCGGATCAATCCGCGCCGCTGCAGGCGGGTCGAACGCGGCAAGCTGGCGATGCATTGCCGGCCAGCCGATCTGCGCTGCCTCGGCGTCAATTTCTGCACGCAATTTGTCGTCAGCTCTCGGCAGGTTGGCAATTCCGTCGATCAGCGAACGGAAATACATCATCGTTCCGCCGACCAGCA
>CALZMR010000403.1 GCA_945788575.1 uncultured Woeseiaceae bacterium
GTCAGCGCCGCCGTCAGCGTCGTCTTGCCGTGGTCTACATGGCCAATCGTGCCTACATTTACGTGCGGCTTTGTACGTTCAAATTTCTCTTTTGACATGAGCTTATCCTGCTAGCCTGTTTGTCGTTAGTTACCAAAAAAAACCAATCTGGAGCCCACACCCGGATTTGAACCGGGGACCTCTTCCTTACCAAGGAAGTGCTCTGCCCCTGAGCTATGTGGGCGTCGTTCCACGTGCCTGCCGATCGATGGAGCGGGTGATGGGAATCGAACCCACATCATCAGCTTGGAAGGCTGAGGTTCTACCGTTGAACTACACCCGCCCTGCGCTCTTGCGCGCCTGTTTTTCAGGCGTGCAAAAATCCTGACAGTCTCGTTGCTCAAACCGTCCGGACTTTAAAACTCTCGTTGTACCCCTGTGGAACAGCCAACCCGTTCGGGATGTTCTCACTCGGATTTTCGAACAGCGAATCGACCCACGATCATCCTCGCTGCCCATTTTGTGCCCTGCGGAAAACGGCGACAGTCGCTCCCTGCTATACTTGCTTCCACCTCAACCAGAACCCACGAGGGGATGGTGGAGGGGGTAGGATTCGAACCTACGTAGGCATAGCCAGCAGATTTACAGTCTGCCCTCGTTGACCGCTTGAGTACCCCTCCGCGGACACAAGCCGCTGATTTTTTCCTCGCCCGTGGAAGAATCGCAATCGACCCGGACCCACCGGATTCGGCGGCGTCAGCACCTTGCCGGCGGGCGCCGCGTTTGCCGAGCCTACTGTGGGGCCGAAGCGCCGGTCGACCAGTGCCACGGTTCGTAAATCACGCCCCAGGGGTTATCCCTCGGGTAAGTCATCGAAAAGCCGAAGCTTTTCGCGTTCTCGGTCAGCCAGCCGAAGGCCGCCGTCTCCTCGAATTCCTCGGTCAGCGGCCGCGAACCCGGGGTGGCGATATCCACCGCCCGGCCCGTATGGTGCTCGCTGAAGCCCGGCGCCGCGTTCACCGTCAGGATGTCCTCGATAATCTGCCCGGCATTGATCTTCTTGCGGATGAGGCGCGCCTGATAGTCGACGCTCCGAAAACCCGAGACAATCATCAGGGCCACACCGTCGGCCGCCGCCGCCTCGACCATCGACTGCCATCGCTCGGCCGTCTCGGGCACGAGCCGCTGCATCCTGCCGACGAGATTCGGCCCGACCTCGACCAGATCCTCAGCCTCCTCGAATGCCGGCGGCACGCCGTCGGTCGAGTAGTCCTCGGGGATACCGAGCTCATCGTGGAGTTCGTCGAGAGGCGCTCTCATGAATCTTCATCTGGTATGACGGGGCGCGATTGTCCCACAATAGCCCTCCTCGTAGCAGTCCGCCGATTCGGGTCCCCTATGAATAAGGACGAAATCTTCGTCGACAAGTCCGGAGACGAACCTTTTCGCTTCGACGCATCCGTGGCCGAGGTCTTTCCCGACATGCTGCGCCGTTCGATACCGGGCTACACGGCGTCGCTGGAAGCCATCGGGTCGCTGGCGGCACGCTACGTGCGCGACGACACGAACTGCTACGACCTGGGCTGCTCGCTCGGGGCGGCCTCGCTGGCCATGCGGCAGGGGATGCGCGCCTCTGGTTGCCGGATCAACGCCGTCGACAACGCGCCGGCGATGGTCGATCGGTGCGCCGAGGTTATCGCGGCGGACCGCTCCGCAGGCCACGAGGTGCCAGTTGACGTATTACTCGCTGACGTCCTCGACACCCCCATCGAGAATGCGTCGATGGTCGTCCTGAACTACACGCTGCAGTTCATCGAGCCTGAGCGTCGCAAAGAACTGATCTTGAAGATCGCCGACGGGCTGGTCGGCGGCGGCCTGCTGGTTCTGTCGGAGAAAGTCGTCGACGAGGACCCGAGCATGGAGGCGCTGCTCGTCGAACTGCATCACGAGCACAAGCGTCGCAATGACTACAGTGCGCTCGAGATAAGCCGCAAACGGGCCGCTCTCGAGCATGTGCTGATTCCGGAGACGGTACTGCAACACCGCGATCGCCTGTTCCGCGCCGGGTTCGCGCATGTCGCAGTCTGGCTGCGCTACTTCAACTTCGTGTCGATCATCGCGATCAAGCCGGAATGATCGACTTCGACGCACTTCGAGCATCAATCGGCGAAACCGGCCTCGACAAATGGTGGGAGGCGCTGGAGGAAATCATTCGGCATCGGCTTTCCGAGCGAGGTCATGGCGACTTCGCACGTTGGCGAACTGTTCTTGACGGGTTACCCCACGCCGAAAGCGACCCCCTGGCGCTGAAAGAGGCCCTGCTCGGTCTCGCCCCCTGGCGCAAGGGACCCTTCGACGTCGGCGGAATTCACATCGACGCGGAGTGGCGTAGCGATCTCAAGTGGGCTCGAATCGCCGACGCCGTCGATCTCGCTGGTCGGACAGTACTCGACGTCGGCTGCGGTAACGGCTACTACGCGCTAAGGATGCGGAAAGCTGGCGCGAAAACGGTTATCGGCGTGGATCCGACCGTCCTGTACGTCATGCAGTTCCTCGCGGTAAACCACTTCGTGCGGGATCCGCAGATATTCGTTTTGCCGCTCAGGTTACGAGAATGGTGGTCTGTGGCTCATGAGTGGCGATTCGATACGACATTCTCGATGGGCGTGCTTTACCACCAGCGCTCGCCGATCGAGCACCTCCGACTCTTGCG
>CALZMR010000404.1 GCA_945788575.1 uncultured Woeseiaceae bacterium
ATTGCCTACGGCAATGTCGAGGCCGCCGACGTGCCGGACCTGTTCGAAGCCGGGTTCCTGACGGGCGGCGAGCATCCGCGGCGTCTCGGCCCCATCAACGAAATACCGTATCTGATCAACCAGGATCGCTGGACATTCTGGCGCTGCGGGTTGGTCGAGCCGCTGTCGCTCGACGACTTCCGTGCGCACCAGGGTTTCAAAGCGCTCGAGAAAGCCTTCGACATCGGTGCGGCTGCCGTCATCGATGAAGTCAAGACATCCGGACTGCGCGGGCGCGGCGGCGCCGGCTTTCCTGCAGGCATCAAATGGCAAACCGCCGCCGACGCGGCAGGCGAACAGAAATACATTGCCTGCAATGCCGACGAAGGCGACAGCGGCACGTTCTCCGACCGGATGCTGATGGAAGGCGATCCGCTGGGCCTGGTCGAAAGCATGCTGATCGCCGGCTACGCGGTCGGCGCAAGTCGTGGCTACATCTATCTGCGCTCGGAATATCCGCTGACGCATTCGATTCTTACGCGTGCGATTGCGGTGGCGCGCGATGCGGGCTGGCTCGGCGATGACATCCAGGGCAGCGGCTTCGATTTCGACATCGAATTGCACCTCGGTGCCGGGTCGTACGTCTGTGGTGAAGAAACCGCGATGCTCGAGAGCCTCGAAGGCAAACAGGGCATCGTGCGCTACAAACCACCCCTGCCCGCGATCGAAGGGTTGTTTGGCGCCCCGACCGTGGTTAACAACGTCGTCACGCTGGCATCGGTTGCCAACATCGTCAATCTCGGCGGCGAAAAATACGCCTCGTATGGCGTGAATCGCTCCACCGGCACGCTGGCGTTTCAGCTCGCGGGCAACATCAAGCGCGGCGGGCTCGTCGAGAAGGGTTTCGGTATTACCTTGCGCGAGCTGATCGAGGACTGGGGTGGCGGCACGGCCAGCGGTCGTCCCGTCAGGGCCGTTCAGGTCGGCGGCCCACTCGGCGCCTACATCCCGGCCGAGCAGCTCGACACCCCGCTCGACTACGAGGCATTCATCGAGATAGGCGCAATGGTGGGGCACGGCGGGATCGTGGTATTCGACGACACCGTGAACATGGCGCAGCAAGCGCGGTTCGCGATGGAATTCTGCGCCATCGAGTCCTGCGGCAAATGCACACCGTGCCGGATCGGCTCGACGCGGGGTGTCGAGGTCATAGACCGCATGGTTGCTGGGGTTGAGCGCGAGGAGAACTACGATTTGCTGGTCGAACTATGCGATACGATGGAGGGTGCCTCATTATGTGCAATGGGCGGAATGACGCCCTTTCCGGTGCGGAGTGTCTTAAAATACTTCGCAGAGGACTTCTCGTCTGCTGTAGGGGCTGACGGATGAACAAGGTCAGACAGATTGATCTTGGCACGCCGGCATCGACGCATGCCGAAACGGTCAGGGTCGAGATCGACGGGCTGCCCGCGACGGTCAAAGCGGGCACGAGCATTTTGCGCGCGGCTCGGGAATCCGGCGTCGACATTCCGAAACTCTGTGCGACCGACAGCCTGAAGCCGTTCGGTTCCTGCCGCATGTGTCTCGTCGAAGTGGAGGGGCGCAAAGGCTATCCCGCGTCCTGCACGACGCCGGTCGAGGCCGGCATGAAGATCCGCACGCAGACCGATGCGCTTGCGAGGCTCAGGCGCAATGTCATGGAACTGTACATATCGGATCATCCGCTGGATTGCCTGACCTGTTCCGCCAACGGCGACTGTGAACTTCAGGACATGGCCGGCGCCGTCGGCCTCAGGGACGTCCGCTACGGTTTCGACGGCTAGAATCATCTCGACGCGACGGTTGACGTCAGCAACCCCTATTTCCAGTTTGACGCCAGCAAGTGCATCGTGTGTTCGCGCTGCGTGCGCGCCTGCGACGAGGTACAGGGCACATTCGCGTTGACTATCCAGGGCCGTGGTTTCGAATCGAAGGTATCGGCTGGCATCAGTGAGGACTTTCTCGATTCCGAATGCGTCTCGTGTGGCGCCTGTGTACAGGCCTGCCCGACGGCGACGCTGATGGACAAGAGCGTTGTCGAACACGGCCAGCCCGAGCACAGCGTCAAAACGACCTGCGCCTATTGCGGCGTCGGCTGTTCCTTCGTTGCCGAGATGCGCGGCGATCA
>CALZMR010000405.1 GCA_945788575.1 uncultured Woeseiaceae bacterium
CGCCGACCGCACCGCTCGAACGCTACCTGGAAGAGCGTCCACTGGATCACACGATACGTGCATATCTGGCACAGGCGCAGCTCGCGTCCGGCGAGCAAAGTGCCGCCGCGTCGGGGTGGGAAACGGTTCTGGACTCCGAACCGGACAACTTCGTTGTCGCCAACAATCTGGCCTGGACGTATTTCGAGGCTGGAGATCCCCGCGCCGAGTCGATGGCGCGCCGTGCCTACGAGTTGCAGCCGGGAAATTCGTCGGTCGTCGATACGCTAGGCTGGATTCTCGTCAATACCGGCCAGCTCGATGAAGGCATACGGCTGCTTCGGGAGGCCGTGACGATGAGTGGGGGCAAGGCGGAAATTCGCTTTCATCTTGCGGCTGCGTTGGCTACGTCGGGAGACACGGAACAGGCCAGAGAGATCCTTAGCGAACTGCTTGCCGACGCCGCTGAATTCACAAGCCGGAACCGTGCCGAGGAGCTACTGGCAAGACTATGAATAGGTCGGGGACATTGATGTTTGCACGGTTGCTCGCGCTGGTGGGCCTTTCGATTCTGCTTGGCGGTTGTGGTGGCGGCGGGGCCACGCTGGCCGGGCCGATCGGGAGCGAAGCCCCGTCTCAGGACGATCAGTACGTGATCGGTCCTGGTGACGGTCTGCAGGTTTTCGTCTGGGGACACGATGATCTCTCGACTAACGTCTCTGTTCGTCCCGATGGCAATATCTCCACGCCGCTGGTTGAGGATATGCGTGCAGCTGGTCGTACGCCAACCCAACTCGCGCGCGCGATCGAAGAGGCGCTTTCCCAGTATGTGAGATCACCCACCGTCACGGTCATCGTGCAGCAGTTTGTTGGCGAGTACGCCCAGCAGGTTCGGGTCGTAGGACAAGCGACGGAACCGATGTCGTTGAACTACAGGTCCGGTATGACCCTGCTCGACGTGATGATCGAAGTTGGAGGCCTGTCGGAGTTCGCTTCCGGCAACCGCGCGCGGATCGTGCGGAGGGAGAACGGTGAGGAAACTGTGATCAATGTGCGGATCAACGATCTCCTCAATCGAGGCGACATGACTCAGAACGTGCGCATGCGCCCTGGCGACGTGCTCATCATTCCCGAGTCAGTGTTTTGATTGCCTTTACGTAGAGTCAGTCACCTATGCAGATGCAGCGCAAAAACGAACAGGTGATCAGCGATCTGCTGCTGATGATTCGTACCCAGGTACTCGGCATGTGGCGCTTCCGGTGGCTGGCGGTCGCCGTTGCATGGAGTGTCTTCGCGTCGGGTTGGTTGGGAGTATATCTGATGCCGGATGTCTACCAGGCGAATGCCCGCGTCTATGTTGACGCGGAGAATGCGATCGACGACTTCCTCGGCGGTATCGCGGCACCAACCGATGTTATGAGCGAGGTAACTGTCGTCGTACGGGAAATCGTCAGCCGTCCGAATCTCGCCGAGGTGGCGCGAAACACTGATCTTGCGCTCCGTGCTGATTCAGACAGAGAGTTCGAGGATCTGTTGACATCGCTGCAGGAACGGATCAGCGTCTTCGGCAATCGGGATGATATCTACTCGATTTCCTTCGAAGACACCGATCGGGACAAGGCGTTGGCTGTCGTCGACGCATTGCTGACAGCGTTTGTCGAGAAGTCGCTCGGCGCCGATCGTTCGGATTCGGAGCAGGCCCAGCAGTTTCTCGAAGATCAGATCGAGGAGTATGAGCAACGGCTGACGGAAGCAGAGAGTCGTTTGGCCGATTTCCAGCGCGAAAATGTCGAGTTCATGCCTGACCAGCGGGGCGGTTATTTTTCGCGCCTTCAGGCGGCAGAGACAGAGCTGCAGCTGACCGAAGATCAACTGAATTTGGCCAATGAGCGACGCGCCGAACTCGAGCGGCAGATTGAGGGCGAGGAGCCCGTGTTCGGCATTATGGATAGCACGCCGGGAGCGTCGGTCAGCGGTGCCGCATCGGCGAGAATCCGCGACCTTGAGCTTCAGTTGGAGGAGCTTCGGCTTCGCTACACTGATCGACATCCGCGAATCATCGAGATACTCGACACAATCGAACTGCTCCGCGAGCAAGAGGCTGCTGAGCGGCAGGCCCAGGTGAGCGCCAATCAGCCACGTGCGCAAACG
>CALZMR010000406.1 GCA_945788575.1 uncultured Woeseiaceae bacterium
GTTTCCGGCGGCGCAATCGGTGTGTTCGGACTTCGCGCGGCCGTTGCGATCGGTGTTGGTTTTGGCGTTAGCCTCGGCTGTTATCGCATCATCACTGGTCTGCCGCTGCATTATTTCATCGCGGCCGGTTACCTGGTTGTCATCGTGCAAACCACAATGGCGCCGAAGTTAATCATTCCGCTTGCCTATGACTCTGGCGGCGTCACCACATCAACCGTTACCGTACCGCTCGTAACTGCGCTGGGACTTGGCCTGGCCGAGGCCGTGCCGGGTCGTAGCCCACTGCTCGATGGATTCGGGCTTGTCGCATTCGCGAGCCTTTTTCCGATTATCGCCGTGCTCGCCTACGGTCAGCTCGCGGCTCTCAGAAGCCGTCGCGCCAAATCCCGTTCGCGTGACCCGGAAAAACCACAGGAAGACTGACATGCACTTTAAACTGATCATTGCTTTTGTCGAAGACAAACAAACTGAAGAAATTATGGACGCCGCGCGTAAAGCAGGCGCGACTGGTTGCACCATCATCAACAACGCTCGCGGCGAGGGCATCAAGGAAAGCAAGACCTTTTTCGGTCTGACGCTCTCGACTCAGCGAGACGTATTGTTGTTGCTCGTCGAGAAGCATCTGAGCCGGCATATCCTCGAACATATTGCCGAGGTCGGTGAGTTCGACGAGAAGCCCGGTACCGGGATCGCCGTACTCATCGACGTTGAAGATGCCGTTGGTGTCATGCACCAGGCAAAGGAACTGGAAGATATCGTGGAGGAAAACCTATGAAGATCAAGAATTGGGGCCCCGTGCGAAATTGCATGCGCAAGGATGTGACGGAAATCGAAGGTAGCCTGGATGTGTTATCGGCGCTGAAGATCATGAAAGAGGTTGGCGATACGAGCCTGATCGTCAAGCGCCGTGACGAGCGGGACGAATACGGCATGCTGCTGTTTTCAGATATTGCAAAGGAGGTGGTCGCCAAGAATCGAGCGCCCGAGCGCGTCAGCGTTTATGAAATCATGGCCAAGCCTGTACTCACGGTGCGCCCCGACATGGAGATGCGGTACTGTGCGCGCTTGTTCGAGAACTTCGGGATCAGTCATGCACCGGTCATCGAAAACGACAAGATCATCGGTGCGGTCAGTTACTACCGGCTGGTATTGCATGGATTGCTGCCTGAACTGGATGAAGAGTAAATCAGTCAGTCGACAGCGATACAGGCCAGATCCTCTGCGGGAACGACCTCTCCGCGGTACCGCTCGCGAACCAGTTCGATGTTCTGGTCAAGAGATTGCAGGCTTCGGGACATGAAATGACTCAGTACCAGTTTGCCGACGTTTGCCGATGATGCGATTTCTCCAATACGACTCGGCGGCGCATGCAGCGCGCGCATTGCCCCGGCCGCATCCTCCGGAACCACCATGTGCATGACCAGTACGTCCGCATCCCTGGCAAATTCAACGAATCTCTCGTCATTCCCGTTCTGGTCGCTCGCGAATACAATGTCTCTGCTACCGAACTGCAGTCGGTAAGCAATCGCCGGGACAATGCCGTGCGGTACTCCCGTCGCCGTCAGTTCAAACTCACCGTCATCACTCTCGAATACCGTGATCGTCTCCCTGCTGGACGGATCGACAGTGGTCGGCAGCAATTCCACGAGGCCCCCGCTGCCATCGAGATAACCGGACAGGTAGCCGTAGGCGTTCCCCGCGCCAATAATATTGTCGAGATAGTCGTCGAGTGACGGAAACGGCCCGCCTGCGTCCGGTCCGCTAACGGCCAACGGCCGTTCGCGAGGGCTGAAAAAACCGGTTTTTAACAGCGTTACCAGGTCGGCCGAATGGTCCGTATGAAAATGGCTGATCGCGATAATGTCGAGTTCGGAAAAGGCGGCACCCGCTTCGCCGAAACGCAAAAAAGCGCCGCCACCCGCGTCAACCATCACCCGTGACTGCCCGTCAATCCAGACCAGGTAGGCCGACGATGCCCTGGCGTCATCCGCTACGGGTCCGCCGGAGCCGAGTACCTGGAGATGGATGCCGTCGAGATCGCTGCATGAATCGGCAAGAACCGGCGTCGTCGGGGATGCGGCAAGCAGGGCCAGAGCCGCCAGCG
>CALZMR010000407.1 GCA_945788575.1 uncultured Woeseiaceae bacterium
AACTATCGATCCGGCACTTCTGGATCTAATCTACGATATCCACGAATATCTTGGCAGCAGGGCGCCCTACCAAGTGATATCCGCCTATCGTTCGCCGGAAACGAATGCCATGCTGCGCTCGGGAAGCAGTGGCGTTGCGAAGAAGAGCCAGCATTTGCTCGGCAATGCGATTGATGTGCGCCTGAGTGATGTACAGACCACGAAGTTAAGGGATGCGGCTCTGGCCATGAAGCGCGGTGGCGTTGGCTACTATAAGGAATCGGACTTCGTTCACATCGATACTGGTCGCGTCAGACGTTGGTAATGGTGCGGGCGGTCACGAAGGCCGGCCCTCTACAAGATCCGCGGCAATTCCTTTGGTGATAGCAGCCGACAAGCGTGACTGCGGATTATTGCGCCGACGTCGTTGCCGGGAGATCCGGAAAGCGGTCGCGAAGCGCTTTTCGTGCCTGCTTGGCGACATCCGCGCATGGGTCTCTGGAACCGAATAGCCGCTCAAGGCCCATCTTGGCGACGATCGTGAGGCCACCCGTCGCAACGGCAGCGCCGCCCGAAATAATGGTTCCCTGCGCGTCGACCGCGACTCGCGGCTCCGCGAGCGTCCCGACAACTTTGATATACGGATTCAGAACCTGCCCGGCACTGAGTTTGAGTCCTTTTGTCGCCGAGGTGCGAACATCAAGGTCAAGCTCTTCGGTCGCAAGATTCACCCTGGTGCCAGACGAAATACGAATACTGTCGGTTCCAAAAAATGTGTACGGAACGCTGCTTAGCTGCCCGTCCGAGATTTCGTAAGGGAAAATGGCGCATTCCAGCTGAGCTTCTGTATTCGAGACAAGAAGAGGGCTGATCGTGCCGAGTATTTGACTGAACATGTCGCCGTAGAACAGATGCAAAAACTCCATATCGGCGACCTGACCACCCCGGACCTCCGCGAATACGACACCATTGGCGTTGGCGGCGAGCTGCCGAAGGCTGCCACCGGTTGACGCCACTTTGATGTCAGCATCGCCGGTCATTTCGAGATCTTGATTCTGGCCAAAGAGGCCCACCGCGAAGTCTCGTGCAACGACCGCTAAAGATACGTCGGCCGAGTCGCCTGCTGGCTGGATTAGCGCGCGCGCCGCGAGGTGGCCGGACGGCGCATTGAATGCCAGTTTAGAAGCATCAAGGCGACCGTCGCGCAGGTCGGCGCGCAACACAAGGTCCCGAATATGCAACCGGTCCCGTTGCAGATCGCCGATGCGTAGATTGACTGTCCCGTTCAGCTTCCGCAGTGCTTGTAGCGGTAGTTCGAAATCCGGGATGAGTCGTGTGTCCTCCGCGCCTTCGCCTTCGTCAGGTGGGGCCATCTCTTCTGCGAGTAGTGACACAAGGACGAGCGAGTCGGATTGAATATCCAAAGTAACTTCGGGAATTTCGGCGATAGACACTCTGGCTGAGCCGGTGATTTCGCTGTCGCCAAGGCGACCGTGAAGATCGCCAATGTCGACAACACCGATGTTGCTGGTCACGATTGCCTGCCACGAAAGACTCTGATCGCGAAACTGCCGGCCTTGAAATTGCCCTATAGCCGCAAGGCTCGGTACGTTGCCGGAGAGTTCGAACATTCCGTGTTGGCCATTGCCGCGAAAGTCCAGGGTACCGTTCGCACTTACTCGAGCGTCACCGATCCTGAGATCGAAGTGCTGAAACGACCAGCGAGCGCCATTGACATTGCCACGTGTTTTGAGCGAGAAGTCCGCGATCGCGAGCTCGAAGCCCTGGTAATGCTGCAAAAGTGCCCGAACGTCCGGACCTTTGGCGGTCAGGTCGAATTTCGCGGAGCGCCTGCCCGGCGGGAGGCCGATTTCCAGGTCGAACACGGCGCTGCCACGATCACGGACCAGGCGGATACCGTCGAGACTCACTGAATCCGCTTTAAGCGCTACGCTGCCTGACAGGCTGTACGGTCCTGGTGCAACCGCTATGCCGTCGAACGAGCGGGTTAGCTGCTCGAACGCAGATCCACTTGCTGTAAACTTGAACTCGCTGCCGGCAAGCCGCTTGCCTGCTACCAATCGTCCGTCCATTTTGACCTTGGAAGAACTCGCTGCCGGCAAGCCGCTTGCCTGCTACCAATCGTCCGTCCATTTTGACCTTGGAATCGCCGATGGTCCCGGTGATACGACGCAGGCCATAGTCAGAGTCATGCACCAGAAGTTTACCGCCGATGTCGTAGGTCTCGCGCGGAATTCCCTGGTTGATCCCGAAGTCGACGGCCAGTGCCGCGAGGTCGGGGCCGGAAATCCTGAAACTCAGATCGCTGCCGCGCAGTCCCTTCACCGTGGTGAGCAAACCATCGACATCGATGGAAATATCATCGACATTCGCAATGATCATTTCCGTGGTCTCGACGCCGCCGTCGACGAGCCGTACGCGGCCGGTCATTTCGATTGGCTTGTTGGGCAGCTTGCTTGCGCCAAAGATACTCGCGACCTGCGCCAGGTTATTGCTTTTCAAATCGAATTTGATATCGCTGCTAACATAGTCCGGTGTTGGGGCCAGATTGGCCTGCGCGTGCAGCTCAATGAGCGACGTGTCGACGTCAAGAAGCAGCCGTTCCATCTCGTTCACCCCAGGGCCGAGCACAGAGTGCACCGAAAACGCGCCGCTTGCCGAACCCGGGAGTTGCAACAGGTCTCGAACCTGGGCCACGTCCGGGCCGCCGATGTCGAGCTCGAATGTTCCGCCTTTCACCGCCGGAAAGTCGGGCATGTGCGCCGTCAGCTCGAATGTCGCCGAACCGAGCTCCATCCTGCTCTTCTCGATGATCATGAGCGGCCCTTGCCGTCGCGCGTCGACGTCGATCAGGAACGGTGCTTTGATGTTCTTGCTGATTCCGAATAGCGACAAAGTCCGACCCAAATCGTCGCCCTCTGCTGTCGCATCAATATCGATTTTGTCGAGGTCTTGCAGGTTCGAGAAAGCGCCACTTGCATCGATTCTTGTTTGGCCGACATTACCGTGTATCTCCAGAGTTAGCGGCCCGTCATTCTGTGGCGTCAGCGACCCGGAAATATCGATGTCGCCTTCGCCCCGATCATCGAGCCCAAGCAGTTCTGACAGGTCGTTGACGTCGGGCCCTGAAGCGGTAAAACGCAGCTGGGGTCGTGAGGTCGTGACGGCCTTGCCAAGTCGTCGATTCGTCCGTCGCTCCTGATATCAAAAGTGTCCAGCTTGCCTTCGAGGTTATACAGAATGTTTTTGCCAGCGAGAATCGACGACCAGGTACCGACAGTGCCGCCGAGCGTCAGCCGACGGTCTCCGACCAAGGCATCCAAAGCATAGTCAAGCATCTTGTCAGCGCGCGGATGTTGGGTAAGTGATTCAATATTGACGAGTAGCGGACTACTGCGTTGAGGACTGGCAAAACCGATGCGGACATTTCGAACGTCGATTTCCTTGATTCGAATCAAAGACGGGGCCGCGCTTGCATCGGTTGCTGTCGTGGGCTCGACGAACGCCCAGTTAGACACGCCTGTTTCCGACGTCGCTACGTCGATAAGTGCGTCATCGAGATCGATAAGCTCGATCACGGCAGGGCCACCAAACAGTGATCGGAGCCTGACGTGAACTTCGAGTCGCTCGACATCGAGCATGTTGGCGTTCTTTGCCCAGGCCGCGTTCTCGAAGCGAACGCCTTCGGCGATAATGATGCTGTTGGCGCCGAGGTCGATACTCAGCTCGCCATCAACACGAAGAACCCGCCCACTTCGTTCGCTAATCCAGCGCTCGATTTGTGGTTTCAGAAAGCCGAGATCCGCAACGAACAGCCAACCGATTGCAAGTGCCATAAAAGCGACAAATACTGTACTCGCCCAAAGGGCTACTGAGCGTTTGGTTGTAAACATGTCCGCACTGCAGCGATGGCTAGAAATCGAACTTCAAGAACACCAGCGCCCCGTCATAACTCCAATCCAGTGAGCCGCTAAAGTCGCTACGGCTGGCATCGGCATCAATAGTCACATAGTTGTAGCCAAGACCTAGAGATGTGTGTTTGCCCATCTGATAGTCAATCGCGATGAAGAAGTCGCTAAGCGATCCGTCGACATCGTTGTAGTTGAGCGAGAAATATTCAGCACTGCCGCGTAGTGTGAAGCGGTCACTTAGAGAGTAGTCGCCGCGCAGACCGATGACGGGAAGTGGCGCCGTGATGTCGCCTCGCTCCGTTTGTCCCAGGGTCTGCTCCGACAGTTTCATTTCCACATCGGCAACATAGGCGCCAATCGAAGCACCAAGTGAGCCGCGATCTCGACGCAAGAACGAGTACGTGTAGGCCAGCTTGTAGACCGACAGGTCCGATTTGGCGTCGATCACCGTATCAATAGGAAACGTGACGTCGCCAAACTGAATATCTTCCTGAATCGCTTGGGACGCGTCGCGTGAAAGATCGAAGGCGCTGAAGTCCAGGCGGTGCCTGTCATTGAAGCGAAAATAGCCGTCGACTCGGAACACGCTGTCCGATGCATCGAGTCCCAAGTCGTCTTCGAAGTCGATGATTGTGCCTGATCCGAGGGCGTCTGAATTCAGCTGCGTCTTCGTACCCCAGTCGGAAATAAAAGCACCCAGGCTGATGCTGAAGCGGTCGTCCAGATCGGACTGAGCATGGCCTAACATCGGCGCAAGAAGTAGCGCGAGTGCAGTTGTCGCGAGGTATGAACGCCTCATGTTGTTTCTCCTCTGACCTTTGTCTGCGACGATGTCATTGGATGGTTCGAAATGCCGGCCATCTGGCGCCACGGCGTGAAATGGCCAGCACGAAGTCCGGTAGCCCCCTATGGTCACGGAATTCAGCCCTGTCGGAGTAAAGTCAATGTCGGCACGCTTTGTATTCGCCATACTGCTCAT
>CALZMR010000408.1 GCA_945788575.1 uncultured Woeseiaceae bacterium
ATCGACCTGTTGCCTGGTCGGGACGCCGTCGACTTACTGAGCGCGGCCAAGCGGCGCCAGCCGAAGTCACTACTGCAAACCCTGTTGGCAAAATCCTTGCCGCGTGCTTTGGTCGGTGAATTGCAGACGTTGTTTTGGTCTGACGTCGCGGACAAGCCGTTGACTGAAATCTCGGATGAGACGCTCGGGAAAATCGGAGCTCGACTCGGACGCTGGTCCCTGAAACCCGCCGCTACCGAAGGCTATCGCACGGCCGAAGTAACCCTTGGCGGCGTGGATACCACTGAACTGTCTTCAAGGACAATGGAATCCACACGGCAGGCCGGCCTGTATTTCATTGGCGAAGTTGTCGACGTGACCGGACACCTGGGCGGGTTCAACTTTCAGTGGGCGTGGTCGTCGGGCCACGCGGCAGGACAGGTGGTTTAGCCTGAGATTCTTATCTCCCGGGCGCTGTCAGGAGACTGCGATGCGAATCCCGCTATCCGACGCAGCCGGGTACTTTTTCGCAGTCGTATCGATCCCGGCGTGAACCGCCTTCTCGATGTCAGCCCCGAGCTTGTCGGCCAGCATGATCAAGTAGATCCGGGTATCGGCTACTGCCGTGGACTGACAGTCGACCGCTGTTGGTCCAAAATACCGATCCACACCTGAGTTCTCGGAAACCACGCTCATTAAGGGACCCACATGCGCTATTCGCTATTCCTCAGCACCATCGTGCTGCTCATGACCGCCTGCTCCGCCGATCCCGCCGGGTCCAGTAACGCCCTCGAACCGATCAGGGTGGAGATCGAGCGCACCGAAGACGGCTACCGGCTGCTGCGCGGCGGCGAACCGTATATAGCCAAAGGCGCCGGCATGGCCATCAACGACATCGAGCGCTTCGCGGCCGCTGGCGGGAACTCGATCCGGAACTGGAGCACGGCGCAGGACGGGCAGGACACCCGGGAGCTGCTGGATGACGCGCATGCGCATGGCGTCACCGTCGCGCTCGGGCTGGCGATGCGGAAGGAGCGGCACGGATTCGATTACGACGATCCGGAAGCGGTGACGGCGCAGTTCGAGCGCATACGGGAAGAGGTACTCGAGTATCGGGACCATCCGGCCGTGCTGGTGTGGGTCATCGGCAATGAACTCAACCTCAACTACGAGAACCCGCGGGTCTGGGATGCCGTCAACGACGTCGCGGAAATGATCCACGAGCTGGACCCCTATCACCCGACGACGACCACGACGGCTGGCTTCAATCCGGAGCTGAATGCGGAGATCCTTGCTCGGGCGCCGGCGCTCGATTTCCTGAGCTTCCAGATGTACAGCAGTATCTTCAGGCTGCCCGAGCGCCTTGACGAAGCCGGTTTCGACGGGCCGTTCATGGTCACCGAGTGGGGCACCATCGGCTGGTGGGAGGTGGGCACGACGGACTGGGGCGCACCGATCGAGGTGCACAGCTCCGAGAAGGCCGACACGTTCCGGCGCGGCTATCAGGACATACTCGAACCACTCGACGGGCAGCTGATTGGTTCCTACGCGTTCTACTGGGGGCAGAAACAGGAGCGCACGCCGACTTGGTTCGGGATGCTGACCGAAGAAGGCAACCTGACGGAAGCCGTCGACGCGATGCAGTATTCGTGGACCGGCGAGTGGCCTGAAAACCGTACGCCGCGCGTCGAGTCGATGCGCCTGGACGGCAAGGGCTCCTCGGACAGCGTCACACTCACGCCCGGTCAGGTCGTCGAAGCGGAGATCGACGTAAGCGACCCGGACGGTGACACAGTCATCTACCGCTGGGAGGTCAAACCCGAGAGCACGGCCACGAGCGGCGGCGGCGATTACGAAGAGCCGTTGATAAGCCTGGAAGGTTTCTTGTCGGATCCAACCGCTGCAACGACGATGCTGACGGCGCCAGCACCCGGCGAGTACCGGCTGTTCGCCTATGCCTTCGACGATGAGCCACGCATCGCCCACGCCAACATCCCGTTTCTCGTCGAGGGTGAGGCCGAGATCAACTAAGGCGGGATCATATATTTGGGGTCAGAGTATCAATAGAACAAGTTGGACAGGCACATTAAGCT
>CALZMR010000409.1 GCA_945788575.1 uncultured Woeseiaceae bacterium
TCGGCAAAAAGCTCATGGCCGCTTGTTCACAAACGGTTAAACGAACCTCGATGGAACTGGGCGGCAATGCGCCCTTCATCGTGTTTGATGATGCGGACATCGATGAGGCCGTCAAAGGTGCAATCATTTGCAAGTACCGAAACGCCGGCCAGACTTGCGTATGTGCCAACCGAATGCTGGTGCAGGAAGGCGTATACGACGAGTTCACGAGCAAGCTTAGCGAGGCTGCCGCGGCGCTGAAGCTGGGAGACGGCATGGAAGACGGTGTGTCCGTTGGTCCGCTCATCAGCGAAGGTGCGGCGAACGACGTTCTGGAGTTCATTGACGATGCCGTCGCCAAGGGTGCCACGGTCGCTGTTGGTGGCAGCCGCTCCGATCTTGGCGCCTGCTTCGTGGAGCCGACCGTCCTGACCAATGTCCACGATGACATGCGTGTGTTTCGCGAGGAAATTTTCGGTCCGGTTGCCCCGATCTTCAAATTCAGAACCGAAGAAGAGGCCATTGCGATGGCCAACGACACCGAGTTCGGCCTCGCCTGCTATTTCTTCTCTCGCGACGTTGGCCGCATCTGGCGGGTCGGGGAGGGGCTGGAGTACGGCATTGTCGGCATCAACGAGGGCATCATTTCCAATGAAATGGCGCCATTCGGTGGGGTTAAGGAATCCGGCCAGGGTCGCGAAGGATCGAAATACGGCCTGGACGATTATCTTGAGATCAAATACATGTGCATGGGCGGCATCGACAAGTAGTCCGAATTGCACCTGACCTGCACCAAGCCATTCGACTGGCAGAAATTGCTCAAATTCTTCGCCGGGCGTGCCACACCTGGCGTTGAATCCGTCGCCGCGAATACCTACCGACGCTCCCTGCGGGTCGATGGCCGGCATTGCATCGTCGAGGTTCGACCGGATCCCGCCGGCGACGGACTGCTGGTGAGTTGCACAGCAGGGGAGGGCGACTCGGTGACAGCGGTGCAGGAATTTGCTCGTACCGTGTTCGACCTGGATGCGCCGATTGCCGAGATTCAGTCCGTCCTGGCAAGCGACGCGACCTTGCGAGCGCTATTGAAGACCCATTCGGGCGTCCGGGTGCCCGGTGCCTGGGACGGATTCGAGCTAACCATTCGCGCGATTCTCGGACAGCAGATATCGGTGAAGGCCGCGACGACCATTGCGGGCCGGATCGCCGAGCGCTACGGCGAGCGCCTCGGCCCAGACGACGAGTCTCTGACGAGAGTGTTTCCGACAGCCGAAACGCTGTCGCGAGCGCGATTCAACCATCTTGGCCTGGTGCAAAGTCGCATTGATACGATTCGCTCGGTAGCGTCGGCCACGGTGCGGGGCGAGATTCGGTTTGACGGCTCGCAGGAACTGGCCGAGCTGCGAAGGGCTCTGCTCGCAATTAAAGGCATCGGCGAATGGACGACGGAATATGTCTGCATGAGGGCGATGAAGGATCCGGACGCGTTTCCCGGATCTGACCTCGGCCTGGTCAGCGCGATCGCGCCACCGGAACGAGTAACTCCGAATGCATTGACTCGACGCGCGGAAGACTGGCGCCCGTGGCGCGCATACGCTGCTATGCTTTTATGGGGTTCCCTGGAGAGCTCCGGAGGATAGAGGGATGTACTACTGTTACCTGGACACGCCGATTGGCGATCTTCTGCTCGGCGGAGACGACGACGGCCTGGCGGTCGTCGGATTTCCGGAAGGGTCGATGCGGCTTGAACCGGAGCCGGACTGGATATTCAACGAAAAGCCTTTCAGAGAGGCGCGCCGACAATTGACGGAGTATTTCGAGGGTAAGCGCAAGCACTTCGACTTGCCGCTGCAACCGACCGGTACAGAATTCCAGCTGCAGGTACTCGAAGAACTGCAAAAAATCCCCTACGGAACGACCTGTTCCTACCGCGATATCGCGGCGCGCATCGGCCGGCCAAGGGCAGTGCGGGCTGTTGGTGCGGCGAACGGCCGCAATCCGCGGCCGATTATTAGCCCTTGCCACCGGGTGATCGGTGCGAGCGGCGACCTCACGGGTTTCGGCGGCGGATTGCCGACCAAGG
>CALZMR010000410.1 GCA_945788575.1 uncultured Woeseiaceae bacterium
TTCGGGCGCGAGATCATCGAAACAGCGACCTTCCGTGCAGCGCCCGTGCACGAGCACGATGATGTGGCGCACGACGAAGAGGGGCGGATACTCAGGGATAACGTCTACGGGACGATCGAGGAGGACGTCTGGCGGCGCGACTTCACCTGCAATGCGCTCTACTACAACATCGCCGATTTCAGTATCTGGGATTTCACCGGCGGCATGGCCGATATCGAGCGCCGTCGTATCGCGCTCATCGGCGATCCGGACAAGCGTATGCGCGAGGATCCGGTCCGCATGCTTCGAGCCATCCGATTCGCGGCCAAGCTCGAGTTCGACATCGACGACAAGGTGGCCGAAGCGATTCACAAGAACGCGAGTCTGCTAACGAACGTTCCGGCAGCGCGCCTGTTCGATGAATTCCTCAAGCTCTTCCAGGGCGGGCACGCGGAACGTACTTTCGAGATGCTCTGGACGTTCGGGCTCTTCGACGAAATGTTCCCGGCAACCAGTCACGAACTCGAGAGAGATCAGCAATTCGGCGCGTTTGTGCATGCGGCGCTGAAGAACACAGACAATCGCGTGCGCGCCGACAAGTCGGTGACGCCGATGTTCCTGCTGGGCGTATTCTTGTGGGCGCCGACCTGCCGGGTCGCCGAACTCAGGCGGCAGGAGGAAAAGATGTCCGAGCCGCAGTCTCTGAGTCTGGCATCGTTCGAGATCGTTTCGGACCAGCAGCGCCGCATATCCATCCCCAGACGCTTCACCGTGCCGATGCGCGAGATGCTCGCCCTGCAGCCGCGTTTTCTGACAACCAAGGGGCGGAGGGCTATGAATCTGCTCGAGCACCGGAGATTCCGTGCCGCCTACGACTTCATGCTGCTGCGGTCGGAGGTCGGCCTCGCCGATCCTCAAACAGCGCAGTTCTGGACCGACATTCAAACGATATCCGCCGACGAGCGCGCGGAACGATTCCATGTCGACAAAAAGCCGCGGGCCCGCCGCCGGCGCCGACGCCGCGGCAAGAAAGACGCATGAGCCACGCGAGCACTGTCTGGCGGCCGGCTTTCGTCGGCATCGGCAGCAATCTGGACGGCCCCGCGCGCCAGGTGGAACTCGCGATGGCGGCGTTGGACGACGTGGCCGATACCTGCGTCATCGCGCGATCGCATCTCTATCGGTCGTCGCCGCTTGGCGGCATCGAGCAGCCCGATTTCGTCAATGCCGTCGCGTCGCTCGTGACGCTGCTCGAGCCGCACGCGCTGCTCGAGGAATTGCAGGCAATCGAGCGTACCCGCGGCCGCGAGCGCAGCGACGTCCGCTGGGGCCCGCGCGTGATCGATCTGGATTTGCTCGTCTACTCGAATGTCGTTATCGACGAGGCCGATCTGGCGCTACCGCATCCGGGCATCGGCGAGCGAAATTTTGTATTGTTGCCGCTTCGCGAGCTAGCGCCAGACTTGGTCGTCCCGGGTCTGGGTCGCGTCTCAGCGATACCGGTCAACGAACAGGAGCCGCGCATTGCGCGCATTGCATAAAGGATCCGCGTGTCTGTCAGCGCCTTGACGCCTCGAGGCAACGGCTCGCGCTATATCGTCGTCGAAGGCCCGATCGGCGTAGGCAAGACGGCGCTGGCAAGGCGACTCGCCGACAGCCTGTCCGGCGAGCTCGTGCTTGAAGAAGTGCTTGCGAATCCGTTTCTCGAGCGCTTCTATCGCGACGGCAAGAGTGCAGCCCTGCCGGCGCAAATGTTCTTTCTTTTCGAGCGCGCGCGTCAGATCAGCGGGCTCAGGCAGTCGGATCTGTTCGCAGAGGTACGCGTATCCGATTATTTGTTTGCCAAAGATCGATTGTTCGCCGAACTCAATCTCGACGGCGACGAACTAAAGCTCTATGAGCAGGTCGTCGAGAA
The DNA here is from genome assembly GCA_945788575.1 of uncultured Woeseiaceae bacterium. Lineage (GTDB taxonomy): Bacteria > Pseudomonadota > Gammaproteobacteria > Steroidobacterales > Woeseiaceae > UBA1847. Next base: position 1,895 of record CALZMR010000410.1, read on the forward strand.
TCTGGACGTTGAGCCGCCGGTGCCGGATCTCGTGATCTATCTGCAGGCGTCAGTGGACGCTTTGATGGAGCGCATCTGGCGGCGGGCAAGACCGTTCGAGCAGGTCATTGAACGCGCTTATCTCGAGCAGCTGGCCGATGCGTACGCACGGTTCGTCCACGCCTA
>CALZMR010000411.1 GCA_945788575.1 uncultured Woeseiaceae bacterium
CCTTGAGCGCGTCGAGGCCGCGGGACAGGAAGGTGAGCTGATGGTCGCCGGTCAGCGGCAGGATCGCGCCTTCTCGCGCGACGTTGACCTCGCGGGGATACTGTCCAACCCGCACGATCGTGTCGAACGGCACGCTCATGACGAAGCCGCCGTCGGACTCCAGGCCCTGTTCGATTCTTACGTAAAGGACGCTGTTCTCCGGTACGTCGATAGCGGCGCTCAGGAACTGCGCCGAGTCGCGTTCGGTCGGATTGAGCGACAGCTCGTAAGCGGTTGCCTGCGACAGCACCTCCCGCGTGACTTCGCGCGGCGACGACCAATACCGATTGGTGTGACGCCTGCCTTCCATCATCAGGTCGCGCGGCAGGATCCACGCGCTCAGCCTTTGTTCGAGCGCCTCCGCGTTGACGTGGTCGGTGAATTCGAAGGTCAGTGTTTGCTGCGGGCGATTCTCTTCGTCACGCGCAAGTATGTGGTTCACCGAACTGGCGCGGAAATAGCTGCCGACGTCGGGAATGAGCACGGTGTCGATTAGCTCGTCGTCGGTCCTCGACGGGCCGTTTGCCGGCGAGAGCCCTTCCGCGATCGACATCGTCAGGTAGTTCTCGTTCGGTGGAATCTCGATGCGCGACGAGTTCACATAGGCGACTCGATCGAATTCGTCATAGTCGATGCTGTAGTCGACGTTGCTCGGCTTGCTGGTGATCGTCGAGTCGGAGATGCGCATCGTCATCGCGAGTCTCGCTTCGAGATCGGCTCGATCGACCGGATGCGTGAACGACAGCGACGCGACGATCCTGCGTTCGCTGCGCTCGACCGGGTCCTGATAGAAGATCAGCTCGCTCAGATCGACGCGGAACGCAGGCGTTTCGAACTCGACTTCTCGGCTCTCGAACAGGAGATCGGGCGCGAATACGGTCTCCTCGAAAGACACCGTGTACCGCTGGCCCGCCGGCCAGTCTTCGGCAGGAAGGAATTCGAGCCGGGATTCATTCTGCCAGCGCCAATCGCCCGCGATCGACGGAGAAAGAGATACGCCTTCGGTCAGCGTCTCGCCGACGAGATCGATGCGCGCGACCGAATCCACCTCGAAAGTCGGCGTGCGCGGATCGCTGCGAATGTCGAAGTCGACATAGAGCGGCTGCGGCTGAAGTTCATCGTCTACGATCGGGGTAAGGCCGGGTGCTTTTGCCGTCGCGACGACTTCAGGTGGGCCGGGCAGTGAGTCGATATAGCGCCAGAGCTCCAGGCCGCCCCAGACGATGGCAAGACTGGCGACCAGCGCGCCGAAGAAGCGCAGGGTGCCGATGCGCTGCAGCCAGGCCGGTGGCGTCCAGCGGAACTCGCCGAAAATCCGTTTCAGAAACGCCATATCCCGTACCTCGCCTGCCGCAATGACATTGATTCTAGCGCGGTCGGCGGGCAGCGATGTGCGGGAATCGTGGACAAATATGGCAGGCGGGGCCGATCACAATGGTGCTATCGGCGTGTTCGCGGAACGGCGCACGCCTCCGCGAGGCTCGAAGCGAAGACCGGACGGCTTTTAATAAGGGTGATGTTAGGCTTGTAAACGCACTGAATCAGGTAACAAGAGGGGTCGACTGATGCGTTGCTACGCGATTCTGGCTTTGATGCTTCCATCGTTATGTCTTTCAGATCCGGGCCCGGCCTCTCAATACCTGTTGGAGGAACCTGTCACGCTGATGGATCTCGGTCTCGAACGGATGAATCGGGAGGTTGACGTGCACAGTCGGCAACTCGAGGATCTGATCCGCACGCAAACGGAGGACACCGACGTTGACGTATTCGCGTCGGCCCGGTACGACGATCTGGACGATCTGTTCGTACTCTCGTACATACTCCATTATGCGGACGACCCCAGATCCTACTGCTCCGTCATCTTCAGTCGGTACTCAGATACGGACTCCCTTTTTGTCATCGTCGTAGGCTGGTTCGCGAAGTACCGATTCGTTGCTTCTCTCGACGACCCGGACGCGCTCTACAACGAGATAGCGAGTAGCACCGAGATCCGCTGCAGCACTA
>CALZMR010000412.1 GCA_945788575.1 uncultured Woeseiaceae bacterium
GAATACAGATGCCGAAGGGCGCCTGATCCTGTGCGACGCGCTAACGTATGCGCGCCGCTTCAAGCCGGCCATCATGATCGACGTTGCGACACTGACAGGCGCCTGCGTAATTGCTCTCGGCAAACATCACTGCGGGCTCATGAGCTACGACGACGACTTGGCGGACAGCGTGCTCGAGGCAGGCCGCAACTCTTGCGATCGGAGCTGGCGGCTGCCGCTGGGACCCGAATACGAGCAGCAGCTGAAGAGCAATTTCGCCGACTTTGCCAATATCGGCGGCCGCGATGGCGGCACGATTACGGCGGGCTGCTTCCTCGGCAAGTTTACCGACGGCATTTCATGGGCCCATCTCGACATTGCCGGCGTCGCCTGGCAGACCGGCTCGAAGAAAGGCGCAACAGGCCGTCCGGTTCCATTGCTCAGCGAGCTCCTGCTGTCGCGGGCCGGCGCCCTGCCCTGACGAACGCTGCGATGTCCCGCATCGACTTTTACATCCTGAGTCAAACTGGCGAGCAGGCGCGGGCTGCCTTTGCGTGCCGCCTCGCCGAAAAAGCGTACAGGCTGGACAACACCGTGCACATCCTGGCCACGAACCGAGCCGATGCCGAACGTCTCGACGAGCTGTTGTGGACCTTTCGCGATGGCAGCTTCGTTCCGCACCACGTGGTCGGCGGCAACAGCCTCGAATCTCCGGTGACGATCGGCTGCGACGACGATCCGATCGAGCCGCGAGACCTGCTGATCAACCTATGCGACGAAATACCTCCCGGCGCCGACTCTTTTCCGCGCGTCGCTGAGCTTGTAACCTCGGACGAGGATTGCCGGCAGCAGAGCCGACGGCGCTATGCGAAATACCGTGACCAGGGACACGAGATCGAGACCCATAAGATCTAGCCGGCGGCTGAATCGCTGCACACATACACTCCGAATAACCACCGCCCTGTCGGGCTTAGAGAACATACGCTGATTGCTCCGACCATGGACAAGTCCTACCAACCCAAAGACATCGAACAGCGCACGTACCAGCGCTGGGAGGAGAAAGGCCGGTTCGCCGCAAGCGGCGACGGCGATCCGTATTGCATCGTGATTCCACCGCCGAATGTCACCGGCACGCTGCACATGGGACACGGATTCGATGCCACAATCCAGGACGTTCTCACGCGCTACCACCGCATGCTGGGCGATCGCACGCTCTGGCAGCCCGGCATGGATCACGCCGGTATCGCGACGCAAATGGTCGTGGAGCGACTGCTCGCGACAGAAGGCAAGACCAAATACGACCTGGGACGCGACGACTTCGTCGAGCGCGTTTGGGAATGGAAGGAAGAATCCGGCGGCAACATTGCCAGGCAGTTCCGCCGGCTCGGAGCCTCGGTGGACTGGTCACGCGACCGCTTTACGATGGACGAGGGCTGCTCGCGGGCCGTTCGAGAGGTCTTCGTATCGCTATACGAAGACGGCCTGATCTATCGTGGCAAGCGGCTGGTGAACTGGGACCCGCAGCTGCACACGGCCGTGTCGGACCTCGAGGTGCTCTCACAGGATGAGGCCGGAAGCCTTTGGCATTTCCGCTACCCGCTGGCGTCTGGCGACGGTCATCTCGTTGTCGCCACCACCCGCCCCGAGACGATGCTCGGTGACAGCGCGGTCGCCGTGCATCCGGATGACGAGCGATATGCCGCCCTGGTCGGCCAGGAAATCGTCCTTCCCATCGTGGGACGCCGCATACCGATCATCGCCGACGACTACGTTGAACCCGAGTTCGGTACGGGCTGCGTGAAGATCACACCGGCACACGACTTCAACGACTATGAAATCGGCAAGCGTCACGATCTGCCGATGTACAACATCCTCACAGACGATGCCGCCCTCAACGAAGAGGTCCCCGAGAGCTATCGCGGAATCGATCGTTTCGACGCGCGGCAGAAGATCGTCGCGGAATTCGAGAGGTTGGGACTTCTCGAGATGATCGAAGACTACACGGTCAAGATCCCGCGCGGCGATCGTTCCGGAGCGGTTA
>CALZMR010000413.1 GCA_945788575.1 uncultured Woeseiaceae bacterium
TGTACTGGCTCATGCGCATGCTGGACGGCGGCTGTGACCCTCAGTACGTCGCAAGGCGAATGATACGGGTCGCATCGGAAGACATCGGAAATGCCGATCCTCGAGCGCTGAGGCTGACTCTGGACGCATGGGAAACGCTCGAACGTCTGGGGAGCCCGGAGGGCGAGCTCGCGCTCGCGCAGGCCGTCGTTTACCTGGCGTGTGCCGCCAAGAGCAACGCCGTCTATACGGCAGCGAAGGCCGCCATCGCAGCGGCGCAGGAGCATGGATCACTGGAGGTGCCGATGCATTTGCGAAACGCTCCGACAAAGCTGATGAAGGAGCTCGGGTACGGCGACGCCTACCGCTACGCTCACGACGAAGAGGACGGGTTCGCCGCGGGCGAGACCTACTTTCCCGAGGACATGGAGCCAGCCAGGTATTATCATCCCGTGCCGCGCGGACTCGAGATTCGGATTCGCGAAAAACTCGAGGAACTCAGGCGCCGTACGTCGCAATCGAGCACGGACCGAAAACACGATGATTGATCCCAAATTACTCAGACAAGCGACGGCTGAAGTCGCTGCCAATCTTGCCCGTCGCGGATTCGACTTCGACGCCGAAAGCTATCTTGCACTCGAAGCGCAGCGTAAGGCACTCCAGGTGGAGACCGAAACGCTGCAGAACGAACGCAATCAAAGTGCGAAGAGCATCGGCAAGGCGAAGGCGCAAGGCGAGGACATCGAACCCCTGAAGGCGGCTGTCAAGGATCTCGGCGACCGCCTCGCGGCCGCTGATGCGTCTTTGAAAGGCGTGCAGGACGAATTGCGGTCCATCGAACTGGGCTTGCCGAATCTTCTGGCAGACGACGTTCCCGACGGGCATGACGAGGACGCGAATGCGGAAGTTCGTCGCTGGGGCACGCCGGGTGAGTTCGACTTCGAAGTTCAGGACCACATCGATCTGGGTGCCGCTCTCGGCATGCTCGATTTCGACGCGGCAGCCAGGATCTCGGGCGCACGATTTGCGGTCATGCGTGGTGGTCTGGCGCGACTGCAGCGGGCGTTGATCCAGTTCATGCTGGATGTCCACGTCGGCGAGCACGGCTACGAAGAGACCTACGTTCCGTATCTGGTCCAGAGCCAGGCTCTGGTTGGCACGGGGCAGCTTCCAAAATTCGAGGAAGACCTGTTTCGAACCACGGACGAAAATCCGTTCTATCTGATCCCGACGGCTGAGGTCCCGGTGACCAATCTGGCGCGCGAGAGGATCTTCGAGCCGGAGCAATTGCCGCTGAGGCTGACGGCGCACACGCCGTGTTTCAGGTCCGAGGCCGGCTCGCACGGCCAGGACACGCGGGGGATGATTCGCCAGCATCAGTTCGAGAAGGTCGAACTCGTGCACTTCGTCGCGCCGGGCGACTCGGCGCGCGCATTGGAGGAACTCACCTCACACGCCGAGGAAATCCTGAAGCGCCTGGAACTGCCTTACCGTCTCGTATCACTGTGTTCTGGCGATATCGGCTTCGGAGCAACGAAGACCTACGACATCGAGGTCTGGCTGCCCGGCCAGCAGAAGTATCGCGAGATTTCCTCGTGCAGCAATTACACGGATTTTCAGGCGAGGCGAATGAAGGCTCGCGTCCGGAACGCCGAGACAGGCAAGCCGGAACTCCTGCATACATTGAACGGCTCCGGCGTCGCAGCCGGACGTGCGCTTATCGCCGTCAAGGAAAACTATCAGCAGGAAGACGGCAGCATTCGCGTGCCGGACGCGCTCAAACCCTGGATGGGCGGTATCTCCGAACTCCGCCCGGACTGAGCTTTCGATCGCCCACAAAAAAAGGCCTGACGTCCATGACGTCAGGCCTTATTGCGTATGACGCGGATTAGTCGCGGCTAAGGAACAGCCTCAGGATGTACCAGAACATCAGCGCAATGGACGCGAACAGCGCCATTGACGCCGCAACGTACTTGTCCTTCGGGTAATGGTGCATGATATTTGACGTGTCGTAGAGAATTGCCGCGCCGGCAAATCCGA
>CALZMR010000414.1 GCA_945788575.1 uncultured Woeseiaceae bacterium
GATTGGCAGATTGCCTCGTCGGTCGTCCATCGCAACGACAATTTCATCGGCACCGTGCTCGACCGCGATGTCCGTGATCGACTGGCCGTTCGTGAAAAGCACGTCGTCCTCGATGACCTTGTCGCCCTTCGCCGCGACTCTGGCAACAACCTTGAATCCGCGCCGATCAGAAGCCCGCCGCATCGACGCGATGCTTGCCGCACGCCTGCCGCTACCGTAGACGAGCGTCGAACGCCGGAACACATTGCGATCGACGGTATGTACAAAGTAGTAGCGCACCAACAGGACCAGGACGAGCACATAGCCAGCCGCGATCGCAGCGACTTCCCGGTCCACGATCAGAAATGGGACCGCGTAGTACAAGAGCGCCAGGCTAATTGCTGCGACCGTCAGCCCGACGAGTACGCGAACGACAGCCTCGCTGAAATACAGCCTTTGGTGAAACTGATACAGCCCCATTGCGACGAGACTAATCAGCGTGACGACGGCAACGGTCGCGGCCTTTGGCGCCATAGGCCCGATTAGCCGCTCGCACTCCTCGAGGCTGCCAAGGACGAACAGACCTGCAAAGTAGATCGACGAAAACAGGATCGCGACCTCGGCTCCCGCAACGAGCAAAAGCGGGGTGCGCACCTGACTCTTGAGAGAACGGATAGGCATGTTGTTTTATTAGTGGCCCGGAGGGTTATTCTACTCCCGTCCGCAATAAAAAGAATGACAAATTAATGACTAACGGTCATTTCCCCGATTTAACCTAAGTTCAAACGCGTGTCTCAGTTGGACCTGTGACACCCGTCACAAGCGTATTTCGTCGCCACATCACATCATTTGATTACATTTGCCAGATAGCCGATCTGAGTCCGGCCGTCCGGGTACGAGAAAGGGAATGTCGGTCTGCTTCTTGCGTATGCAGCGCTGGCTGTGCTTTTGATGTGGACGCTCGAACCCGTCCAGCTGTTCGCCGTACGCACCACGATGGCAATGACGCTCGCCCTGGGATCAGGATCGATGCTCGATCACAGGAGTTCGACTCACGCGGGCCCCGCGGTCTCGCTCGTCAACTCCGCGGGGATACTGCTGTGCTTCCGGACCACGGTCGCGATACTGGCTCAGTGAGCCTGCGCGCTGCCGCCCATCACGCCGAGCACGTCGGCCGTCTTCTCTTCCATTAGCGCGCGGTCGCCACGACTCTCGACGTTCAGCCGTACGACGGGCTCTGTGTTCGACTTGCGTACGTTGAATCGCCACTGATCGAACTCGAAGCTGAGTCCATCCGTTTCGTCGATGTCGATCGCGTCGTTGCCGTAGTGTCGTCGCAGGCGCTCGAGCGTCTCCTGAGCGTCGTCCACCGTTCGATTGATCTCACCACTGGCGGGATAAAGGTCCTGCCGATTTTCGACGAGTTCCGAGAGTGTGCTGCCGGTCGTCGAGAGCAACTCGGCGACCAGCAACCATGGAATCATGCCGCTGTCCGCGTATGAGAAGTCGCGGAAATAGTGATGCGCGCTCATCTCGCCGCCGTAGACTGCGTCGACATCGCGCATCTTCTCCTTGATGAAGGAATGACCGGATTTGCTCTGCACAGCCTCACCCCCCGCTTCGGCGACGATGTCCAGCGTGTTCCAGGTCAGCCGCGGGTCGTGGACGACGCGGCCTCCGGGGTGCCCTTCTCGTCGAACAGGAAACAGCGATCGAAATCACCGTCCCAGGCGATCCCCATGTCGGCACCACGCTCGGTGACGACATCGGCCGTCGCCGCGCGATTCTCCGGCAGCAACGGATTAGGTATCCCGTTCGGAAAGGTGCCGTCGGGGTCGTGATGGATTTTCACGAGTTCGAAAGGCAGATGCTTCTCGAGCCCGTCTATCGCAATACCCCCGCAGCCGTTACCGGCATTCACGACGAGTTTCAGCGGCTTCAGGGCGGCGACGTCGACATAGCCCAACAGATGCTGAATGTACTCATCGAACACGTTCGAGTCGTGCCGGGTCCCGGTACGCTCAGCGACCAGCCGCTCGTCGGATTCGGCCAGCTGCCGGATGTCCCGCAGTCCGCTATCCGCAGATATCGGCCGCGCTTCTTCCCGAACCAGCTTCAGTCCGTTGTAGTCGGCCGGATTGTGACTCGCCGTCACCATGATCCCGCCGCTCGCCTTCAGGAAGGTCGTTGCAAAGTAGACCTGCTCCGTCCCACACAAACCGATATCGAACACATCGGCTCCCGCCTCCGTCAGGCCGCGGATTACGGCTTCCGCGAAGTCATTGCTGGACAGCCGCATGTCGCGGCCCACCACGATTGAGCGTGCACCGAGGAATTGCGCGGCTGCGTTGCCGATTCGGTCGCAAATATCCTCGTTAATCTGGCCCGGAATCTGCCCTCGGATATCGTACGCCTTGAAGCTGTCGATCGAAATACTCACGTATTCGTCCCCTTACGGCCGTAGTTGTCCTCGAGCCTCACGATGTCGTCCTCGCCGAGGTAATCGCCGCACTGGACCTCGATGATGTGGGCCGGCTCGTCGTACGGATTGGCGATGCGATGGACGTCGCCGATCGCGACGTAAGTCGATTCGTTCACCGACAGGTCGAAGACTTCGTCATTTCGTGTCACCTGACACTTACCGCGAACGCAGACCCAATGTTCGGCACGGTGTGCGTGCTTCTGCAGCGACAGCACCGCACCAGGCTTGACGATCAGACGTTTGACCTGAAAATTCTCCTCGTTCTCCAGGCTATCGTAACTTCCCCAGGGGCGAAACACCTGTCGATGCAGATTGGTCTCTGGCCTGCCTGACTCTTTGAGCTTATCGACGAGCGCCTTGACGTCCTGGGTCTTGTTCTTGTCGGCGATCAGCACCGAGTCCTTGTTCTCGACAACGATAACGTCCCTCAGTCCGACGGCGGCAACCAGGCGGCTCTCGGCGTTGAAGTACGAACCCTCACAATCATGGATCAGCACGTCGCCGTCGATTGAGTTGCCTTTGTCATCGCTGGGCGTGACGTCCTGCAGCGCAGACCACGATCCCACGTCGGACCAGCCAACGTCGAGCGCGACCATGACGACGTTATCCGCCTTCTCCATCACTGCGTAGTCGATCGAATCTGACGGACTTGCGAGGAAGGTTTGTGGTCCGGACGGACGAAATCACCATCGAGAGACTTGCCACCCATGCTTTTCGAACACGCGGCAGCCATTTCAGGCGCATGCTTGGCCAGGGCCGACAAGAAGGTCGATGCCTTGAACAAAAACATGCCGCTATTCCAAAAATGCCGGCCGGCTTCGAGCATCTCCTGCGCCGTCGCGAGGTCGGGCTTTTCGACGAACGACGCAACGGGAACCGGCCCGTCGCTGTCCTCGTCCGTGCGGAGGTAACCAAAACCCGTCTCGGGGCCGGTTGGCACAATACCGAACGTCACGAGCGCACCGCCGTCGGCCGCCGCTGTGCCGCGTGCGACGGCCTTCTGGAACTCCTCGACGTCGCGGATCACATGGTCGGCCGGCATCACCAGCAAGAGCGGGTCGTCATCAGCGTCTCGCGCCTGCAATGCCGCCAGCGCGATGGCGGGGGCCGTATTGCGCCCTTCCGGTTCCAGCACGATGCGCGCCGCGAAACCGATCTGCTCGAGCTGTTCGGCGACAAGGAATCGGTGGGTCTCATTGCAAACAACGATGCATCGAGTCGACGCCGATGGCAGACC
>CALZMR010000415.1:0-1471 GCA_945788575.1 uncultured Woeseiaceae bacterium
ATCTCGGCAGGCGTTCGCTCGCGCGCCCCGACAGTGTCCGCGAGGACCGCAAGCAGCTCGTGGGGCTGCGCTCGTCGGACGGCTCCACGGTATTGCCCGAGGGCACACAACTGGTCGACTCGTTACGCGCGCCCGCGCCGGTCGCGATGTGCGGACACGTGACCTCGAGCTACGACAGCGCGTGCCTGGAACGCCCGATCGCCCTGGCGCTGGTCGAGCGCGGGCGAGCTCGGAAGGGTGAGTCGATCTATGCAGCGCTCGCGGGTCGCGACCCGCTGCCGGTCGAAATAGTCTCGCCGGTCTTCTTTGACCCGAAGGGAGAGCGTCAGAATGTCTGAAGCGAGTGTCAGGCGTCACGGCCTCGAGCCGCTGTTGGCGTCCGCGCCTCAGACGGGCGAGGCTGAGGTTTCGATCGTCGTACAGGGCGCCCTCGGCCACATCAACCTTCGCGGTGATGCGATGGACGCTCGTCTCGTTGCCGCAGCCGAGTCCGCACTTGGACAGCGCTTGCCCGTCGAGCCGAATACGTTTACGTCGGGCGCGCATCGCATCTACTGGCTCGGTCCGGACGAGTGGCTCGTCGTCACGGCCGCGGTCGGGACCGTCGTGAAAGATCTGGAACAAAGCCTCATCGGCCAGCACGCAGCGATCAACGACCTCAGCGGCGGCAACGTCGCGCTGCGGCTCGAAGGCCCACGCGCGCGCGATGTCTTGGCTAAGGGATGTACTTTGGATCTGCATGCCACGGAATTCTCAGCCGGGAGATGCGCTCAGTCCGGGCTGGCGAAGGCAAATATGCTCCTCGGAGCGCTCGACGAAAGCCCTGCCTTCGAAATTGTCGTCCGCCGCAGCTTCGCCGATTACCTTCTCCGATGGCTCCTGCATTCGTCTCGCATGTACGGTGTAAATTCCTCCACTTCCTGACGCTCGACCCGCCGCCGCCGCGGCCATTGAGTTTGTGATACTCCGGTCGCATACTCCGGCGGACTATGGGCCCTGGTTGTGCGATGGCATTGGCCGATCCGCAAAGGCTGCCGACCGCGTTCGGATTCCTGTTACTCGATGACTTCACGTTGATTTCAATGTCGTCAGCCATCGAGACGCTGCGCATGGCGAACAGAATCGCGAAGACCGAAGTGTACCGATGGAAGACGATCTCCCTGGACGGTCAGGCGGTCGTCGCGAGTGACGGGGTCGCCGTCAATGTCGACTACAGCGCCGGCAGCGAGGAGCTGTTCGATGAGCTGGATGCGATTATCGTCTGCGGCGGTAGGCGGATCGTGAGCCACGTCTCTAATCCGCTGCTGAGCTGGTTGCGGCAATACGCCCGCAGGGGACTGGCGCTCGGTTCGACCTGCACCGGCAGCTACGCGCTCGCGAAGGCGGGGCTTCTCGACGGATACCACTGCAGCACTCACTGGGAGGAGCTAGCATCGTTGACGGACGCTTTTCCGGCAGTTCGGGTTAGCCG
>CALZMR010000415.1:1574-2307 GCA_945788575.1 uncultured Woeseiaceae bacterium
GTTCACCAGTTCAGGCGGTACGTCGCCGATCGACATGATGTTGACGATCGTGCGTCGCCAGTGCGGCGCCGAAGTCAGCGCCGGTGTCGCAGAGCAATTCATTTACGAACGAATCCGCGATCCGCGCGAGTTGCAGCGCGTGCCACTGCGACACTACGTCGGCAAGCAGTCACGGAAACTGGTTGTCGCAGTGGATTTGATGGAAGCCAACATCCGCGAGCCCATCGGCCAGCTCGAACTCGCGTCATACGTTGATTTGTCGAGGCGTCAGCTTCAGCGACTCTTCCAGAAGTTCTTGCTTTGCACTCCGTCGCGCTACTACCTGCAGCTACGGCTGCAACGGGCCCGCGAATTGCTGCTGCAAACAGACATGAGCCTGGTTGAGGTTGCTGCGCAGACGGGATTCGTCTCCAACTCGCACTTCAGCAAGAGCTACAAGGAGTTCTTCGGCTATGCGCCGAGTACCGAGCGTCGGCAGGTCAGTGAGGCCAGTGGGCTGCAGAAATAGAGTCGCAAGATCTCGGCCGCCGAAGATTGAAGTGGCGTTTCGCGAGTCGCTCTGACGCGGCGGACTAATCTCGAACACTCGGGAATGTCGGAGCGCGCCGGGCCGGTTCTTCCCCGGCAAGATGCTGAATTTCTTCCTCGTATACCTGCGAGGCAGTATGGGCGGTCGCGAGCGCGTCACTGACAGCACAGTGCTGCTCCTCGGGCGTGCTCTCTCGACGCAGCA
>CALZMR010000416.1 GCA_945788575.1 uncultured Woeseiaceae bacterium
GGTGAATTCAATGGCGATGCATTCGTGCTCGCATTGCCGATGCAGGGCGAGCAGACGATGCTGACAGTGCTCGCATTTCTCGGCGGCTTTTCTGCAGCCACCGGTATGGTCATCGTGGCGAGCGTTGCACTGTCAACGATGATCAGCAACGAGATCGTCATGCCGGCCCTGATGAGCATCAAGATGCTCGGCCTCGCGGAGCGCAAGGACTATACGCGGCTCATGCTGTACGTGCGGCGAGGCGCCATCATTGGCATCGCCGCCCTCGCGTACATGTACCTGCTGGCCACTGACAGGTCGGCCGCGCTGGCTTCGATCGGCCTGCTGTCGTTTGCAGCCGCGGCGCAGTTCATGCCCCTGATCCTTTTCGGGCTTTACTGGCCAAGGTCGACCAGGATCGGCGCCATTGCCGGGCTGTCCACCGGTTTTGTGTTATGGGCATATACGCTGTTCCTGCCCACTCTCGCTCGTGCGGGCGCTTTTAGCGACACCTTCATTACCGAGGGCCTGTTCTCGCAACCCTGGTTGCGCCCGGAGTCGCTGCTGCTTGATCTTCAGTCCAATCCGCTGACGCACGGAGTCGCCTGGTCGCTGGGTGCGAACTTGCTTGTCAATGTGGCGGTATCGATGGTCACCCGGCAGTCGGTGGTGGAGAAGATCCAGGCCAGAACGTTCGCGGGCCCTGCAATCGGGGTCGGACCAGCCCGCACTGCAGCCGCACGTCACGACATTACGAATGCGGACCTGCGGTCGCTCGCTGATCGCTTCCTGGGCAACCTCGAGCGGTCGTTCTCGGATTTCGCAGCAAGCACGGATATCGATCTGACATCGTCCGGGCCTGCAGACCGGCGTCTGCTGCAATTCACCGAACGCCTGATCGCCGGCGCCATTGGTGCCTCGTCTGCTCGCGTCGTGATGACGGCGGCATTGCGCAAGACCGGCACGGAAATTGGCGACGTCGTGCTGTTGCTGGACGAAACGTCGCAAGCTCTGACGTTCAACCGGCGGCTGCTCGATGCGACGCTCGATAACATCACGCAGGGTGTCAGCGTCGTCGATTCCTCGCAGCGCCTGATCGGCTGGAACAGCCGCTACGAAGAGTTGATGAACTACCCGCCCGGAATGGTGCACGCCGGGGAGTCGGTTGCCGACCTCATTCGCTATAACGGCGAACAGGGCCGCTTCGGCGATGTAGACATCGAGCAGGAAATCGGCAAGCGTCTCAAGCACCTGCGGTCCGGGAAACCGTACCGCTACCAGAGCACGTTCGTGCAGGGCAAAGTCATCGAAATCAGTGGCCAACCGATGCCGGGGAGCGGATATGTAACGACCTACACTGATATCACCGAGTCCAAGGTCGTGGAAAACGAGCTTGTCGAGGCCAAGGCCCTGCTCGAACAACGTGTTGCCGATCGAACGGCCGAACTCGAGAGAACGATGGCGGCATTGCAAGGTGCGAAGGCCGAGGCCGAGGACGCGAATGCTTCGAAAACCCGGTTTCTTGCGGCAGCGGCGCACGACCTGTTGCAGCCCCTCAACGCCGCGAAACTGTTCGCCGCATTACTGAACGAACACCGCAGGGACATGCGCGACGAGCAGAGCGGCCTCGTCGAGCGCATCGAGAGCAGCCTGATAGCCGTCGAAGACCTGCTGGGAGCGCTCCTCGATATCTCGCGTCTCGACACGGCGGCGCCCGAACCGAAAATGGAGGTATTCCCGGTAACGGATGTGTTCACGGCAATCGAAACCCAGTTCTCCGCCGCGTTCGCTGAGCAGGGACTTGAACTCCGGATTGCGAAGTCATCGCTCTTTGTCCGGTCGGACTCCGCTTTGCTCCGGCGTATCGTGCAGAACTTCGTCAGCAATGCGCGTCGCTATACGCCTTCCGGTGGCGTGCTGATCGGTTGCCGGCGCCATGGCGACAGTGTGGCGATACAGGTCGTCGACACGGGTGTCGGTATCGCCCCCGAGGACCAGCAGGTCGTGTTCGACGAGTTCAGGCGCCTGGGAAAGCGGAGCAAGGGAACGGAGCGCGGTCTCGGCCTGGGCCTGGCCATCGTCGATCGCATCGCCAGACTGCTCGATCACGACATCGCCATGCGCTCCACTATTGGCCAGGGAAGCACGTTCGAGGT
>CALZMR010000417.1 GCA_945788575.1 uncultured Woeseiaceae bacterium
CCGGCTTGCTGAGATCGAGAGGCGACATCGTCGCAAAGAAACCGATGGCCGCGGCTATCGCGATGCGGGCGACCAGCGGCACGGAAAACCAGATATCGAAGTATCCGGATATCCACGACGGCAGATAGAAAACAACGAACGCTGTCCCCGCCATCCATGCCGCGACAATGGCGGGATTTATGGCGCTGTCTGCGGTGGACGTCGAGCCGCCGTACGCGGCGCCTGAATACTCGGTTGCTGGAGCGCCCGCTGCGGCCGCCATGGTCTGTGCGCCAGCGGCTGCGTTACTCGCGGTATCACCGTCGAGGACCGGCCCCGCATCGAAAAACGGTTGTGCCATTTTCTCCAGATGCTCGAGCTTGTGGAGCTTTCCGGAGCCAGGGCCGAAACTGAGTTCGCCGTTCTGCAGGGATATCTTCTTCGACACCAGCTCGACGAGCATGGCGCGCCGTTTCGGCGTGAGATAGGCCATCGCCGCGTCGGGATTCGGGCAGCGGACCAGGGCTTTCTTATCGAACTCCGGATCGTTGGTGGTGACGTCACTGGTCATCGCTCTTTCGATTAGTCCTCGCCGGACGACGACAAGGCCGTCGGGCACGTTGTTCAAGCCCAGGCCCGCAACGGGCAGGGCAGCGGCGCGTGCCGCGCCACCCTTGGCTCGGCCGGATACGGAGCGCATTCGGTCAACGCCCATCATGAACGGGCGACCGTCGATCGTTCCCGACAGCATCGGCCACGAGCTGTGCTGGTATTCGAGGTTGTGCCGCGCGGCGAAGGTCTCATAGGCGACACGGCGACGTTTCTTGAAGCTCACAAAAAACCATATGATCAGAGCGAATGGGACCAGGAATGCGGCCACCATCAGGAACATTTCTGTATCTCTCGACATGCTTAATACCCCTTCATCTCCTGACGAGATCCATATCAATGCCGTCGCGGCTACGGCTGCTCGACCCGTACGGAGTTCAGCTCTGGATGCAGGCTACGACGATGTTTTTCTTCTTTCTTCTATAGGGGATTCTAGCTCAACCGTGAAGAGGCGGAGTTGGGAGGAACTTTGCGGCTCCTTCTCGCTTCCCTCTTTTTAAGACCAAGATTAGTTCATACCCGGGTTTCTGCTTCGGGCCGGTGACGTGTGTCCGGCGAAGTGCCTGGCGGAAATCGGGATCTGACCCCAATTACGCTTGAGCACACCAGCGTCACCCCATGGGTATACAATCAACTATCGAGGACGAAATGGGATGAACGTAATCCGTGCATCGGTTGTGGCGCTCTTGCTGGCGTTGCCCGTGTTTGCCCGGAGGTCCGCAACTTCGCGAGCCTCGCCGGGGACGATGCGATCCGCGACGACGTCCTCGAGTCCCTGAATACCGTTGAGCGCCACCGCTTCGTGCCACGCCGCGCGATCCCCAACGCATACGAGAACCGCCCGTTGTCCATCGGCTGGGGGCAGACGATTTCGCAACCCTATATCGTCGCGATGATGACCGACCTGCTGCAGCCGCAGCCGGATGATGTGGTGCTCGAGGTCGGCACGGGCTCGGGTTACCAGGCCGCCATCCTGTCCGGGCTCGTCGCACACGTGTATACGATTGAGATTATCGAAGGGCTGGCCGAGCAGGGCGGCGAACGGCTGCAACGCCTGGGATTCGAGAATGTCTCGACCCGGCTCGGCGACGGCTATTTCGGCTGGGAAGAGCATGCGCCATTCGACTCGATCATCGTCACCGCGGCGGCGACGCATGTGCCGCCGCCGCTGATTGAGCAACTCAAGGCGGGCGGGCGCATGGTGATTCCGGTCGGCAGCCAGTTCGCCACGCAGTGGCTGTTGCTCATCGAAAAAGACGACGATGGCGGCATCGTGGCACGTCAAATCATGCCCGTGCGCTTCGTGCCGCTGACCGGTGAACGGTAGGGCAGGCCACACCGCCGTGCGGCGCCTCTTTATCGCAATCTTTCTTGTCTCCGCCGCGGCGATCGGCTACGAGATCCTGCTGATGCGCGTGTTGTCGATCGTGCAATGGCATCACTTCGCGTACATGATCATCAGCCTGGCGCTTCTGGGCTACGGTGCCAGCGGCACGTTCATCGCGCTGTTTCGAAAGACATTGGAGCCGCGCTT
>CALZMR010000418.1 GCA_945788575.1 uncultured Woeseiaceae bacterium
TGACGTCAGAAGCAACTGATCGACGAGAATCTCTCCTTCATCCCCGTTGGGCACGATCAGGTTGTCGATGCGGTCGTAGCCGATCTCGTTGAGCGTCTGTTGGAGTCGCCCGCCGCGCCTGTGCCATATGCGGTACGAGACCAGCAGCAACAGCAGGGCCGCCAGAGCAAGCAGCCATGGAATCATCCAATCAGGCATCCGTGGCTTCCTCTTGCCGGAAGGCGCTGCTCATCTGCGAAGCAAGCGCATCGAGCGTCGGCTCGATCAGTTGTGAGCGGCTGGGTCGCTCGAGGATTGCCGCCAGGTCTGCCGGCAGTGCCACTTCGCCGCCGATTAACGGCTCCACGATCGTCTCGAACTTCGCCGGATGGGCGGTGGCCACGAGAATCCAGTAGCACGCGTCACGGGTCGTCGTATCCATGTCGCGCCATGTGGATACCGCGGTCGCAGTATGGGGGCAAACGGCGAAGCCGAAGTCACCGAAGCTGGTCCGGATCTCCTCTTCGATCTCGGCATCGTCCACCGACCTCACGCCCATCCGTTCGCGCAACACTCCTGCCTCGCCGATCAAACCCCGCAGGCGTTCCATATTACTCGGATTGCCGACGTCCATCGCCGACGCCAGGGTTTGCAGGCTTGCCCGAGGCAACCATTCCAGGCTCTCGAAATAATCCGGGATCGTGCGATTCGCGTTGGTCGCGAGAACGATCGGACCGATGGGCAGACCCATCTCCCGAGCCATGATGCACGCCAATGCGTTGCCCAGGTTGCCCGTAGGGATGATGAAGCCGGGCCGATCGCCGTGCGCCCGGTAGTGCGCCAGGCTCGCGTAAGCGTAGTAACTGGCCTGCGGCAACAGGCGGCCGATATTGATGCTGTTCGCCGAACTGAAGCGATAGCTATGACTCAAGGTCTTGTCGCCAAGCGCTGCTTTGACCAGCGTCTGGCAATCATCAAAGCTGCCCGCGACTCGCAGCGACAAGACGTTATCGCTCCAGCAGCTGAGCTGATGCGCCTGCCGATCCGACACCCGCCCGTCCGGGAACAGCACGACAACGCGCATGCCCGGGCGCCCGTCAAAGGCAGCAGCGACCGCACCGCCGGTGTCGCCGGAGGTTGCCACCAGGATCGTCAGCGGGTCGGCGCGCCATCGTCGCCGCTAGAAACCGCGCACCCACGTCTTTGAAGGCCGCTGTCGGCCCGTGATAGAGCTCGAGGAGGGATGTCCGTCCTCCCGGCAACGGCGTCACCGGAATAGGAAACCGGAAGGTCTCGTCGAGCACGCCATCGAGCTCGTCTTCCAGTTCGGATTCCGCGAAGAACGGTGTCAACATCACGCCCGCGATGCCACGAATGTCAGTAGCGCCGTCGAATTCTCCGGGTGAAAAATCGGGCAGCGCCTCCGGCATATAGAGGCCGCCATCGGGGGCAATCCCCTCGACAAGCGCCTTATCCAGAGTGACGCGCTCATCGCCACGGGTACTCAGGTATTTCACTTGGCAGCCTCCACGAACGCGCCTGGCGCATCGAGAGGACTGACCCAGGACTGACACTGGATTCCCATCCCTCGGCAGGCCTGTTCCATGGCCATGGCTATGTTCGCGGCGTTGGAGGTTTCCGCGAGTGCAAAGACGCTCGGCCCGCTGCCCGACAGGCTGCAGCCCAGGGCACCACGGCGCATCGCGGCATCCCGCACCTCGGCGAAGCACGAGACCGATTCGGCACGCTGCGGTTCGATGACGACGTCTTTGAGCGTTCTGGCGATCAGGCCAGTGTCTCCCGCAGCGCAGGCCGCAATGAAACCGGCCAGATATCCCTGCTGGGTCAGCCACTGGTCCATCGAATACGACCGCTGCAGCATCCTGCGCGCTTTCGCCGTATCGACCTGCAGTTCAGGATGCAGCAGCGCGGCATGTACGTTCCGCGGCACCGGCAAACGGACCGTACCCGGCAACAAACTCGCGGGACAGAGAACGAGGCCGCCCAACAGGCTCGGAGCTACGTTGTCGGCGTGCAGGCCCCCGCTTGCGAAGCGCTCGCCTTCCAGCGCATACGGCAGCAGTCGCTCGACATCTGGAAGGAATATATTGGCAACTACAAAACCAAGCGTTGGCGCAAGGCCACGATCGAGAGTCAATTCAACCGGGCTCGTGCCCTCGAGGGGCTGGGAGAGGACGGCAAAGCGATCAAGTCATACATGCTTGGGCGGATTCCCGGCAAGTCGGATCGCACCGCGCGAACCCGGTCGCCGACACCAGCAAGCGCCAGTCCGAGCATGTCGAAACCGACGCCGACGTTGCCGATCGACGCTGGTGCAAACGCGGTAGCGCTATCAGTCATGTTCGGCACCCAGGAAGCTTGCCAGTCTCAATAGATCGCCGAACACGCCGCCGGCCGTTACGTCCGGGCCGGCACCGGGCCCCTGAATCACCAGCGGATTGTCGGAGTACCGGTCCGTCTCGAACTGGACGATGTTGTCGGTCAGATTGATGTTGGCAAACGGATGTGACGAGCCGACGGACTCCAGGCCGATCGACGCGCTGCCATCCGCTCCGAGTCGCGCCACATATCGCAGTTTGCGGCCCTTGGCCGTCGCCGACTGGTAGCGCACCTGCATCGTTTCATCGTATTCCGGCAGTTTCTCGAGGAACTCGTCGACGCTGGAGTCACGCAGCGCAACGGGAATCAGATTCTCGACAGGAATATCCGCGATCTCGAGCGGCTGGCCAAGCTCGCGCGCGAGGATCGTCAGTTTGCGAGCGACGTCCATCCCTGAGAGATCGTCCCTCGGATCCGGCTCGGTATAGCCGCTGTCCCGAGCTTCGCGGACGATCTCGGAAAACGGTCGAGTGCCGTCGTAGACATTGAACAGATAAGCCAGGGTGCCCGAGAATATCCCCTGCACGCTTCGGACGGTGTCTCCCGTATGCACGAGATCGCGAAGCGTGCTGATGATCGGCAGCGCAGCGCCGACCGTCGTTTCATAGAAGTAATGCGAGCTGCCCCGTTCGGCTTGTTCCGCCAGATGCCGGTACTCGTCGTAGCTGCTGCTAAACGCCTTCTTGTTGGGCGTAATGACATGGATTCCCTGTTCCAGCCACCGGCCGTATCGCGCGGCTATGGTTTCACTCGCGGTACAGTCGATGATGACGGCATGCGGGAGATGGTCCGGGTTCACATGCGCTTCAAAGGCATCGAAGTCGAGCGTGACCGCCTGATCCTCGAACTCGTCCTGCCAACCGCCCAGGTCGATGCGGCGCCCGCCGA
>CALZMR010000419.1 GCA_945788575.1 uncultured Woeseiaceae bacterium
GAGGTCGCCACCGCCGGGACCTGAAGGTCCGGTGGAATTGGACATCGCCAGTTGAGCGAAGTCGGCGCCGTCGTCGAGCTCGGCGATGAGATCGACTGCGGCCGCCTGTGTATCGACAAGAATGTGACGTGCCTTGATCTGTTCGCTCGGCGGTGCCAGTTCGAGTTGCTCCGCGTACTCGGCAAGAATCTCTTCGTCCGTGGCTTGGTTACGGGCCAGGAAATCCGTTGCGGTGATCTGTGCCAGCAGCGCTCGGCGCTGCAGTTCAATCTGGGCCTGCACCTGAGGATCGGCCGCCAGCTCTTCGGTTCGTGGCTGCTGCGACAAAAGGTAGATGTCGGTGAGCTCTTCCCCGATCGCGGAGCGCTGCTCCGCTGTCGCCTGAGCGGCAGGTTGCTGGGTGCGCGACTCTAGATACAAGTCGAACAAAACGCTGTCGATCTCGATATCGCCTACGGTCATTACGGTCTCGGCCGATGCGGTTGCTGCTACGGAAAGCATTGCAGCCGCGGCCAGCCCGGCGATACGGTTGCCGGCGGTCAGTCTCATGTGGAATTCCTCAAGCGAAAGAGGCGGGATAATACAGCATTCCCCGCCGAAGTAGGGTGCGTCAGGCCTCGTCCTCGGTCAGCGCCCGAATCGACAGCGCGTGGATATCGGTCTGCATCATATCGCCCAGTGCGTCGTAGACCATTCGATGGCGCGCAATAGTCGCGTGGTCGGCGAACCGGTCCGAGACAATGGTCACCGCGAAGTGGCCCCTGCCGTCCTCGGCCCCCGCGTGTCCCGCGTGCAGGTGACTCTGATCTTTGACCTGCAACTTCGTCGGCTCGAATGCCGTGCCGAGGATCGACTCAATACGGGCTGCACGTTCGGTCGTCATGGCAGAACCAGCTTGTACGGTTTCACCGTTACCCGTTCGTAGACGCCGGCCTCGACGTAAGGATCCGCATCCGCAGGATCCGCATCCGCCCATGCCCGTGCGTCTGCGAGCGATTCAAAATCTGCGACCACGAGGCTGCCCGAGAAGCCGGCATCGCCAGGGTCTTCAGCATCGATCGCCGGGTGCGGGCCAGCGATGAGCAAGCGGCCCTCGTCCGCGAGACCCTGCAGTCTGGAGACGTGGGCCGATCTTGCATCGGCTCGCCGTTCGCGGCTGTCCTCGACGTCTTCGCTCATGATCGCGTACCACACTCAGGTCTGCTCCTCGCTGTCAGCCGGTTCATCATGGCTCATCTTCGAGGCGATCCAGAAGACCTGTGCGAACACGAAGACGATGGTGATCGCGAGCAGGCCGAAGACCTTGAACTTCACCCAGAAGTCGAGGCTGAAGTTATAAGCGACATAGAGGTTGAGTATGCCCATCGCCGCAAAGAAGCCCGACCAGGTGAGGTTCAGGTTTCGCCACTGCGTGTGCGTTAACTGATCGGTCGGCAGTTCGCCTGCGACATCGATCAGCCTCCTGACCAGTGGTTTCTCTCCGATCCACTGGCTGCCCGCAAGGACGATCGAGACCACCCAATAGAACACCGTCGGCTTCCAGAACAGGAATTCCGCGTCGTGAAAATACAGCGTAAGGCCGCCGAAGGGATACAGAAGCACCGTCGACCAGAAAAACATCTTGTCGAGCTTCTTCGTCTTCAGGTACTTCAGGAACAGGCCGATGGGCATCGCGATCATCAATACGATCAGCGCAAAGAAGATGTCCTTATATAAGAACGCCGCCAAAAACAGCAGCAGGGGGGCAAATTCGAACATCGGCGACCGGCATCAATTGAAAGGCGCCCGATAATAGCCCGAACCGCGGGCGATGCCTACGCGCCTGTGACCCTTGCGTCGGCAGCCCGACGCCCTACAATCCGCGCGTGGCCCGACTGATTGAAATTCATCCGACCGATTCGAGCTATGCGCTGGGCTGCCACATCGGTAACAAGCGCGCACTCGATCGCATTCGCCGCATCCGGCGCACCGACAAACGTCACAACTTCACGCTGGTGTGCAGCGATCTGTCCGAGATCGCCACC